>JBKJLX010000178.1:0-10657 GCA_046596645.1 Polyangiaceae bacterium
CGCGTCACCGCGGGCGCCGAGAAGGGCCTCCAGCGCGGCGGAGGCGTCGCGACCGGTGGCGCCGATCTCACGGTCTCCACGGGGGCCCCGTCCTCGTTGCGCGCCGCGGTCGCGGCCTCGGTGACGCTCCTCGGCGGCCCGCGGGTCATGGTGCTCGCCGAGCCGCGCGTCGTGGCGCTGGTCCGTGCGAAGCTGACCGCCGGCGCGCCATGAGCATGCGTTTCTTCCCCGGGCTTCCGATCCTCGGTGCCGCCCTCGCGTCGGCGGCGGCCTGCTCGTCGGGCGACAGCTTCGTGCGCGGCGTCGCGTCGCGCCCGCTCGCTCCCGACGAGCGCGAGCGCGGCTGGGTCGACGACCGGCCCCCCGCGCCCACGCCGGCACCGCAGACCGGCCAGCGCCCGCGCACCTCCGACGCTGGACCTCAGGACGAGCCCTGGCGGAACACCTACTACGACTTTCCCCACGAGAAGCCTGGCACCCGGGACGCGGTCGTGTTCGACGCCACTTGCAAGGCGATCGCGAAGGTCCCCAAGGACTTCCACGACAGGGTCTGTGTGCAGGGCAGCGGCAAGCTGGCCAGCGGCGCCACCATCAGCTTCGCGAAGCGCGACTGCCCCTGCGCAGCGGTCTGCCCCCGCACCGATCAGAAGATCTGCTTCGAGAAGCTCGATCCCGCGAAGTTTCCCCACGGCCGCGGGGCGACCGGCGGCGCCATCTCGCCCTTCCGATCGGTCGCGGTCGACGACGCGCTGGTGCCGCTGGGCACGGTCCTCCTCATCCCCGAGTACCAGGGCCTGCGCCGCCTCGACGGGTCGAACCACGACGGGTGCTTCATCGCCGAGGACCGCGGGCTGAAGGTCGTCGGCCGGCACGTCGACGTGTTCACCGGGTCGGAAGAGGGGACCGTCGCCTGGAACCGCGCCGTCCCGTCCAACGAGGGCGTCCACGTGGTGCTCGACGCCCCGGCGTGTCGGCACCTGGTGCGTCCTCTCGCACCTTGACCCACGCCCAATAGCGGGGGGCGGCGGAGGCAGACCGACGCCGACGAACGCGGTGACATTCCGCACACGTCGCCCGGCTCGGTGATACCGTTGCAGGCCTCTCCTTCATCTCCGAACGCTGCCGGTCGGACCCGTCGAATGGCCGAGCTCTCCAACCCGTCCGCTGCCGCCGCGGAGCTCCAGGACGAAAAGACGCGCGCTCGCGCGCGCATCGGCCAGACGATCAACAACAAGTGGCGCCTGGACTCGCTCCTCGGCGTCGGCGGCATGGCCTCCGTCTACGGCGCGACCCATCGCAACGGGTCGCGCGCGGCGCTCAAGGTGCTCCACTCGGAGTTCGCGCGCGACGCGGGGATCCGCGACCGCTTTCTCCGCGAGGGCTACGTCGCCAACAAGGTCGACACCATCGGCCGCGTCGGCGTCCTCGACGACGACGTCACCGACCAGGATGAGCCGTTCCTGGTCATGGAGCTGCTGGAGGGCGAGACCCTGCAGCAGCTGTGGAAGCGGCGGGAGCGCCGGGTCCCGGTGCCCGAGGCGCTGCAGATCGCCGACTCGATGCTCGACACCCTCGGGTTGTTCCACAAGGCGGGCGTCGTCCACCGCGACATCAAGCCCGCGAACATCTTCGTCACCAAGGATGGCATCACCAAGGTCCTCGACTTCGGTGTGGCCCGCATGCGCGAGGCCGGCGGCGAGAAGACGCGCGCAGGCACCGCCCTGGGGACGCCCTCTTTCATGGCCCCCGAGCAGGCGATGGGCCTGACCGACTCCATCGACGGGCGCGCCGACCTCTTCTCGGTCGGGGCGACGCTCTACGCCATCCTGAGCGGGCAGCGCCTCCACCAGGGCCGGTCGGACAACGAGGCCTTCATCCTGGCGGCCACCCAGCCTGCCCCCTCGCTGGCGCGCGTCGGATCCGAGCTGCCGGTGGAGGTGATCTCGCTGGTCGATCGGGCGCTGGCCTGGGATCCGCGGAATCGCTTCGCGGACGCCGAGGCGATGCGAGAGGAGATCGCGCGCATCCTCCTCGGGTACGGGATCGTCGCCACCGGGGTGCAGCCGCCGCGCGCCGCCACGCAGATGAACATGCCGGCGGCGACCGCCGCGGCGCCCCAGTTCGGCGCTCCCCCGGCCGCGGTGCAGCAGCCCCCCCTGGCGCCGCCCGCGGCGACGCCCGTTCCGGGCAGCGCCATGGCCGTCCCGGCGATGCCGGCGACGCCGCAGCCGGCGGCGGGCCAGGCGCTCGCGGCGCAGCCGGTAGAGGAGTTCCCGATCGACGAGAACGACCCGGCGGTCCAGCGCCTGGTCGACATGTTCCGGAGAATGGAGAAGCTGTTGCCGGCGGTGCGCCAGTACGGGTGGGGGCACCCCGAGTCCGACAACAAGCTCCGCGTCGCCTTCAACGGCGTGATGGAGGCGCTGCGAGCCGCGCCGGAGGAGGTGTACTGGACGCTGAAGCCGTACTCCTTCCTCCACCGCAACCAGACGGTGTGGGAGCCGACCGCGCCCTTCGACGTCATCCCCTACAACCTCTTCGCGGCGGGCGTGCGCAGCATGCGCTTCCGCGCCGGCGTCACCGAGCAGGAGCTGAAGGGCTTCTGCGAGGTGCTCCTCATCGACCCCGCGCGCGATCTCACGCCGGAGGACGACGTCGCCTCGGCGCTGTGGGAGCGCCGGCTGACCCACGTCCAGTACGACGTCATCAACGTCTTCGCCGAGGGCGACGCCGCGGACCGCGAGGCGTTCTACGACGAGGCAGACCAGGTGGAGAACGTCGCCACGCGCGCCGCCGACGAGAAGATCAATCGCGCCGAGGCCGCCGCGCTGAACGTGCACACCGATCAAGCCGCGCTCGCCGCCTCCAAGCTGGCATCGCAGGCGCTGGCGCTGGACCCCATGGCGAAGAAGGCCATCGGCGCCCAGCTGGCGATGACCGCTGACCGCTGGAGCGAGCGCTACGTCGAGGTGCTGGCCGACGCGCTCATCGACGCCAAGAAGCGCGGAGATCTGCAGCTGGTGGTCGCCCCCCTCGACTCGTCGGTGCGCGATCAGGTGCTCCTCCGACGCTTCGACGTCGCGTTCTCCATGCACGACGCGCTGACCCGCGCGGTCGAGGCGAACGGCGCGCGCGAGGCCGGCGCGACGCGCGGGGAGATGACCAAGCTGATGTTCGCCCCCGACACCTTCCGGCTGCTCCTGCGGGAGGCGCTGCGCCCGGTGTCGACCAACCAGCTGGTGGCGGGGCCCCTGGGCGGCTCGGCCGTCGACCTCGACCAGGTGAACGCCGGCCTGCAGCGTGTCACCGCGGAGCTGGGCGGTGAGCACCTGGAGGCGGTGCTGGCCACCATCAACGAGGTGCACCACGAGCCGATGCGCAAGACGCTCTTCGGCTACCTCGAGCGCGCGGTCCGCGGTCGAGAGGGTGAGCTCGCAGCGCGGATGCCGAGCCTCGCCATCGACGTCATGCGCCCGCTGCTGCGCGTGCTCGCCAACATCCGCTCCCAGCAGTCGATGGCGACGCTGCAGCAGCTCGCCCAGTCGCCAGAGCCTCACCTCCGTTGCGAGGCGATCGCCTGCCTGGCGCAGACACCGGAGCAGCTCCACCAGGAGCTGTCGCGCCTGGCCGACGCTCCCGACCCCAACCTGCGCTCGGCGGCGCTGCGCGCGATGGCGTTCGACCAGGTGCGCACGGCGGGGCCGCTCCTGGTCAAGCGGGTCCAGGAGCAGGGCTTCAACCACCTCCCGGTCCAGGAGCGGAAGGAGATCCTCTCCGCGCTCTTCGTCCTCAACCAGACGCGCGCCGAGCAGCTCGCCATCGAGATCGTGCAGAAGCACGGCCTCCTGGTGGACGAGGCGCTGGAGACCACGCGCGCCCTCTGCGCCGAGCTCCTCGGCCAGTCGGCACGCAGCATGGAAGCGCTGGAGGCAGTCCTGGCAGCGACGAAGCGGCGCTGGTGGAACACCCAGGTGCTCCGTGACGCGGCTCAGGTCGCGGCGGAGGCGATTGCGTCGCGGCTGGGTAGGCGCCTGGGCGCCAACGGGGAGATCCTCTGATGGTGCAGAGGCTCGACGTCGTCACCGAGAACATCGGTGAGAACGCGCGCAAGATCCAGGCGCGCGACCTCGGTGAGCGCGTGGTGCAGTCGATCTTCCGGCTGGTGAAGCAGTCGGCGATGCACGAGCTCTCCAACCAGGCGGTGGTCCGCCAGGTGGAGGAGACGGCCGCCACCATCAACGACTACGGCCAGCGCACAGGCCAGAACGTCTCCATCCTCTTCGCGCACGGCTCGATCTTCGTCGGTGGCTCGCTGCTCAAGGCGAACCGGCAGACCTACGAAGGCGCGATGGAGCTCGGCGAGATCCTGCGCCGCTTCGGCTTCGCCGAGCTGGCGATCGCCAAGAACGTGCAGACCTCCGATCTGTACGCGCTGACCAGCGCCTTCGCCGAGGCCCAGCGTGGCGGGCGCGGCACCAACCTCGAGAAGCCGACCCCGAAGATCCGCATGCGCCCGGTGGCGGAGAGCGCCCTGAAGCGCGGCCTCGTCCTGGAGAAGCTCGACGACAAGCAGCAGGTCGTCCGCACCTACGCGTCGGCAGTCGTCATCATGCGCCGCTTCTACGACCAGCTTCTGAAGGGTCGCTACGACCTGCCTCAGAAGGTGAAGCGCATCGCGCAGACGCTGGTCGACCTCTCGCAGGGGGAGACGCCGGCGTTCCTCGGAGTCACCGCCGCGCGCAACGCCAACCAGGACGACGCGGGCAAGGCGGTCAACAGCGCCATCCTCGCGGTGACCATGGCGCGCCAGGTGACGGAGGACATCGTCCTCCTGGTGCGCATCGCCATGGCGGCACTGCTCTTCGACACCGCGCGGCCGCGGCTCACCGGCATGGCCGGCCGCACCGGCGGCCCGGGCCTCAACATGGTGCCGCGGCTGGCCGAATTCCAGGAGCTGGAGCTGCCGGCGGCGACTGCCGGCGTCCTCACCGCGCTGGGACACGTCAACGAACCCAGCGTCATGCGCACCGTGATCGTCTACGAGGCGCACTGGTCACGCCGAGCGGACCGGCTGGGTCCCGTATACAAGGGCCTGCGCCCGACGACGCTGCAGGCGCGCATCGTCGCCATCTCCCGGCAATTCAACGAGCTGCTGACGCCGGCGCCCGGCCTCGACCCGATGAGCGCGGACGACGCGATCGCGCAGCTCGAGACCGAGGCGCGCGATCCGGCGGATGTCTCGGTGCTGCGCCTCCTCATCGGTGCGCTCGGGGTCTTCCCCACCGGCACGCTGGTCCAGCTCTCCACCGGCGAGGTCGCGCTCGTGGTGCAGACGCCGGGGCACCCGTCGCAGTACCACCTGCCTCGCGTCCGGCTGGTGTTCGACCGCAACGGCGTTCCTTACGACCGCCCCGTCGATCTGGACCTCGGCGCGGTCGAGGGGCAGCCCGATCACCAGCGCTGGATCCATCGCGTGGTCGCTGCAGCCGACGACGCTTCCCGCGCGCAGGCGCGCGGGGCGCGGCAGGGCGCTGCGCCGGCCCAGCAGGCGGCCCAGCAGGCGGCCCAGGGCTCGGGCGGCTTCACGCCGCAGCCGCGAGCCCAGTTCACGCCCGCACCCGGCGCGATGGAGGCCGCGCAGCCGCAGGGCTATGGCTACGATCAGGGGAGCGCGCCCCAGGCGCAGGGGTATTCGCCGTCGAGCTATCCGCCGCAGCCGCAGCCCGGCTACAGCGAGCCGCCGCCAGGGCACCTGGGGCATGGGCAGCAGCCGCAGCAAGGCTACGCGGAGCAGCAAGGCTACGGGCAGCAGCCGCAGCAAGGCTACGCGGAGCATCAGGGCTACGGTCAGCAGCCGCAGCAGGGCCACGGTCAGCAGCCGCAGCAGGGCTATGCTCAGCAGCCGCAGCAGGGCTATGGTCAGCAGCCGCAGCAGGACTACGGTCAGCAGCCGCAGCAGGACTACGGTCAGCAGCCGGAGCAGGACTACGGTCAGCAGCCGCAGCAGGGCTACGGTCAGCAGCCGCAGCAGGGCTACGGTCAGCAGCCGCAGCAAGGCTACGGTCATCAGCCGCAGCAGGGTCAGGCCGAGGGCGCGTACCCGCAGCAGCAAGGCTACGCACACGGCGCTCACGGCCAGGCGTCGGGCGACGCCTACCCGCCGCCTCCTGATCCGCACGCCGAGGGCGGAGCCACCGTCATCGTGCAGACGCAGGACGTCGCCGCGCTCCTCGAGTCCGCCCGTGGCGGCGGGGAGGAGGAGGAGGACGAGGAGCAGGCGACCCGCGCCGTGGCATGGGGCAACCAGGCGGCGCAGATGGTGCACGACGTACGCGCGGCGAGCGTGGCTGCGGCAGCCGCGCCGGCCCCGGAGCCGTCCCCGGCGCCGGCCGACGCTGCGGCCGAGGGCGCACCGCCTCCGCTCCGCGAGCCGACCGCCGAGGGCACGCTCACGCGCACGCCCCTCGTGCACCTGCTCGTCTACATGCTCGACCAGCGGCTCTCGGGCTCCTGCGTCTTTCAGACGCCGGACGGCACGACGCACGGCGTCTACCTGGAGGAGGGCGTGCCCTGCAAGGTGCGCACGGGCGGCATGATCTGGCCGCTCGATCGCGTGCTGCTCGAGCTGGGGATGGTCGACGAGGCGACGCTCCGCGAGAGCCTCATGACCATCGTGAAGAAGAAGGTCCTTCACGGGCGCTACCTGGTCTCCAAGGGCGCGATCGATCGCGACCAGATCATGAAGGCGCTGAAGACGCAGCTCGTGAAGAAGCTGCTGCACCTCTTCGAGCTGCCGGCGGAGACGCGCTACGCGTTCTACGAGGCCACCAACCTCCTCCAGAACTACGGCGGGCCCGAGCTGACGCCGTGCGAGCCGCTGGCGCTGATCATGAACGGCGTCCGCCAGCGCGCGGAAGACCCGCAGGTCGAGGCCATCCTCGGTCGAATCGCCGGGCGCCCGATCGGCCTCCATATCGACTCGCAGCCGTCGCGCTTCGAGTTCACGCGGGAGGAGGCCTCGGTCGCGGACATGATCCGCATCCGTCGGCAGACCGTCGAGGAGCTGCTCGGCGCCAACGTCGCCCCCGAGCGCATCGTGCGGCTCACGGTGTACGCGCTCGCCATCACCCGCCACCTCGATCTCGGCGCGGCGGGCAAGCCCCCGATCGGCGTCACCCCGCGCGAGCGCCGGAGCGGCGTGATGGAGCCGGGCCCGATAGCCATCCGCCAGGCGGCAGCGGCACGGAGCGCCAACGTCACGCCGCCCCCGGAGTCGGGATCGCGCCCGGCCGCCGGCCCCGGCCTCGGCATCGACTTCAAGCAGACGACGCCGCGCCCAGGCGAGCCCGCGGGGCGCCCGCCCGGCTCGAGGACCCCGCAGCCCGGGGCCATGCTGGCGCCCCCTCCCGACGCGGACGATGGAGGGCAGGCGACCGTCGCCGTCTCGGCGGAGGAGATGCTCCAGAGCCTGGTGGGGCAGTCGGCGGCCACGCCCCCTCCGCCTCCCCCAGCGCTCCGTCCCCCGCCGCAGCCGCAAGCGTACGCCCCGCCGGCGTCGCCGCAGCAGCAGGCGTACGCGCAGCCGCAAGCGCCGCAGCACCAGCAATACGCGCAGCCGCAGGCATACGCGCAGCCGCAGGCGTACGCGCAGCCGCAGGCGTACGCGCCGCCGCCACAGGCGCTGCAGCAGGGGTATCCGCCGCCACCGCAGCAGCAGGCGTACGCGCCGCCGCCGCAGGCGTACGCGCCGCCGCCGCAGGCGCCGCAGCAGGGGTATCCGCCGCCACCGCAGCAGCAAGCGTACGCGCCGCCGCCGCCGCAGCAGCAGCAAGCGTACGCGCCCCAGGCGTACGCGCCGCCGCCGCCGCAGGCGTCGCCGCCCGCACAGACGCGGCCCCCGATGCAGGCTGCACCGCCGATGCAGAGCACACCGCCGATGCAGAGCACACCGCCGATGCAGAGTGTGCCGCCCGCGTTCCAGCAGAGCCCGAAGCTCTCCTCGCCGCCTCCCGGCCCCTCGGTGCCGCCGGGGCGTCCCAACACTGGCGGCGGCGCGTCGGTGCCGCCCCCCGTGGGGCCGCGCTCGCTCGCGAACGCCCCCGCTGGCGGGTGGCCGGGCCCCGTCCTCGACAAGCGTCGCAGCGTCGAGGCCAAGGCCAACGCCGTCGACGGCGAGGACCTCTACAAGATCCTGGGCGTGAAGAGCGAGGCGGGCGCTGGTGACATCCAGAACGCGTACTTCGACCTCGCGAAGAAGTGGCATCCCGACCGCGTCCCGGCAGAGCTGCAGGACATGAAGGACCTCGTACAGAAGGTCTTCACCAAGATCAACGAGGCCAACGCCACGCTGAACGACCCGCAGAAGCGGGCCGAGTACAACCAGAAGCTGGTCGCCGGCGAGGCCTCGGAGGAGGAGCAGCGCCAGATCGCGCAGGTCATCGACGCCGCGCTGGAGTTCCAGAAGGCCGAGATCCTCCTGCGCAAGAACGACCTCGCCGCGGCGGAGAGCTTCGCCTCGCGCGCGGTCGCCGCCGACCCCGAGCAGATCGACTACGTCGCGCTGCTGGTGTGGCTCCAGGCGCTGCGCCGCGGCGACCCGCCGCCGATCAAGGAGGGCACCACCACCGCCTTCTACGACGACATCATCAACACGCTCGACGGGATCCTGAGGAAGACGCCCGAGCACGAGCGCGCGCTCTACTACCGCGCCGTCCTGCAGAAGCGGGCGGGTCGCGACGCCAAGGCGCTGCGCGACTTCCGCGTGGTCGCCGAGCTCAACCCCCGCAACATCGAGGCGCTGCGCGAGATCCGCCTCTCGACGATGCGCAAGGAGCACCAGAAGGAGAAGGACGCCGGGATCCTCGGCAAGATCTTCAAGAAGTGAAAATCTTCGACGACCGATTCAGCGCGCCGCGGCGCGCCTCGACCCGAGCGCGGTGAGCGCACGACACAGCTCCGCGTCGGTGCAGGGCCCCACGCGCCCCCCGTGCGACGGCCAGTCGGCCCGCTGATGATCGCCAGCCCGCACGTCGGGTCCGGCCCAGGCGCCGAGCGCGTTGTGCAGCGAGGCCTCGCGCTCGCCGCGCGCCGGCGTTCCCAGCGACACGTCCGGCATCACCCCGGCTCGCTGCATCGGCTGCCCGTCGGGCCGCGCGAAGACCAGCGTGGTCAGGCGGAGGAGGCCCGAACCCGCGTCGTCGTCGAGGTACTCCTGCGCGCAGCCCTTGCCATAGGTGCGGCGGCCCACCACCACCCCGCGGCCGTAGCTGCTCAGCGCCGCGGCGATCATCTCCGCGGCGCTCGCGGTCTCCTCGTCGACCAGCGCGGCGACCTCGCCCTCCCAGCGCGGGCCGATCGGCATGGGGGCGCGATCGACCTCCAGCGAGCCGTCGCGCCGCCGCATCGGGAAGAGCGGCGCGCCGGGAAGGAATGGCGCGATCGCCTGGAGCGCTCCCTCGGTCGATCCTCCGCCGTTGCCGCGCAGGTCGAGCACCACCCCGACGGCCCGCCCGCGGAGGTCGAAGAGCGTGTCCTCCATGCGGTCGCCGAGATCGTCGGGCACGTCGGGCACCGCGATCACCGCGACCGTCCCCTCGCCGAAGGCCACCCGATCCACGCGCAGCGAGGGCGCGGCCGCGCGCGGTGACGTCCGGTCCTCCTCCACGGCGACGGCAGCGATCTCCAGGTGGCGCGGCACCGCGTCGCCGTCGCGCAGCGCCACCACGGCCACCTTCACGCCGAGCGGCACGATCGCGAGCTGGTTCGCCTGCTCCACGCTGAGCCCGGCAGTCGGCACCCCGGACACCGCCAGCACCACGTCGCCCTCGAGGAGCGGCGCGGCGGCGCCGCGATCGACGCGGATGCCGATCGGCGTCCGCGTCATCTCGTCCCACAGCATCGCCGGGGGCGCGCCTTCCAGGGCGACGTCGTAGATGCTGGTCAGCTCGTCGGCTGGCGCCCAGGCGCCGTGCGGATCGACCAGAGGAACGAACGCCCGCACCGAGGCGGCCAGGACCACCTCGGTCCAGCGCGCCTCGGAGAGCTCCGGCGCGTACCGCTCCACCGCCGCGTCCACGTAGGGCGCCACCGGCCGCCCGAAGCCTGCGCGCGCCTCGGCCAGGTTGTCGGCGAGCTTCGGCGCGAGCTCGCGCGCCGGGCGGAGGACGTCACCGTCCTCGAACGGGGTGAGCGACGCCGAGCGGAAGGTCAGGCCGGTGGGCGCCGCGCGGGGCGCGGTCGAGGCGATGCGGTCGTCGATGATCGTCCGCAGCGTGCCGACCCACGCGGCGAGCTCCTGGCCGACCTGCTCGGCGGCGGCGCAGGGCCCGCTCGCCTCCCCGAGCTCCGCGAGGAGCTGGGGCGCCACCCGCAGCAGCGCCTTGGCCGGCGGCGCGTCGGGCGCAGCCGACCAGAGGCCGTGCGGGTCGAGCCAGTCGGCCACTGCGCGCGCGAAATCGCGCGGCGCGATCGCCGTCGGCGGTGCGGCCAGGGAGCGGTCGACCTGGGCGACGATGGACCGCGCCGACGCGCACGACAGCGCCGGTGGAGCGCCGGTGGGGCGCAGCAGTGGCCGGGGTGGAGGCGCCCCGCGCTTCGGCTCCGTCCCCCGCGTCGCGCGGGTGGCCGCGGTGCGGACCAGCGCGCCCATGGAGAGCGC
>JBKJLX010000191.1:0-10341 GCA_046596645.1 Polyangiaceae bacterium
CGCGACTACTTTCTCAACCTCGGGCTCCATCGCCTGCGAGGCACCGTCCGCTACCCGGGGGCTGCGTAATGTGGCAACCCGAGAGACCACCGGTAAGCCGTGTGCGGGAAATCCGCACGCACGGTTTGAACGGGGGTTTTGCTCACGGCCGCGGCGACGCGGCGGAAAGCTGAATCTACCAATGCTCGGTCCTTCCCGCGCCGCGCTCCACGCCCTCCTCGCGACCACGGCGCCGCTGGCGGTCGCCTGCGTGATCGTGCCGGACTGACGTGCGCCCGCCCCACGACAAGGACGAGAGCCGCGCGCCTCGCAACGCCGAGGCGACGCGCGCGCGCATCCTCGACGCCGCCGAGCGCGAGTTCGCCGCGCGCGGCTTCGCCGGCGCGCGCTTGCGCGAGATCGCGGGCGCGGCGCGGGTGCAGCCGGCGCTGATCCACCACTATTTCGCCGACAAGAGCGGGCTCTACGAGGCGGTGCTCGATCGCGGGCTCGAGCTCATGCACTCGGTCTCGTCGACGGTGCTCGAGGGCTCCGACGGGGTCGACACCATGATCCGCGGCTTCGTCGAGGTGCTGGTCGACTTCTACGCGTCGAACGAGCAGCTACTCGCCATCGTCCGCAACGAGACGCTCGCCGGCTCGACGCTGCTCCTCGACCGCGCGCGCGAGCGACTCGGCCCCCTCACCCAGATGTGCCTCGACATGGTGGAGACGCGCCAGCAAGCCGGGGAGATCCGCGACGACCTCTCGCCGCGCGAGATCGTCCTCGCTGGATTATCCCTCATCCTCTACCCCTCGGTCGACGCGCCGGTAGTCGACGCGCTGCTCCCCCCGCCGCTCGGCGGGGACCCACTCGGCCGCCGCAAGGACGTGGTCGTGGCGCTCATGACCGAGGCCTTGCGGCCCCCCCAGAGCGCCGGCCTGGAGAAGCGTCCGGTGGAGACGCCGCGATCCAGGCGCTCTCGCCGCACGCCCGCACGCCGGGCCTGATCCCCGGGATCCCTGCGTCGTTCAGGCGCCAGACGAGGCAGGCATGCCGGGTGCAGCGCTGGCTCCTCCGCCATGTCCCAGCGTCGCCACTCGAGCCTCGGCCGCCTCGCCGCGGCTTCCGTCCTCGGCTGCACCCTCGCAGGCGCGAGCGCCGCTCAGGCGGCCGACACCTGGACCGAGCCTCACCCCGGCCTGCGTCACCTCTACAGGACGACGGGAGCGCCGCTGCGCATTCACGCCATCGTCGCGGATCTCTGCACGCCGGGCGTGGGCGTGCGCGCGACCAAGCCGGGCGAGAAGGGACAGACGCCCTCGGCCTTCGGCCAGGCTGTGAACGCCGAGGTCGCGGTGAACGGCGACTTCTTCAACCTGTCCACATTCGTCACGACCGGACTGGCGGTGGGCGACGGCGTCCGCTGGACCGACACCGACGACACCACCGAGGAGGGCGCCGTCGCCTTTGGCCTGGCCCGCGCGATCTTCTCCCGGCCGGGCGAGGTGCTCGACGGACCGCCGGAGGGCGTCAGCGAGCTGGTCTCCGGTCGCCCGCTGATCGTGCGCGACGGCGCGGTCGTCGACGTCACCTGCGCGTCGCACTACTGCGACCTGAACCCTCGCACCGGCGTCGGCTTCTCGCGCGATCGCCGCACGCTCTTCGTCGCGGTCGTCGACGGGCGGAGCAGCGTCAGCGAGGGCGTCACCGTGGAGGGGCTGGGCGCGATCCTCCACTCGCTCGGCGCTCACGACGCGCTGAACCTCGACGGCGGCGGCTCCTCCGCGATGTGGATCAAGTCCGACGGCGTGGTCAACGCGCCCTCCGACGGGAGCCAGCGCGTCGTCGCCAACCACCTCGCCCTGCACGGCAACGGCATCGACGCCGGGATGGCCCGCAGCTGCGTCGAGGACGGCACCGAGGAGGCGCTGGCCACCATGCACGAGCTCGACGGCCTCGCCACCAGCGACGTCGATGGCGACGGACAGGCCGACGCCTGCGCCCGCGCTGCCGCGGGCTTCCGCTGCCGGCTGGCCAGCGCCGCCGCCGACGCCGAGCCGGTGAAGCTCGACGATCTCTCCGACGAGGCCGGCTTTGACGACGCCGCGAACTTCTCCACCATCCGCATGGGAGACCTCGATGGCGACCGCCTGTCCGACGTGTGCGCGCGCACCGACGCCGGCATCCGATGCTGGCGATCAGGCCGCCAGTCCTTCGGGGCCGGCTTCGACGGACCGGCGCTCACCGACGAGGCCGGCTGGGGCGCCGCCAGCGCCCACGGGACGCTGCGCCTCGCCGACGTCGACGGCGACGGCGATGACGATCTGTGCGGCCGCGGCCCCGCCGGCTTCGCGTGCTGGCGCAGCACCGGCGCCAGCTTCGAGGCGACGCCGCTCGAGGGGCCGGCGCTCACCGACGAGGCCGGGTGGAGCGCCGCGAGCCGCTTCGGCACCATCCGCATGGGCGACGTGGACGGCGATGGACGCGTCGACATGTGCGGTCGCGCCGCCGAGGGCATGCGCTGCTGGCTCTCCGACGGGGATGCGCTCACCACCGAGGTCGAGGGCCCGGCCTGGAGCGACGCCAGCGGCTGGGGCGCGATGAAGTACTGGAGCACCATCCGCCTCGCCGACGTCGACGGCGACGGGCGGGCCGATCTGTGCGGCCGCGCGTCGGACGGCTTCCGATGCCATCTCTCCACGGGAGACGGGTTCGGGACCGCGGTGGAGGGCCCCGCGCTCTCCGACGAGGCGGGTTGGGGCGATCAGGCCAACTACCTGACGCTGCGCATGACCGACCTCGACGGCGACGGGGCGCGCGACCTGTGCGGGCGGTCGGACACCGGGATCTCCTGCTGGCGGTGGACCGGCGGCTCGTTCGGGCCGCCCATCGCGGGGCCCGCCCTGTCCGATGCTTCCGGCTGGTATGCGCACAAGTATTTCCGCACCCTCCGCTTCGCCGACATCGACGGCGACGGCCGCGAGGACCTCTGCGCGCGCGCCGCAGCCGGCGTTCGCTGCTGGAGCTCGACCGGCGATGGCTTCGCCGCGCAGGCGACCGTCGGACCGACCTGGTCCGACGAGAGCGGCTGGGGGCTCCTCCGGTACTACGGGACCATCCGCATCGCAGGGCCGCAGCCGGAGCCCACCCCGGGAGGAGGCGGGGGCGGTGGGTCGACCGGCGCCTCCGGCTCGGGGGGCGAGGCGGGCGTCGGGGGCGAGAGCTCCGGGCGGGGCGGGTCCACGAGCCGCCCGGACGACGACGACGACGGGGGCGCCCTGGTCGTCGGTGCCGGGGGGGCGGCGGGTGACGGCGCGGAGGCAGCGGACGGCGGCTGCGGCTGCGGGGTCCCACGACGACCGCGGCCGGCGCACCCGCTGGCGATCGGAGCCGCCCTCGCGCTCCTCGCCGCGAGCCGCCGACGGGGCGCCCGCCAGACCTGAGCGCCCGTCGAAACCGCGGGAACGATGCCGCCCGCGGCGAGATCGGGTACTCCGGCACGCGGGATGAGCGACTGGTATCTGCGCGACCCCGCGGGCCATCCCGCGGGCCCTTTCCCGACCAAGCTGGTCCTCGAGTGGATCACGACCGGCAAGGTCTCAGGGCAGGACGTCGTCTGCGGGGTCGGGTCGCGCGAGTGGACCCGGGTCGAGCAGGTCCCGGTGCTCAGCTTCGCCATGTCCCGCCCGCGCAACAGCGACGGCGGACCCTCCATCCCCGGCCTCGGCAACCGCACCATGGCGATCCCCTCGCTCATGGAAGCGGAGATGACGTCGGACTTCGCTCCGCCGTCGCTGGCCCCCGAGCCGGACCCCTCGTCGCGCGGCCGCACGATGCTGGGGCAGATGCAGCTCGGCCAGGCGCAGCTCGGGACCAACACCGCCGGCGCCGCGTCCGGCCGCATGGCGGTCATCGGTCGCGACCCGGCCTGCGACATCGTCCTGCCCTATCCGCAGGTGTCGACCCGGCATGTCGGCGTCGCCCCGACCGCCGACGGCATGCTCGCGGTGACCGACCTGGGAAGCGTCAACGGCACCCACGTCGACGGCAAGCGACTGCCGCCGCGCACCCCGGTACGCATCGCGCCGGGGGACAAGATCTTCATTGGCCCCTACGCGATCCGGCTGGGGCTGGAGAACAACGCCGTCCGCGTGTGGGTCGACTCCGACCGGGCCGACTGGTCCGGCAACCTGGTGGAGATCGAGGCCCTCGACCTCGTGCTCCAGGTGCCCGACCGCAACAACAAGGGTCAGGACAAGATCCTCCTCGATCACGTCACCTTCAAGGCGACGCCCGGGGACTTCATCGCGCTCATGGGCCCCTCGGGCGCGGGGAAGACGACGCTGCTCTCGGTGCTCAACGGCTACCTGCGGCCGACCTCGGGTCAGGTGCGGGTCAACGGCGAGAGCCTCTACGCCATCTACGATGCGCTGCGGGGGAGCATCGGATACGTCCCGCAGGACGACATCGTCCACTCCGAGCTGACGGTGTTCGAGGCCATCAAGTACTCGGCCCAGTTCCGGCTGCCCTCCGACTTCAAGGAGGACGAGATCGATCGCCGCGTCGAGCAGGTCATCAAGGACCTCGGCCTGGAGCAGGTGAAGAACCTGCAGATAGGCAAGCCGGAGCGGAAGGTGCTCTCCGGCGGTCAGCGCAAGCGCGTCAACATCGCCCTGGAGCTGGTCACCGACCCCGCGCTCATGTTCCTCGACGAGCCGACCAGCGGCCTGGCCGCCGACGACACGGTGGCGCTCATCGATCTCCTCGCCAACCTCGCCAAGAAATACGGCAAGACGATCATCGTCACCATCCACCAGCCCGCCACCGAGGAGTACGAGAAGTTCAACCTCGCGCTCATCATGGGCTTCGGAGGCGTGCCGCTCTACTTCGGGCCCACCGGCAAGGACAGCTACGACTTCTTCGGGCGCTACGTCGCGACCAAGGGCGAAAAGATCGACAACCCGCGCGACATGTTCGACCTCCTCAAGAAGCGGGAGGAGGACACGATGGCCTCGGGACGATTCCCCGATCGCTCGGCGGCGCGCCAGGCGGCGGCGTCGCAGTGGCGGACCGAGTACTTCGACGAGCGCAACCCCGTCTACCGGAAGATGTACGGCGGCGCCCGCCAGCCGGGCAAGCCCAGCGAGACGCGCGCGCCCTCGCGCGCCAACGTGCCGCTGCTGCGCCAGCTGCGCCTGCTCACCAAGCGCTACGCCACGCTGAAGCGCCGCGACATCGCGGGGACGACGATCCTCCTCGCCCAGGCGCCGATCATCGGGGTCCTGATCGCCGCGGTGTTCTCCAACCCGGCGCTGCTGCCGAACATGTGGTGCCAGCAGCTCCTCCAGGGGGTGGAGACCGACGCCATCAAGGCGGGCGAGGCCCTCGCGCCCGAGTGCCTCCAGAACTTCGAGCGTTTCACGAAGGTGGCCGACCACGGCGGCGCCATCTACCTGCTGGCCATCGCCGCGCTGTGGTTCGGCACCAGCAACGCCGCGCGCGAGATCGTGAGCGAGCAGGCGATCTACCGCCGCGAGAGGATGGTGAACCTTTCCATCTTCAACTACGTGATGAGCAAGTTCGCGTTCCTCACCTTGCTCTGCGTGCTGCAGTGCTCGGTGCTCCTCGGCATCGTCTACGTGTCGCTGGGGCTGGGGAACAACGACCCCATGGTCTTCGTGAACATGCTGGGTTTCCTCACGGGGACTGCGGTGTGCGCGGTGGCCATCGGCCTGCTCCTCTCGACCGCGGTGACGTCGACCGAGGCCGCGATGGCGTTGACCCCGATCGCGCTCATCCCCCAGGTGGTTCTCGGCGGCCGCATGGTGCCGATGACCAACAAGGGCTGGCTCAAGATCGTGATGTCGGCGACCCCCTCGCGCTGGTCCTACGAGGGCCTGCTGGCCTCGGAGCGGAGGACGCTCTCCGAGGCGTGGAAGATCGAGGCCTGCGTCGACTCGGGGACCGGCATCGTCGACGGCAAGCTGGACTGTGCGATGGAGGAGGTGCGCAACGCCACGCTCAGTGGAGGCGGGCTCGGCTTCACCACGGTCGCTCACCCCTGGGTGGCCATGGCGGTCCTGGGAGGGATCACCTTCGCTGCCCTGGCCGCGGTGATGGCCCTGCTCAAGCGTCGAGACTCGGTCTGACGGGCGCCGTTCCGGCCCTTAGCAGCGCCGGACGGCGGTGCAATCGGACTCTTCCCAAGCGCGGATTCTTTTCATACCGTGCGGGGCAATCATGAAGACCCCCGCAAGTGTCATCTGCGTCGCCGTCCTCGCGGCGTCACTTGCTGCGCTCGGATGTTCGGGCTCGGCGCAGGTTTCGGTCAACAAGCCGCCCCCTCCGAAGAAGGAGGAGCCGAGGCGCGAGGACCCGCCGCCGCCAGCGCCCGCGCCCGCGCCGGCGCCCCCGCCCGCGGCGCTGGTCGGCCTGCCGCTCACCGGCTCGCAGATCGATGTGCTGGGCGAGATCCAGTACGACACCAACTCGGCGACCATCAAGCAGACGCCCGGCAACGTCGGCCTTCTGATGACCCTTGCCACGGCCGGCAAGGCGTACCCCATGATCACCAAGCTCCGCGTCGAGGGTCACACCGACGCGGACGGCGACGATGCCAGCAACCAGAACCTGAGCGAGCGCCGCGCGCAGTCGGTCGTCGACTGGCTCGTCACCAACGGCATCGATCGGAACCGCCTGCACGCCGTCGGCTGCGGTGAGCGCGATCCGGTCGCGACCAACTCGACCGAGGAAGGTAAGCAGCGCAACCGCCGTACCGAGTTCGACATCGAGGACATCAACGGCCAGCGCTGGGACCAGGCGACGACACCTTGCGCGCCCAACCCGCAGCGCAAGGGGTACGTCGCGGTCGTCGACGTCAACAGCGGCTCCGGGCCGGCCGTCGGCAGCGGCGGGGGCTTCGGCCTCGACCGCACCAGCTACAAGCCGAGCGACCGCATCCTCATCCGCTTCACGCAGCCGATGAACGCGCCCGACGGGCAGCAGTACTGGATCACGCTGGCCAAGGCGAGCGACAGCGACTCGACGTACGGCACCTGGCACTACGTCAAGCAAGGCGCGACGGTCGACGAGCTGATCGTCCCCAGCGGCGCCAACGGCGAGCACGAGGTTCGCCTGCACGACCTCTACCCGAGACACCCGCACAAGGTCATTTCGCGCACGCGCGTCAGCATCCGCTGACGGGGGGCTCTGTGAACCACGGAGCGCGTCACCGACGGAGAAATTCTTTCATGAAGCTTCGCTCTCTTCTCTCATTCGTCGCCGTGTCGACGATGGCGCTCGGCGCCGTCGCCTGCTCCGGCGAGGCTCAGATGTCGGTCAACAAGCCGGAGCCCAAGCCGGCCCCCGAGCCCAAGCGCGAGGACCCGCCCCCGCCGGCCCCTGCGCCCGCCCCTGCGGCGCAGCCGCAGCTGGTCGGCCTGCCGCTGACCGGCTCGCAGATCGACGTGCTGGGCGAGATCCAGTACGACACCAACTCGGCGACCATCAAGAACACGCCGCAGAACATCGGCCTCTTGATGACGCTGGCGACCGCCGGCAAGGCCTACCCGCAGATCAGCAAGCTGCGCGTCGAGGGCCACACCGACAGCGACGGCGACGACCTGTCCAACCAGGACCTCAGCGAACGGCGCGCCCAGTCGGTCGTGCAGTGGCTGGTGGACAACGGCATCGACCGCCGCCGTCTGGAGCCGGTCGGCTGCGGCGAGCGCGACCCGATCGAGACCAACTCGACGGACTCGGGCAAGGCGCGCAACCGCCGCACCGAGTTCGACATCGAGGAGATCAACGGCGGCCGCTGGGACCTGGCGACGCAGCCGTGCGTCCCCAACCCCCAGCGCAAGGGCTACGTCGCCGTCCTGGGCACCAGCGACTCCGGCACCAAGGACGTGGCGTGGCAGGCCTCGGCCAGCTCGGCCGGGGTCTCCTCGACGCAGCCCGGCCAGCAGATCGCGGTCAACTGCCCGCAGCGCCCCTCGGGCGGCTCGTCGTACACCGTCTACGGCGGCAACGAGGGCCAGTACAGCACCGACTCGTCGGTGTGCGAGGCGGCCATCCACGCGGGGAAGCTCAAGAACAACGGCGGCCGGGTCATGATCGAGGGCACCGGGACCTTCAAGGGCTTCCAGGGCTCGACGCAGAACGGCGTCACCTCGCGCAGCTGGTCCAGCTCGTGGAGCTCGTTCCGCTTCCGCTGATGGGTCGCTGATCCGCGCTGTACGATCGGGTCGCATGCGGGCCCCGCTCTCCACCGAGAGCGGGGCCTTCGTGTCGATGCTCCGTCAGGCGCGGCGTCGGACGCGATTCATTCGTAGGGGTCGCTCGAGGGCGTGGGGGGCCGCGGCGCGGGCTTCGGCTTCGGCGGCGCCGGTGCCGGCGTGGCGGGCGGCGGTGCGGGCTTCGGAGCCGGCGGCGTCGGCTTCGGGGCGGCGACCGGCGGCGCCGCGGCGGCGGGCTTCGCGGTCTCGGCCGGGGCTGCGGTCGCCGCCGGCGTCGCCGTCCCGACCGGGGCGACGGCCTCGACGGGGTTCACGGTCTCCACCGGGGCGATGGCCTGTGCAGGCTTTGCGGTCTCGACGGGCGGCGCCTGGGCGGGCTTCGCGGCCTCGACGCGCGCCGTCTCCACCGGCTTCGCGGCCTCCACCGGGCGCGGCGCCGGCGGCGAGACCTCGTCGCCTCCCGCCATCGAGCGAACGGCCATGGCGGCGACGATCACCACCGCGACGGCGAGGATGGTGCCGAAGGTCCTGCGGAGCTTCTGCTGACGCTCCTGGAACACGGGGTCCTTGGCGCGGACAGCGCGGATCGCCTCCGGCGTCGGCTCGTCGTCGGTCGGGCGCCAGGACGGGGGAGGGGCGCGGTCGAAGAACTCGTCGTCGAGCTCCATCGCCGCCTCCCACACGCCGGCGTGTGACGAGGGGGCGGCCTCCTCGGCCATCTCCTCCCGGGCAGAATCTGCCGAGACGGCCTCGATGTTCCCCGAGCGGTTCCTGGTCTTGACTGCCTTGACGTTCGACGGGCTGTCGCTCCGCTTGCCCTTGCGCGAGCCCTTGCCGACGGCCTCGATGCGGCTGCTGGTGGTGCCGGTCTTGCTGTCGCCGACGGCCTCGAGGCTGCTCGGGGTGACGCCGGAAGCCGAGGGCGGAGGCGGAGGCGGCACCGAAAGCGTGGTCGCGACGGCCAGGCGCGCAAGGACCTCCTTCGCCTGAGCCAGATCGTCGATCTGGACGAACTTCACCTGCAACCCGGGCTGCTCGCCCTCGACCTCGCCGGCCGAGACGCGGTCGACGACCCGGACGACGCCGGTCACCGGCGGCTCGTCGGCCACCGACAGCTCGAACTGGAGCAGGGCCCCCACCGGGACCACCACCTTCGACCGGACGAAGAGCCCCTTGGACCCCAGCCGGTGCGCGTTGGAGTCGGCGCTGACGGTGATGGCGTCGTTCCAGTACCGGCCGCGGAACAGGTTGGCGTCAGGTGCTTCGAGGTTCTGGGACATGGGTGACGCTCCGCTCCGGCCGCCCCCGCGAGCCTTTCGGGACCGGGAAAGGTAAGCCGCACCCTGTCAGGAAGGCAACCAGCCGGCCTGGGAGACGCCGCGCCGCGTCAGACGGGCTGCTGAACGCCTGCGCCGCCGCGTTGTGGCGCTGGGGTCCAGAAAGACGCGCGTGGTAGGGTCGACCGCGCTGCGCCCGTCGGTGTGGCCCAAGGAGGCGCGAACCGTGCTGATCGGAGTTCCGAAGGAGATCAAGACGCGCGAGTACCGCGTCGGCATGACGCCCGCTGGCGTGCGCGCGCTCACCGCGCACGGCCATCAGGTCCTCGTCGAGAAGAGCGCCGGCGAGGGATCCAGCATCCCCGACGAGCTCTACGTCCGCGCGGGCGCGAAGATGGTCGCCACCGCCGCCGACGCCTGGGGCGCCGAGATGGTGGTCAAGGTGAAGGAGCCGCTGACCAGCGAGTTCCCATACTTCCGCAAGGACCTGATCCTCTACACGTACCTGCACCTCGCGGCGGAGTCCGAGCTCACCAAGGAGCTCGCGAAGAAGGGCGTCGCCGGCGTCGCCTACGAGACCATCCAGAACGAGGACGGCTCGCTGCCGCTGCTGCGGCCGATGAGCGAGGTCGCCGGTCGCATGGCGGTGCAGGTCGGCGCGACTTCGCTCGAGAAGGAGCGCGGCGGCAAGGGCGTGCTCCTCGGCGGCGTGCCCGGCACCCGCCGCGGCCGCGTCGTCATCCTCGGCGGCGGCATCGTCGGTCGCAACGCGGCCACCATCGCCATCGGCATGGGCGCGCAGGTCACCGTGCTCGACGTTCGCGCAGAGACGATGGCCTACCTGA
>JBKJLX010000201.1:0-11589 GCA_046596645.1 Polyangiaceae bacterium
TTCCTGGTCGACGTCGCCGGCACACCCTTCGCCGTGCGGCTCCTCCGCCAGCTCGCGCGAGCGGGCTTCACCGAGGCCGTGCTCGCGGTCGGCCACCTCGGCAGCGAGGTGCAGGCCGCGCTGGGCGACGGCGCTGACCTCGGGATCCATCTCCGCTACGTCGACGACGGCGCCGCGCCGATGGGCACCTGGGGCGCCCTGCGCGGTGCAGCGAGCGTGCTCGCGGAGGAGGTGCTCGTGACCTACGGCGACTCGCTCCTGCCCCTCGATCACGCCGCACCTGTGCGAGCGCTCGCTGCGGCGCCCTGGGCGATGGCGGTGATGACGACCTGGCGCAACCAGGGCGCCCTCGAGCCCTCGAACGCTGCGGTCGAGGACGGCAGGGTCGTGCGCTTCGCAGCGACGGCGGAGGCGCGCGCCTCGGCGGCGCTCGACGCCATCGACTACGGCGCCATCGCGGTTCGTCGCGAGGCGCTCCTGCGCCTCTCGCCCGGGGAGCCGGCGGGCCTCGGTCGGCTGTGGTCGGCGCTGGCCGAGGAGGGGCGGCTGGCAGCTCTCCCGGTGAACCGGCGTTTCTACGAGATCGGGACGCCCGGCGGCCTCGCCGACGCCGAGGCCGCGGTGCGATGCGGCGAGCTCGACGCGGAGCCCGCGTGATCGTCGCCTCGGCGCCGCTCCGCATCTCGCTCGGGGGGGGCGGAACCGATCTGCCAGCCTACGCCGGGCGCTTCGGGGGCTTCGTGGTCTCGGCGGCGATCGACCGGCGGGTCCACGTCGCGGTGGGCCCGCGCTTCGACGGTCGCGTGCGCGTGGCGGTGGAGCTGGAGGCGTCGGTCAATGCGGGGCTGCAAGCCGTCGATCGCGCCTGCCAGGTCGTCCACCCCATCGTGCGGGAGGCGCTGGCGATGATGTCGATCGACGCCGGGATCGAGATCACCAGCCTCTCCGAGCTCCCACCGGGGAGCGGGCTGGGCGGATCCAGCGCCTTCACCGTGGCGCTCCTCGCCGCGCTCCACGCGCACCGCGGGACGGTACCCCTGGCGCGCCAGCTCGCCGACGAGGCGTGCGCGATCGAGATCGATCGCCTGCGCGAGCCCATCGGTCGTCAGGACCAGCTGGTCGCGGCCTTCGGCGGCGTCGTTGCCATGACGTTCGCGCCGGGCGGCGCGGTCGACGTGGCGCCGGTCCGCGCGCCGGGCGGCGTGCTGGAGGGCCTCGCCGATCGGCTCCTGCTCGTGCACAGCGGCGCCACGCGCCGCGCCCGCACCGTCCTCGCTGCCCAGGCGGAGGCGCTCGCCGACGAGGGCGCCGCGCTGGAGGCGATGCATCGCATCGCCGCGATCGGCCACCAGGTCCACCGCCTGCTCCTCGCCGATGATCTCGATGGCTACGGCGCGCTTCTCCACGAACACTGGCGCCGAAAGCGCGCCACCACGCCCGCCATGTCAGATCCGGCGATCGACGCGCTGTACGACGAGGGCCGGGCCGCCGGTGCGGTGGGGGGCAAGCTGCTGGGCGCCGGCGGCGGCGGCTTCTTCCTCTTGCAGGCGACCGCGGGGGGCCGCGAGACGCTCGCCCACGACCTCGCCTCGCGGGGCCGCCTGGTGCTCCCAGTGCGCTTCGACGCACGCGGGGCGTGCATTCTCCTCGGCACGGAGCGATTCGCCGAGGTTCGACCGCTCGACTCGCAAGGGATGCGTGATACGCGGAGGCCATGGCGCGGTCCGCCGACCCGGTGATAGCCGAGATCGAGGCCGCGTTCAGTGGCGTCGTCCTGGGCGATGGTGTCGGTCTCCGCGAGGGGCAGGGACTCGACGACTACCAGCCACGGGAAGCGCTCGTCAGCATCCGCGAGAAGGATGAGCACCTCGACTGGCGCAGGATTCCGCCGACGGAGCTCCGGTCCTGCGAGAGCAGCCTGTCCTTCTTCGACGCCGAGGGGATGCGCTTTCACCTGCCGGCGTTCTTGATCAGCGACCTTCGAGGGCAGTCGTCGCTCGGGCCGTTGTACTCCCTGTTGCACGGCTTCACCGACGACGACATGGACGTCGTGGTGCATGTAGCCGAGGTCTGGCGGGCGCCAGGCGAGCCGAACAGGACCTGGTTCGAGCATGGTACGGCCAGGTTCAGCGCGTTCACCGAGGTGCAGGTCGTGGCGGTCGTGAGCTACCTGACGTTCAAGGCGGAGGAGGACGAGTACGAGCGCGAGCGCATCGAGCAGGCGCTCGCGAACTACTGGCGCCGTCGGGCCGTGGCGGTGAGGTGAGCGCACCGCGGCGTCGCAATCGGCGCGCATGTCGCGCATGAACGAGGCGCACATCGCTCTCTCGCGCTTCATCGCGCTCGGCGTGGACACCTCGACCCTGAGCCGGCGCCTTGCGGCCCTCGAGGAGCGGCTCGGACGCATCGAAGGGGCAAAAGGACCCTCGGCTCCTCCAGTAGGGGCCTTCATGAACTGGTCGCTGCCCCGGAGCCTCCACCCCGCGTGCATGTGGCTGGCCGCTCTGGCCCTGATCGTGCCGGTCGCCGGATGCGCTCCTGGCGAGCTCGGGAGCACCGAGGCGGGTTGCGAGGACTGTCGCGACGGCGGCGTCGACCGAGACGACGACGACGACGAGAGCGAAGGTGAGGGCGGCTCCGATGGCAGCGACGGCGGCGGCAGCCAAGGTGCAGGAGGGTCGGAGTCCTCCGGCTCCGGTGCCGGCGACGCGGCTTCCACCGGGGGCGACGACGCCACCGCGGGATCGTCCGCCGGCTCGGGCGGGTCACCGACGGCGTCGGGCGGCAACGGCGGCCCGCTCGGGGACAGCGCCGGCCCCTGCACCGACTGCCGTGTCCACGTGCCCTCCGGATACTCGCCGAGCGTTCCGGCGCCGCTCGTCGTCACCCTCCACGGCGACGAGGGGCGGGACTACGGCACGGCCGCAGCGGCGTCGGGCTCGATCGACCTCTGGCGCGCCGCCGCCGACGCCCGAGGTTTCATCGTTGTCGCCCTGGCGTGCCCCGCAGATCGGGGCTGCAACGGCGCGTGGAGCGACTGGCTCGACTCCGAGCAGTACCGCGTCTCCGACGGCAACCTCGGGTGGCTCGACGAGCAGGTCGCCGCGATCGAAGCCAGCTACAACATCGAGACCAGAGCCGAGTACCTCGCCGGATACTCGGGCGGCGCCTACTGGCTCGGTTACACCGGCCCGGCGCGCTCTTCCCGCTTCGCAGGGGTGGCGTTCATCGCCGGCGGGATGCCGGCCTACCACGCGTACAACGGCTGCCCCCCCTGCAGCATCCCCGGCTACTTCCTGGGCGGCGACGGGGACTACCGGACCGAGGGGCAGATGTCGGACACCGCGACCGCGTTCAACGGCTGCGGGCAGGAGCTCCAGCTCGATCTCTACTCGGGCGATCACCAGCAGACGATCGCCAGCCTCTCCGGCGACCAGAAGGCGCTCGACATCCTCGACTGGTTCCTTGCCCGGCCGCTCGCCTGCCCCTGAGAACGCACGAAGGCTTGGCGTCGCCATGAGAGAGGTACGGACGGCGGTGGAGGCTCCAGTGAACTCTCGTACTGCGCCGTCGAAAGCCGCGATGTCGTCCGGTGCGTCGTTGCGGTCCTGACGGGGTGTCGCGGCGGAGCGTTGCCGACGATCCTTCAGGCGCCGGCCGAGCGGCTCGCGACGACCTCGCTTCCACCGCCCGCGCCGCCACCGCCAGCGGCCGAGCTCGCCGCCGATCACGCGTGCGGACCGTTCAATACGTCCGAGATCGATGACGAGGATCACCCGCTGCTCCTGGGCCGGGTCCTGGTCCGCTCGCTTCCGGGCGGAGACGCCAGCCCGCACGCCGAGCAGGGCAACGTCCAGGTGGCGAGGGAGGGCGCGATCCTGTTCATCGGAGCCCGCGAGACCTACGTCCGCGGCGATGAGCACTTCGATCGTCGCGCGGCCGCGGTCACGCGCTTCCGCGGCACTCACGACGTGCGCGCGATTCCGGGTCGGGACGGGGAGACCACGATCGTGACCGGCCTGATCCGCGAACCGCGATCGGAGACCGACAAGGTACCCTCGCCCAGGGCTTCTTCCTCGACGAAAACCGGGATGTGATCGACGTGGCGGTGTTCGTGTCGGCCGCAGCGATCACCGATTTTCCCCAGTGCCGGCTGTTCGCACAGAAGCTCGTCGCGTCGATGGCACGAGGCCCGCGCCGGCTCGCGTACGGCACCGGGCAGGAGGTGGACACCGACGTTGGTCCGCACCGATTCCGGTTTCGCCTACCACCGAGCTGGCTCCTCGTGCGCACCGCGGGAGTCCACGATCTGGCGCACCTGTTCTTTCGCCGCGGGGGGGTGTTCCCGCAGGAATCCACCGAGCTCGGGCTCGGGCTCGATGCGTATCCCGACGATTCGCGGCCGCCCGGCGAGCAGGAGGGGAACCGCGAGGGGACGCTGCTCGGGCTTTCGGTGCAGTGGGAGCTCACCTTCGACCGCCCGGAGACCTGGGGCGCGCGGACCGAGTCGGACGAGGTCTCCGGTGCGGACCACGCGATCGCCGCGCTGCGCGCCCCATCGGCGGCGGCGCGGGACGAAGCCATCCGTTTCGCCGAGTCGATCCAGGTCGGGCCCTGAGCGCCGATGGCCGGTACCTGAGGCAGCTCAGGGGCCCCGCCAACATCGAGGGTGGTCTCGCGTTCCACGTGATGACCGCGCGGCACGGGCGGAGGCTCGACCACGTCTGGCACCGCCACGACGTCGGCGGTGACGACCGGCGGCCGCGGGAGCCGCCTCGCCGGGCATGTGCGCCGACGCGCTGTGGCCCGCGCTGCAAGCGGCGGGCTGACGCTTACACCACCTCGCGTCACGGTCCGCCGTCCGGCTGCCGGGCTGGCGCCGGTTGGGCGGCGAGAGGGCGCGCGTCGAGCCGCACGTCGAACATGCAGGGCTTGCCGAGGAGCATCGTGTGCTGGAGCCTGTGCTTCAGTACGCAGGTTGGGACCACGCCTTCGGCTGGATCACCGGCCGGCGACGCGAGCTCGATGCGGCCACCCGGGAGCAGCGTCGCCGCGAAGTGCGCGGCGCCGCCCGGCACCTGCGTGCACGGCGAGACGAGCTTCTCGATCGCGATCTGCGCCTGGCGCGAGCTCATCTTCGCCGCATCGGGGCAGCTCGACACGACCACGGCGGCGTTGACGAGCGAGACCCTGGAGGTGGGCTCCGGTGCCGGCGCCGGCACGTGGGCCGGCGGATCCGGCGGCGGCGAGGCGGAGCAGCCGAGCAGCGCAGCCGTGCACAGCCAGATCGGAGCCACCCATTGCCGCATCCTCCTCAGTGTAGCGGGCCGCGCCGGCGGGGAGCAGTTCTCGGCGTCCGCGAGCTCATGGGACGAGGGAGTCGCACTCCACGCCGTCGGTGAGGACCCGGACCCGCGCAGTCAGCTTCTTGCGCGGGGGAAACGCTCCCACTTCGCCTGGTCGAAGGCGCAGTCGTCCTTGGTACCGGCGTTGTCGTCGCGCTCTCCGACGCGCTGCTCGATCTCGCATGGCGCCTGGGGCTCTCGGCCAGGGTGGCGGCCGCCACCCGCTGACGCGATGCCGCCACCCGCGAGCGTGGTGACGAGCCGCGAGATCCCGCGCATCTCGACTGGCACGGCGCTTCCAGCGGGGAGACGAGCGGGAGCGGCGGTAGCCCGTCGACGTCGAGCGGAGGCGACCCCACGACCGACTCGGGCGCCACGATGCACCCCGAGTGCGAGGCTTACGGCAACGGCCAGTGCGATTGCGGCGTGGACGGCCAATGCTCCGAAGGACAGCGCGAGGAGCTGGTCGACTACTGCAACGCGTTCTTCGACACCGCGTACACGCAGTGCCAGATCGGCTGCGCCACGGGGAGTGGGACCTGCACCGAGAAGAGCGAGTGCACCTACGGTTGCCAATGACACGTCACCTCTCATGGTGGACTGTGACCCCGGCCTCGAGGTTTTCGGTGCGGGCGGCACGGTAGGAAACGGCCACGGTCGCGACCGTGGCGCCGCGGCGATGAGGGGTGGAGTCGCCGCGGTTTGGTGGAGACCCGAGATGAGGCGAACTTGCCTCGACGGGTGTCGACGGCGACGAAGAACAAGCGGGCTCGGGCCGCGAGACGCTCGCCCACGACCTCGCGTGGCGGGGCCGCCTGGTGCCGGTGCGCCACGACGCACGCGGGGCGTGCATTCTCCACGGCTCGGAGCGATGACGCGCGCGATGGACGAGACCACGCGCTTCGTCGACGACTACCTGCGGCAAACGGCGGAGATCGCCGCGGCCACCAGCCGCGCCGACCTCGCCCGCGTCATCGAGGTGCTGGCCTCGGCGTGGCGGGACGACCGCGCCGTCTACACCTGCGGCAACGGCGGGTCGGCCGCCAACGCGAGCCACCTCGCGTGCGACCTCGCCAAGTTCACCCACGTCGCGGGCAAGCGGCGCCTCCGCGCGCGGAGCCTGTGCGACAACCCGGCGCTCCTCTCGGCCATCACCAACGATCTCGGCTTCCACCGCCTCTTCGTAGAGCAGCTGGAGGGGTCCTTCGCCCCCGGCGACGTGCTGGTGTGCCTCAGCGTCCACGGCGGCGCGGGCGCCGATCGGGCCGGCCCCTGGTCGCAGAACCTGGTGGCGGCGGCGACCTACGCGCGGGACGAAGGCGGGCGCGTGGTGGCCTTCGTGGGCTACGACGGCGGCGCCCTGCGCCAGCTGGCCGACGCGTCGGTGATCGTCCCCCCGGCGGCCGACGGCGAGACGTCGACGCCGCACGTCGAGGGCTTCCACGAGGTCTACCACCACCTCGTGTGCGAGCGTCTCCGTCAGATGATCGCGGCGAGCGAGCCATGATCGGCGCCGGTCGCCGCCTGGCGATCGTCGATCGCGACGGGACGATCGTCGACTTCCACCGCGACGCCGAGCTGGGCGTGGTGACGCCCGCGTTCCACCCCGGCCAGCTCCGCTTGCTGCCGGGCGCGCTCGAGGGGCTACGCATCCTCCGCGCGGCCGGCTTCGGCCTCGCCATCGCCACCAACCAGCCCGACGCCGCCAAGGGCCGCGTCACGCGCGAGGCGATCGAGCGCACCAACGCCGCGCTGGTCGAGCTTCTTGCCGCCTCCGGTGCGCCGGTGGAGGCGCTCGCCTGCTGCCTGCATCACCCCGAGGGCGGGCCGGGCGCCGATCCTGCGCTGGTGCGCGGCTGCGCCTGTCGCAAGCCCGGCCCCGGCCTCCTCGCCGAGCTCGTCGATCGCCTGGGGGGCGACGCTTCGGCCTCGTGGATGGTGGGCGACACCGCCGCCGACGTCGGCGCGGCGCGCGCCGCCGGCCTCCGCGCGGCGCTGGTGTTCGCCGAGGGGCGCTGCGAGCTCTGCCCGCTGAAGGAGGCGCCCCACGGCCCGCCCGACGTGTGGGCGCCGCGGCTCGACGAGCTCGCGCGCCGCGTGGTGGAGGCGTCGCGAACATGAGAGCGCTCCTCCCCCATCGCTACCCGGTCGAGGAGCCGAACCTCGCGCTCGCCGCGGCGATCGGCACGCCGCGCACCGTGCTCGACGTCGGCTGCGGCGCCGGTCTGAACGGCGCCATCGCGCGCGGGCGCGGCGCGATGGTGGTGGGCATCGAGCCCTCCCCCAGCGGCGCCGCGCTGGCGCGCCAGCGCCTGGCGGAGGTGGTTCCAGCGGATGTCGAGAGCGACGCCTCCCTCGCCGAGCACCTCGGCGACCGCCGCTTCGATCTCATCCTCCTCGGTGACGTCCTCGAGCACCTACGCGATCCACGCGCCGCATTGGAGCGGCTTCTCCACCACCTGGAGGAGGAGGGGCGCGTGGTCATCAGCGTGCCCAACGTCGCCGCGTGGACGGTGCGCGCCGCGCTCCTCTCCGGGCGCTTCGACTACGGCACGAGCGGGATCCTCGACGAGACCCACCTGCGCTTCTTCACCCGGCGATCGCTGATCGGCCTGGTGGAGACGGCGGGGCTCGAGGTGCTCCACCTCGATCAGAACCCCATGCTGATGCGGGCCCTGAAGGAACCCATCCTGCGGGCCCGCGGCGCGCTGGCGCGCGACGAGGACGCAGCCGACCCGCTGGCCCTCCAGCGATCGTGGCCGTACCATGCGTACCTGGCGCTCGTGCGCCCGGTGGAGGACGTCGTCACCGCGCGGGCGCCGGGCCTCCTCGCCTTCCAGAACGTGGTCGTGGCGCGGCGGCCGGTGCGGCCGCGGCGCCTGTCGCTCACCGTCGGCATGCTGACGATGGACGAGGAGGACAGCGTGGCGCCCATGATCGACGCCATCCGCGGCGTCGCGCCGGACGCGGAGATCCTGGTCGTCGACAGCTCCACCCGCGATCGGACGCCCGCCATCGCCGCCGCGCGCGGGGCCCGCGTCCTGCGCCAGGTCCCGCCGCGCGGACACGGGCCGGCGATGGAGCTGCTGATGACGGAGGCTGCGCGGCGGAGCGACGCGCTCATCTACCTCGACTGCGACTTCACCTACCCGGTAGGCCACATCCCGGTGCTGCGGCGCCTGCTGGAGGAGGAGGGCGTCGACGTGGTCAACGGGGCGCGAACGCGCTCGCGCCCGCCAGCGATGCCGCTGCCCAACTACGTCGCCAACCGCACCTTCGCCGGCCTGGCCCGCGCGCTCCACGGCGTGCCCACCGTCGACGTGCACAGCGGCATGCGCGCGTATCGCAGCAGCGTGATCCGCGCCTTCGCCTTCGACGGCGAGGGCGACGCGCTCCCCGTCGACACGCTCCTGTGGCCGGCGCGGCGCGGCTACCGCGTGGTCGAGCTAAGCATCCCCTACGACGAGCGCGTCGGCGCCTCGAAGCTACGGAAGCTCGCCGGCACCGCGTGGACCTTCGTCCGCCTCGCACGAAGCCTCTCGGTGGGGACGCGCGGAGGCGCGGGGACCCGCTTCGAGGTCCGGTAGCATCCGGTGGCCGTGGCCAGCGCCGCCTCCGAGCCCACCGATCGCCCGCGCCTCCGCGCCTCGGCCCGCCGTCGCGCGCGCGCCGGGCGCCGCCTCGCCGGCGCGGTGTGGAAGAACCCCTTCCGCTCGCTGCCGGCCGACAGGCCGCTGGCCAGGTTCCTGCGCGGCCTCCTGCTCCCCCTCGGGCTGATGCGCGCCTCCTGGAGGAGCCCCGAGCTTCGACGGGGCTGGCTGAAGGTGTGCGCGCTCCAGGCGCTGGTCGTGCTCGCGATCGCGCTTCCCATCGGGATCCCGGCGACGATGCACGACGTCAGCGAGTGGACGCGGACCACGGGCGACGGCACCGGCACGCTCAAGATCGACGTCACCGGCCTCACCATCATCGTCGTGCTGGCCTGGGTGGAGTGGGGGGTGATCGCCCTCTCCCGCCAGTTCCACGATCAGATCGGGCGCCGGGCCAGCCTCGCCATCGGTGTCCCGCCGGAGGACGAGGAGCGCCACGCGCGCGTGCAGGTCGATCTCCGCTGGGCGTGGAACAAGGGTCGACGCCGCTGGCGGTCCTTCAAGGCATGGGCGATCGGCCTGCCCGCCATCGTGGTGTGGGGTCTCATCCCCGGCATCGGCGGGGTGGTGGTGCAGGTCATGCTCGCCGGCTGGACGCTGTTCTGGTTCGCCTGCGGCGCGGCGGCGAAGACGGCGTACGCCTGGCGCAGCGAGGACGCGCCGGGGGCCTCGGAGCCGTTCTTCCTCCGCCTCGCCATCGAGCTGAAGGACAGGGTGCCGCTGTTCGGCTGGTGGGCCCCGCGCGCATACCTCTTCCTCTGGCGGCGCGACACCGGCGCGCTCTACCCGCCCATCCGCGAGGTCGAGGCGCGCGGCTGGGAGTTCGCCGGGCTGGCCGTGGCGCGCGTCCTCATGGGCCTTCCCGTGATGTACCTCTTCGCGCGGCCCTTCTTCCCGGTCGCCGCGGCGGACCTGGTGCTCCGCGACCTCGCGTCACCGCGCGGCGCCGGCGCGCGCACCGCGGAGCTCCCCGCCCTGCCAGGGTGGAAGGCGATCGATGGCCTGGTGGTGTCGGCTGCGTCGCCCGAGGCGGAGGCCGTCGTCAAGCACCGCGACGACAAGGACGATTGACGCCGTTCCGGCCGGCGTCGCGCGTCGTCGGCCGGCTTGACGCGCGGCGGCCGGCGCGGCGACGGTGCGCCCCATGGCCCGCCGCCGTAAGCGCCCCCTGAGACTGTCCCAGAAGCTGAAGGTCATCGTCGAGGCCGCGGCGTTCCAGAACACGATCACCGTGTTCATCCTGCTCGCGGCGGTCCTCGTCGGCGTCGAGACCTACCCCCACCTCCAGGAGCGGTACCACTCCGCGCTCGACGTCTGTGACAAGGTCATCCTCGGCGTCTTCATCCTCGAGATCGTCCTGAAGATCGGCGCCGAGGGGAGGCGGCCGTGGCACTACTTCGCCGACCCGTGGAACGTCTTCGACTTCGCGATCGTCGTCGCTTGCCTCCTGCCCTTCAGCGGCTCGGCGGTGACGGTGCTGCGACTCCTCCGGCTGCTCCGCGTCCTGAAGCTGGTGCGGGCCCTGCCCAAGCTGCAGATCCTCGTCAGCGCCCTGCTGAAGAGCATCCCGAGCATGGGCTACGTCGGGATCCTCCTCGGCCTTCTCTTCTACGTGTACGCGGTGGCCGGGGTGTTCTTCTTCTCCGGCAACGACCCGATGCACTTCGGCGACCTGCCGCTCTCCGCGCTGACGCTGTTCCGCGTGGTGACGCTCGAGGGCTGGACCGAGATCCTCTACATCAACATGTATGGGTGCGACCGCGTCGGGTACGACGGCATGGCCGAGATGTGCAAGCAGCCGGAGGCGACGCCGTCGCTCGCCGTCGCGTACTTCGTGAGCTTCGTCCTCCTGGGGACGATGGTGGTCCTCAACCTGTTCATCGGCGTCATCATGAACGGGATGGACGAGGCGCAGGCCGAGGCCAACCAGGACCGGGACGACGAGGCCCAGGCCGCCGGCAAGCTCCCCACGGTGACCGATGCCCTGGGCGACGTGGAGCAGCGCCTCCTCGAGCTGCAGACGCAGCTGGCGGACCTGCACCGCCGCGTGGCCACCGAGGCGCAGCGCCGAAGCGCCGCCGAGCCGCCGAGGCTGACTCCGCTCCCGCCCTCGGTGCAGACGCCGCTGCCGCCGGCCGCCGCGGAGTGACGCGCGCTTCCGCCGGCAGCCATGACACACGACGCTCCGTGATGAACGAAGGAGGTTGCACGTGACCAAGGGGCAGGACGAGGTCGTGAGGGCGCGTCGCACGGCGCTGCAAGGCGGGCTACAGGCTGCTGCAAGTGCGGGGGGTACGATCCCCGGCTGGTCGGCGGCGTTGATCGATCCCGACGGCACGGTGACCGCTGCGGTCCTCGGCATGCGCGACGCCGGCGAGGGCTCCGCCGTCGAGGCGGGCACCACGTTCGCCGCGGCGTCGACGATCAAGATCGCGACGGCGATGCTGGCGGCACGCCTCGTTCTCGAGAAGCGCCTGGACCTGGACACGGGGCTGTTCGACGCCATCGGTCATCGGGCCGCGGGATCGAAGGCCGAGCAGCCGACGGTGCGCCATGCGCTGGGGAACTTCTCGGGCCTCGACAACGCGCTGCCC
>JBKJLX010000385.1:0-10580 GCA_046596645.1 Polyangiaceae bacterium
GCGACGTTGTTGATGAGCTCCATGATGAGGACGGTCTTGCCGACGCCGGCGCCGCCGAACAGGCCGATCTTCCCGCCCTTCTTGTAGGGCGCGAGCAGGTCGATGACCTTGATGCCGGTCTCGAAGATCTCGACCTTGGTCGCCTGCTCCACGAAGGTCGGCGGCTCACGGTGGATCGGCATCCTCAGCTTGGCGTCGACCGGACCGAGCTCGTCCACCGGCTCGCCGACGACGTTGAGGATGCGGCCGAGGCAGGCGTTGCCGACCGGCATCATGATGGGGCCGCCGGTGTCCTTGACGTCCATGCCGCGGGTGAGACCGTCGGTGGAGTCCATCGCGATGGCTCGCACCGTGGACTCGCCGAGGTGCTGCGCGACCTCGAGGACGAGGTTGTCCGCGACCGACGAGATGCTCGGGTTCGTCAGCCGGAGCGCATTCAGGATCCGCGGCAACTGCCCCGCAGGGAAGTCGACGTCGACGACGGGACCGATGACCTGCGCAATCTTTCCGATGGCCATGGAACGGGACGCCTCCTCTTGCGGCGCGGGCGGAGCCCGCGCCGTCAGGAGCGGCCCCGGAACCAACTTCCGCGGCCGCTAGCGGGCGGCGCTCTACCACGTGCCTGCTCGAACGCCTAGCCTCTCAGGACGCTCTCACTCACCCTGCAGCGCGTGGCGAGCCGAGCGCCCCGCGCGCCCCAGCCCTGTGAGGTCCGGGGCGCGTCGAGGCCATGGGTCACTCTCGCACCTCTCGGGGTCCACGGGGGCGGAGCCCCCGTGCGTCACTTCTTCGCGCCGACCTCGCCGCCCGCGGGGGGCGCGGGCGGCTTGGCTCCGCCGGCCGGGGCGCCGGCGGGGGCGGGCGCGGCGGCGAGCTTGCCCTGGATCTCCTGCGCTTGCTTCAGGTGCGTCTCGACCACGCCGCGGAAGCCGGTGAGCGCCTTCTTCATGTCCTCGTTCTTCACCTGGGGGATGAGCTTGGCGTCCATCATCGCGAGCACGTCCTGATGCTGCTTCACCTGGGCGTCCATGTACGCCCTGTCGAAGTCGGCGCCCTTGGTCGGTTTCCACGACTCGACCATCGCCTTGGAGTCGGACGCGATCTTGGTCGAGATCTCGTTGTCGGCCGGCTTCATGCTGGCCTTGGCGAGGATCTTCTCCGCCTCCTTGTTGCCAGCGGTGTGGTGCTGGATCATCAGCTGCGCAAACTGCTTGACCTTCGCGTCCTTGGCGTTGGTCTGCGCGAGCTTCGCCTGCTCGATCTCACCGTTGTTCACGGTGGTGACGATGGCGGCGATGTTCTCGTCGGTGAGGGGCTTCTCGGCGGGCGGCGGCGGCGGGGTCGCGGCGGCCGGCTCCGCCGGCGGGGTCGCGGCGGCCGGCTCCGGCGTCGAGGGCGGCGGGTCGGCCGTGAGCGGCGTCTCCGGGCTCGGGGTGGAGTTGCCGCCGCAGCCCGCGACGGCGAGCGCGAACACGGAAGCGAGGAGGGAGGCCGTGTGCAGTTTCATGAGTTGTTTCCTTGAATCATTGCGCAGGCCGACGGCGGCCCGCGGTTGGTCTCGCGAAACCCAGCGGCGCGCCCCTGGCAAGAGTCGCTCCCGGCGGGTGTCGACGCCGAAATGCGGGCGCCGGCGAGTACTTCTGGACGATCGCGCCGCGCGTCGCACCGGACGCGCGCACAAAATTTCGCCACATGGGGTGAACCGCCACGTGGCGGCCATGAAGCTACCTCTATGCCGAACGGCCGCCGGGCGCGAGCGCCGCGAGCCGCGCGAACGCCTCCACGTCCAGCGTCTCGCCGCGGGCGTCCAGATCGATCGTCGCCGCCGCCGCCGCCTGGGCGAGATCGGCGACCGACCAGCCGAAGAGGCCCTTCCAGGCGTTGCGCAGCGTCTTCCGGCGGGCGCCGAAGGCGCCCTTCACCACGCTGCGGAACGCTTCCGTCTCCTCGGCGCGCGCCGGCCGAACCGGCTCGAGCACCACCACCGAGGAGGAGACCGCGGGCGCCGGATAGAAGGCGCCTCCCCGCAGTGTGAGGAGGCGGGTCACGTCGAAGGCAGCGCGCACGAACACCGTCAGGGCGCCGTACTCCTTGCTTCCCGGGCGAGCGAGCAGGCGATCGGCGACCTCGGCCTGGACCATGAACACCGCCCGGTCGATCGACGGCGCGATGGAGACGGCTCGCTCGAGGAGCCGCCCCGTCACCAGGTAGGGGAGGTTGCCGGCCACCGCGTGCGGGCGCGGCCCGCCCTCGAGGAGCCCGAGCCAGTCCTGGTCGAGGGCGTCCCCCGACACCACGCGCAGCGCGTCGCCCCGATCGCCCAGGCGCTCGCCGAGGAGCGGCACCAGGTCGGCGTCGAACTCGACGGCGACGACGCGCGCGGCGCGTTCGAGCAGCGGGCCGGTGAGGGCGCCCAGGCCGGGACCGATCTCGAGCACCGTTCCGCGCCCGGGCGCGGTGGCGGCGTCGGCGATGCGACGACAGGCATTCTCGTCGAGCAAGAAGTTCTGTCCAAAGCGCTTCTTCGGCGACAGACCGCGCCCGCGCAGGAGAGCCGCGGGGGACGTCACGGCGGGAGCTCGGGCGCGACCAGGGGCGGCGGCGGCGGCAGCTCCACCTCGGTCGCGCGCGTCTGGGGGCGCAACCGCGTGATGCGCACGCCCAGCTTGCGCAGGTCGCGCTCCTGCCGTGCCAGCGCCACGCGAGCGCGCACCCGCACCGCGAGGGCGGCCGCCGCGGCGGCGTCCCCGAAGGCCGCGTCGCGTCGCGGCGCCTCGTCGTCGACCGCGGGGGGGGCGAGGCCGAACGGCGGCTCCAGCGCGGCGTCGAAGCTGGGCAGCGACCAGGATACGACCGCGCCCACGCGGCGGACCCGCATCACGGCGTCGCGCAGCGCCGCCTCGCCCTCCGCCTCGGGCCCGGCGGCCAACACGTGCACCAGGCTGGGGCGCGGCTTCTCGCGCGAGAGGCGGCTGAGCGCCGCGGCGAGCTCGCGCGCGGTGTCCTTGCGCTCGCCGTCGGCGCGCGGCGGCGAGTCGACCCCGAAGCTGGCCAGGTAGCGGCGCAGCATCTGCTCGCGCGGGCTGCGCGCCGAGGGCCTGCGCACCCTGAAGGGAGCGCGCGGCCGCATGGCCTCGGCGCGCTCGGCGAGCTTGTCGAGGTCGTTGCGCCGCACGTCGGCGAGCCCCTGGGGGTCGAGCGGGCGAAGGTGCTCGATGACGCGCACCGCGACGTCGAGCTCGTCGAGGTCGCTGCGCTCGGCGTCGTGGGTGGCGGTGCCGGCGAGCATCGCCGCAGCGAGCTTCTGCGCGTGGCCGACGCCACCGGCGGGCGGCAACCAGGCGCGGATGGTGGAGGAGACGACGCACAGGCCGACCCGGTCGCCGCGGCCGAGGTGCCGCGCCGCGATCGACGACGCCTGGTCGACGAGCGCGTCGAGCGGCGCGCGCCCGGGCGCCCCGGCCCACAGCTCGCACGACGCGTCGAGGACGACCCACACCACGTCGCGCTCCTCGCGCTCGAACTCGCGCACCACCAGCTTGCCGCGGCGTGCCGAGGCCTTCCAGGCGATGCGTCGGAAGGGATCACCGGGCATCAGCTCGCGCAGCTCGCGCATCTCGTCGCCGTCGCCGCGCACGTTGCCGGCACGGCCGCTCGCCGCGAGGGCGCGGCTCCGCCCCCCGCGCGGGGTGAGGAGGTGCACCCCGAGGCCGTGCGGCAGGACCTCGATCCCGTACGGGTTGGCGAAGGTGAGCGGGACCTCGAACATGCCGGGCGCTCCGTGGACCTCGAGGGCCAGGCCGTGCACGCCGTGCTGACCGACGCGGTTGCAGCGGACCTTCACCTTCACCTTGAGGCGACCGCCGGCCACCACCTCGCCCCGCTCGGGCTCGATGTGCACCTCCAGGTTGGGCGAGGCGAGCGCGCGCAGCTTCACGTAGCGCGCGGCGAGCGTGTCGCGGTTGCGGACCTCCGCCTCCAGCTCGACCGTCGCGCCGCGGTGCGTGCGCGCGACGCGCTGCGAGCCGCTCCACAGCATCTCGAAGCCGGCGGCGCGGATGCGGGCGACGCTGACCAGCGTCGCCGCGCGCGCCACCGCGACCCCGAGCAGGACGGCGCCGCCCCAGCCGACCATCGCGCCCTCACCCGCGATCACGCCCACCGCCACGACGGCGATGGCCGCGATGGCGAGGTGGGCGCCGGAGCGAGTCGGGTGGAGCTGCATGTTCGAGACCGCCGCGCGCGATCAGGCCGGCCGCGCCTGACGCCGGTAGCCGATGCGCGACAGCGCCTCCTCCACCACCTGGTCGCGCACCTTCGCCTCGCCGTCGGACTCCGGCGAGAGCACCAGGCGGTGCGCAAGGCAGCTGACCGCCACGCCCCGCACGTCGTCCGGGGTCACGAAGGGGCGACCGGCCAGCATCGCCGCCGCCTTGGCGGCGACGATGAGGCCGAGGGTCGCGCGCGGCGAGGCGCCGAGCAGGACCCGCGGGTGGTTGCGGGTGTAGGCGGTCAGGCCGACCGCGTACTCGTAGAGATCGTCGTCGACGTGGACGCGCCGCGCGATCGCCTGCCACGCCTGCAGCTCCTCCACCGTCGCGACTGGCTTCGCCTGAGGCGGTGCGGCGTGGTGGGCGCGCACCATCGCGACCTCGTCCTTGGCGCTGGGGTAGCCGATGGGGACGCGCACCAGGAAGCGGTCAATCTGCGCCTCGGGGAGCGGATAGGTGCCCTCGAGATCGATCGGGTTCTGGGTCGCCAGCACCATGAAGGGGTTGGGCAGCTCGAAGCGATCGCCCTCGATGGTGACCTGCCGCTCCTGCATCGCCTCCAGGAGCGCCGACTGTGTCTTGGCCGGGGCGCGGTTGATCTCGTCGGCGAGGACGACGTTGGCGAAGATCGGCCCGGGGCGGAGGGAGAAGGTCCCGTCGCGGGGCGAGAGCACGTACGTGCCGGTGATGTCGGCGGGGAGGAGATCGGGCGTGAACTGGATGCGGCGAACCGACGCTCCCAGCGTGGCAGAGAACGCCTTGACCAGCGTCGTCTTGGCCACGCCCGGCACCCCCTCCAGGAGCGCGTGACCCTGGCCGAGGAGGGCAACGAGAAGGAGGTCCACGACCCGCGCCTCGCCGACGTAGACCTGCATCACCTCGCGACGTACGCGCTCGAGTCGTTCCTTGGCGGTGGCGAGCTCCTCGACGCTCGCGGCCGGGACGTTGCTCACGGGGGGCTCCTGGTCTCCTGGGGTGCGTCGCGCGCGTCCGCGCCGCCCGCCGAGTGCGGGAGCGCAGACGAGAATCCGGGGCGCGGCGGCCCGCGCACGGCGGCGCCGGGCGCCCCCAGCGCCACCAGCGCCTGCTGCACGGCGGCCGTCATCCGGCGGAGGTCGGCGGCGCGCACGCGGGGGCGTCGTCCTGCGACCACGCCCGCCTCGACGCGGTTCATCGCCGCCAGCACGTCCCGCAGCGGTGCCGAGGACGTGCTCCCGCCCTGCTCGCGCACCACGCCGAGCACGCGGTCGGCGGAGAGCGCGGCGCCGGGAGGCAAACGATCGGCAACCGCCTCCCACAGGGCGCTCTTCAGCTCCAGCACGGCGAGAGAGCGGGGCGAGGAGGGCGCGGCCAGCATCGCGAAGCGACCGGCGACTCCGCCCCGCGCGACCAGCGGGACCGCGCGCGCATAGCGGGGGAGGGGAGAGGCGTAAGGGCGCGCGCTGGTGCGCCACACCCAGAGCGCGGTGGCCAGCGAGAGCGCCGCGGCGACGATCGCGAGGGCCCACGAGGGGAGACCCTCGCGACGCGCGTCGGCGAGGGCGGAGATCATCGCATCGATCTGGCTCTCCAGCGCGTCGGCGAGGGTCTCGTCGCCACCAAAGCCGCCCTCCTGCGTGAAGTCGTTGGCGACGATGAAGAGGCGGCCCTGCGCGCCCCCGCCGAGAGCGCTCGGGCGCTCCGCGGGATCGACGAGATACCGGACCAGGCCCACCGCGAAGGCTCGGTTCCCCGGGTACCGAAGCATGCCGTCGATCAGCGCGGAGGGATCGCTCATCGCGAAGAGCCGCCCCTCGCCGACCTGCCCGGCGACGGCGATGATGGCGTCGGGCTCGCCGATGGCACGGACCCGCAGCACCGGCGACAGATTGGGGTGGATCAGCGCGGTCGGGTGGTTCAGCACCAGGCGCTGCACGTTGGCCACGACGGGGTGTGGCCCTGCGCCGCGCTGGGGATCGAACGCCGGCTCGGCGAGCGGCAGATCCGGGTTGTCGCGCAGCGAGGCCACCGGCCGCGCCGGCGCGCGTGTGCGCTCGATCTTGAAGCGCCGCAGGGTGCGATCGCCCTCGCCGAAGTCGTCCACGATGGCGAGCCGTCCGCCGGCCTTCATGAACGCATCGCTGGGCGCCGCATCGAGTGCGGTGGTCGGGTGGAGTACGAGCACGCCGTCCCCCGCCCGTACCTCCGACCAGTCGAGGATCTTCACGACGCGAACGCGCGCGTCGCCGATCTCTGCCTTCGCGATGCCGTAGAGCTTGGAGCCGCCCTCCCACGAGGCGTCGGAGGCCTCGAACGGCGAAGCTCGTGCGACGCCGCCCGCGTCCGTGAACGTCAGCGCTGCGGCCGCGAACGCGACGAGCGCGGCGGGCCCCAACTTGACGGGACGGCGGAGCTGGAGCCGCATGGGCGCGGCGAGCTTACACCGAGAAGCTTGACCGTTCCGGGCCTCTTGTTAGAGTCAGCTTGCACGAGCCGATCCAACTCGACGCAGTATCCATTCGAGGCCGAGGACCGATGCTCCCCCCGTTCATCATCGAACAGATCCGCAGGCGGGAAGAAGAGGAGCGGCGTCGCTTGCGCGATGAGCAGCAGCGGCCGCGCCTCGAGATCCCGAGGCCCGGGGTCGACCGCCGGCCGCGGGTCGCCACCGAAGAGGAAGAGGAAGACGACGCCGACCGCGGCGTGATCATTCTCGATCTGGGTGGCTGAAGGGCCTTGCTGCGCGGCCCCTTCTCCCACTTCGTGGGTCCCCCATCCCCATAGGCTCGCTCCGCCGTGAGTCTCCGATGCCGCAGCAGCGGGTTGGCGAGGCGGGCGACCTTGCACTGTGCCGCATCGGAGTCTGACGGCTGCGCGGGCTCGCTCTGCCGGCGGAATGTGCTCGGGGCTTCGGCGCGTGCTTGCTTCGCTCGCTGAGGGTGATGGCGGGCCGCTGGAGGGGGGCGTTGACGGGGTGGCCGCCGTCGATTAGGTTCCGCGCCCCACTGCCACGGGCAGGTTCCTGCCTGTTCTTCCATGCCCGCGATGCGGGCTGCCGGGATTTCTCAACATGGCCGTCCACATCCGTCTCGCTCGCATGGGCACCAAGAAGACCCCCTTCTACCGCATCGTCGTCGCCGACGAGCGAAGCCCCCGCGGCGGCCGCTTCATCGAGCGCGTCGGCACCTGGGACCCGCGCCGCGCCGAGTTGCGCGTCGAGGGCGTCCGGATCAAGCACTGGATCGATCGCGGCGCCCAGCCCTCGCACACCGTGTCGCTGCTCCTGAAGCAGGGCAAGGTTCTCCAGGGCGCTGTCGTCGCGACGGCCACGGCGCCGGCCGGTTGAGCGCGTGACGCCTCCCGACCAGCCCGATTCCGTGGACGCTTCCGGCGCGGCGGACGACGACGACGAGGTCCTCGTCGGTCCCGCCGCCAGTGGTGAGGGCGAGCGCCCCGCCGGCGCCCCCGCCGGCGACGCACGTCCCGCGGGCGATCGCCCCGGTCGCGGCCGTGGCGGCCCGGGTCGCGGTCCGCGTGGTCCGCGGGGCCCCGGCGGGCCGGGCGGCGGCCCGCGCGACGGCGGCCCTCGCTTCGATCGCAACGCGCCGCGCGTGTCGCTGGCGCCGCTCACCAAGCTCGTCGCTCACCTCGCCAAGGCGCTGGTCGACCGGCCTGATGAGGTGGACGTCCGCGAGGCGCAGGGGGATCGCTTCCCCCGCATCGAGCTGACGGTCGCGCAGGACGACATCGGCAAGGTCATCGGCAAGGACGGGCGCACCGCGCAGTGCATCCGCGCGCTGCTGCAGGCGGCGGCCGCCCGCGCCGGCGTCCGCGCGCACCTCGACATTGTCGACTGATCGAGCGGACCGGTCTCCTCCGGGGCGGGCAGCGCGCCTGGTGCCGATCGCCTACGTCGCGCGGGCCCACGGCCTGCGCGGCGAGCTGCGGCTCCATCCCCACAACGAGGACACGGAGGCGCTGCGCCGCGGCGCCGTCGTGATTCTGCGCAGCCCATCGGGGGAGACGCGCGAGGTGAAGCTCGCGACGCTGCGCCCTACCGACAAGGCGTTCCTCGCCACCATCGACGGCGTGGCCGATCGCGACGCGGCGGAGGCGCTGCGAGGCCACGAGCTGCTGATCCCGAGGGACCAGCTGCCTCCGGCGGAGGAGGGTGAGTTTTACGCGTGCGACGTGGAGGGCGCGCGCGCCGAGCTGGAGGACGGCACCCTCGTCGGCACGGTCAAGACCCTCCGCAGCTACCCGACGTGCGACGTGCTGGTCATCGAGCGCAGCGGGGGCGAGGATCTCGAGGTGCCGCTGGTCGAGGACTATGTGCTCGACGTCGACGTCGTGACGGCGGTGGTGAAGCTGCGTCCGATCGACGAGCTCTGACCCCGTGCAGTTCACCATCGTCACGCTGTTCCCCGAGCTCTTCGAGACGTTCCTCGCCACCAGCATGGTGGGCCGCGCGGTGCGCGCCGAGGCGATCGCGGTCGAGCTGGTACAGCTGCGTGAGTTCGGGCTCGGCCGCCACCGGAGCGTCGACGACACGCCCTACGGCGGCGGCTCCGGCATGGTGCTGCGGGTCGAGCCGGTGGTCGCCGCTCTGGAGTCGATCGACGAGCGCGCCGCGACGCGAGGGCTCGCGCCGGCGCATCGCGTGCTGATGACGCCGCAGGGGAGGCCCTTCCGTCAGCACGCGGCGCGTGACCTCGGCGCGCGCCCGCACGTCGCGCTCGTCTGCGGCCGCTACGAGGGCTTCGACGAGCGCATCCGCAGCTTCGTGCAGGAGGAGATCTCGCTCGGCGACTTCGTGCTGACCGGCGGCGAGGTCCCTGCGATGGCGGTGGTCGAGGCCTGTGCCCGCCTGCTCCCCGGGGTGCTGGGCAACGGCGCGTCCAGCGACAGCGAGTCCTTCGGCGAGGGGCTGGGAAGCGAGACGCTCGAATACCCGCACTATACGAGGCCGGTCGATTTCCGGGGCATGGGCGTGCCCGAGGTCCTGCAGCAGGGCAACCACGCCATCATCGACACCTGGCGCCGGCAGCGGGCCGCGGAGCGCACGCGCGACCGCCGCCCCGATCTGGTCGTGCGCGCCGCCCAGGACGAGGCGGCACGGAAGGCGCCGCTCCCCGGCGGCAAGGCGGGGGGCGAGCCGTGAGCCATCGAAAGCTGCACCTGGCGCTGGTCCACCATCCGGTGGTGGACCGCGAGGGCGCGGTGGTCACCACCGCGATCACCAACCTCGATCTGCACGACATGTCGCGCAGCGCGCGCACCTACGGGGCCGAGGCGCTGTGGGTGGTCCACCCGATTGAGGCGCAGCGAACCCTCGCCGAGCGCATCCGCGAGCACTGGGTCTCGGGGTCGGGCGGCGTCCGCATCCCCGATCGCGCCCGCGCCCTGTCGATCCTGAAGGTCGTCCCCATGCTGGGCGACGTGGCCACGGCGCTGGGCGAGCACGAGGTCTGGATCACCGCGGCGTCCGCGCGCGGCGGCCCCGTCACCGCGTGGGCCGACGCTCGCGCCCGTCTGGCCGCCGAGGGCCCTCCGGTGCTCCTCCTCTTCGGGACGGGCTGGGGCCTCGCGCCCTCGCTGGTCGCCGAGGCGGCGGTGCGCATCGAGCCGATCGCCGGCGCCCCCGGCGCCGGCTTCAACCACCTCAGCGTCCGCGCCGCGTGCGCGATCGCCCTCGATCGCTTGCGCGGCTAGCCCACCCTCACGGCGCGGGGACCTGCTGGGGGCGCAGGCCGCGGAAGGTGAGCGACGTCACCGTGTCAGCGTAGACGTAGACCTGGTGACGACCGAGCGAGACCAGCTGGCCGTTGACCAGCCCTGCGGCCGCGACCGTCGCCGGCCCTGGGACCACGTCGAGCGCGGCGTAGAGGCCGAGCTTGCTGGTCCCGAACGCCTGCAGATCGGGGAGCGGGTTGTCCTCGTCGCTCGAGAAGTAGGTGAGCGAGAGCTTGGCCACGTCCACGTCGGCAACCGCGTTGGAGAGCCGGAGGTCGGCGCAGTCGTGGACCTCGCCCGCGATCGCGCCGTGGCCGGCGGTGATGGGGCGACCGATGGCGGCCTGGGCGATGACGCCGTAGTCGTCGGTCGCCAGCGCGCGCGGGTCGTAGTCGTAGACGCCGTCGACGATGTCCGCCGTGGACGCGTAGATGTTGTACGCGACCAGGTTCTGCCAGGTGCCGCCCGAGGTGCGCACGGCGAGCGGCGTCTCCGAGGGGACGCCCTCGATCTCGTAGGCGCACTCCCAGCGCTGGTCGCAGTCCTCCACGTCGGGGTCGAGCTGGCCGACGCCCTCCTCGCGGCAGCTGCCGGGGG
>JBKJLX010000485.1:0-6629 GCA_046596645.1 Polyangiaceae bacterium
GGCGCCGCTCGACGGGGCCACGGTCGAGCTCTCCTGGGACCCGACGACGATCACCGCCGCGCCGCCGCCGGTGCGGGTGACGACCGACGCCGGAGGCCGCGCGTCGGCTGCGCTGAGGATGCCGGCCGAGGGGCAGGCGCGCCTCTTCGTCACCGTGAAGCACGGAACGCGCTCGCGGACGCGGACGGTGGAGGTGGCGCGCAGCGAGTCGGTGGAGATCGCCGTCATCGTGGCCGACACCGAGGTGGTGCCCGGCACGCGCGTCGGCGCCTGGGTGCGCGCGCGCGATCGCATGCAGGGTCGTCGGCTCGCCGGCGTCACCCTCGTCGCGGAGATCCTCGACGGCGGCGTGGCCCGTGGGCGCACGCGCGCCGTCACAGACGCGACCGGCTCGGCGCTGGTGTTCCTGCAGGTGCCCGAGCTGCCGGACGGCGGCGTCGCCGCCTGGTCGGTGCGCGCCGCGCTCGAGGACGGCTCGGCGCGCAGCACCATCACCCTCACCCCGCGCGAGGAGGTGGCCGCCCAGCCCTCGCTCGCCGTCGCGTGGGACGCGCCCGTCGTCGAGGCAGGCGGACAGGCCCGGGCGCGCGTCCGCCTGCGCGACGCCTCGGGCGAGCCGCTGACCGGCCACACGGTGGAGACCGTCATCCGCACGCTGGAGGAGGACGACCACGCCGAGGTGGACTGGGAAAAGGCGCGCAAGGTCGCCACCGACGCCGAAGGCGCGATCGTCCTCGATTGGCCCGTGCCCCCCGCCTTGCCCGGCGGCTCCGCCGACGTGCGGATCTGGGTGCGCACCGACGCCGAGCGCACGCTGGAGACCCACGCGACCTTCCTTGCCACCGCGCGGAGCGGCGCGTCGCTGGAGGCGATCCCGCAGGCGGGGGTCATCGTCCCCGGCGTCAGGCAGCGCATGCTGCTGCGCGCGCGCGGCGACGACGGCGCGCCGATCGTCGGCCGGGCGCGGGCCCTCGGCGATGGCCTCGCCCTCGACGTCGATCTCGACGCGCGCGGAGAGGCGGAGGTCGTCTGGACGCCGCCGGCGGACGTCGGCTCGCGGCGCGACGTCGGCTCCTGCGCGCGCACCGTCGCCGCCACCGTGACGCTGGAGGAGAGCGGCGGCCGCCTGGCGCGGAGAGGCGGCCGGGCCTTTGCGTGCGTGGTCGTCGACCGCACCCGCGACGCCATCCTCGAGGTGGAGCCGACGTTCGCGACGGCAGGTCAAGAGGTGCAGGTCCGCCTGGTGCCGCGGGTGCGGGGCGCGGCGAAGCGGCCGCTCGCCGTCATGATGGCGCCGGCTGACGGCGACCTCGGCGCGACGCGGGCGACCTGGATCGAGGACGGGGAGGCGGGTGGCACCGTCGAGGTCCCCGAGGGTCCGGGCGGCGTGTGGACGGTGGGCGCCTTTGCGCCACGCGACGACCGCGCGGCCCTGGGCGCCACAACGTCGTTCCTGGTGGCGCCCCGCCTGGTTCCGAGGGTCACCGCCCGCGTGGTGGGGGGGCGAATCGCCCCCTCGGGCGAGGTCGAGATCGAGGCGAACCTCACCGACGGTGCCACGGGCAAGCCGGTGGAAGGGCTGATCGCGGCCATGGCCTTCGACGCCTTCGGCGGCTCCACGTCGCGCTGGCTGGAGCGCCTCGACACGCGGGCGCGCCTCTGCGAGTCGGCTGGCGTCGAGATCGCGCGCTGCGCCGAGGTGTGGGCACCGGCGGGCCGCGTCGCCCAGGCGCTGGTGCGCGCCGGGCTCACCACCCTTCGCCGGAACGACGCGCGGGTCCGCCCGCTGGTCGACCCCGCGAAGGACGCGCGGGAGGAGCTCGACCAGGCCTTCGACGCCACGCTGAAGTCGCTGGAGGGCGCCGTGTTCGAGTCCACCGCCTCGCCGGAGCGCCTGATCGACGCGCGCCGCGACGGGCCGCGCGGGCGCACCTTCAACCCGGAGCTGCTGCGGATCGTGACCGACAGCCTGGCCACACCCCCGACCACGCCCGGGGGCGAGCCGCTGGAGCTCGCCGACCTGGTCGCCATCGATCCCCAGGTGAAGTTCGACGTGGTCGCTCGTCGGGTGACGCGCCTCAAGCTGTTCCGCGTGCTGCACAGCGTGCGCGAGCACCGGAACAACAACGATCTCGACCTCGACGAGCCCGCGCTGGCCGACCCCGCCGCCCTGCTGGCCCGGCTCACCGCGACCAGCGAGCTGGCGCCGAGCGCGCTGCTCGATCCCTGGGGCGGCACGCTCGCCTTCCGCCGCGCGCGGGGAGGGGGAGGGGCGCCCCCCATCGCCTCGCTGCCGGGCTGGGAGCTCTCGTCGCCCGGTCCCGACGGGCGGTCTGGCACCGGCGACGACGTCGTCGACCCCTTCGAGCGCGTCCTCGCCTCCGGCACGCCGTACGCGCGCGCGGTCGACGAGGACGCGGTCGTCCTCGCGCGGAGTGACGTCCGCATCAAGGACGCGACGGTGGAGGCGTGGTCCTCCCTGCTGGAGGAGAAGACGGGGACGACCCTCGGGCTCCGCGGGTCGGGCAGCGGCTCCGGTCGCCTCGGCGGCTCGCACCGCACCAAGGCGCCCTCGGTGCGGATGGGCGCGACCTCCGTCGATCGACGGCCGATGGAGGCTGCCTGGGCCCTGCCGACGCGGACCACGGGCGGCAAGGTCCGCCTGCGTCTGCCGCTCGGCTCGGTCGACACCACCTACCGCATCGTCGTCATCGGCGTGCCCGACGGCGGCGAGCCGGCGGTCAGCCTGATCGACGTCCCCATCGCCACCCCGATCGCCGCGCGCATCGAGGCCGGTGAGGGCTGGGTGGAGGGCGACGTGGTCGAGGTCGCGACGCGCGTGCGCAACCGCACCGCGTCGGCGGTGTCGCTGGTCGCCGAGGTGCGGACCGGCGGCGCGGCAGCGCTCGTGAAGGGAGCCGCACCGAAGCAGCGCGTCGCGGTCCCAGCGCGCGGCGTCGCCGTGGTGTACGCCCGCGTGCAGGCCCTCCGGGCGGGCGCGGGCACCCTCGAGGTGGTGCTCCGCGACGTCTCCGGCGAGACGGTGGACGCGGTGCGCACCTCGGTGCCGATCGCCATCGCCGGCCGTCGCACGGTGGTCAGCCGATCCCGCTGGGTCGCCGGCGTCACCACCGTCCCCGCCATCGAGCCCGCCGATGGAGATCGCGCCCTCGCGCCCTCGCGGCTCGTCGTCGAGTCAGGCATCACCGAGAGCCTCGCGGCGGCGCTGCGCGCGCTGGAGCCAGACCGGCTGACCACCGCCGACGCGCTGGTCGACGCGCTGGAGGCCGCGTCGCGGATCGCGGTGCGCGCCCGGGAGGAGGGGCCGGCCGCGGTCCCGCTGGGAGCCGCCGCCGCCGGGGTCGTCGACCGTGCGCGAGGGCGGCTGGCCGCGCGAAAGCTCGACGCGCGGAGCCCCGAGATCCGGCGCGCGCTCGCCTTTGCCGACGTCCCGGGCTTCGATCGCGCCGCCGCGCCCTGCGACGCGAATGCGCCGCCCGAGCCCGAGGGCCCGGCGCCCCGACGCGGCGGCGAGGCGGATGAGCGGACAGCCCGCGGGATCGCGCTCCTGGAGTCAGAGCCGCCCGCGACCGCCGGATCGAGCTCGTCATGCTGGGAGGGTGTGGCCTCCGACGCCGCCGACGACGTCGGTCGACGAGGGGACGTCCTCGAGCTGGCCCGGGTCATCCTCGCGTTTGCGGAGCGGCCGCACCGCGTCGAGCAGGCCACCCTCTTCGCGAAGCGGCTGGCGCAGGTCGTCCAGCTCCATCCCTCGGGCCGCGTCGCGCTCCCGGCGCCGTACGGCGATCGCCGCGACGCACGGGCGCTCGTCCTGGCGGCGCTCACCCGCGCCTCCGCCGCCGGGGCACGCCTGCCGGCGACGCGCGACGCGATGCTGGGATGGCTGATGGTCCAGCGCGACGCGTCGGGCGGCTTCGGGTCGCCGCTGGCGACGCGCGCGGCGGTGGCCGCCATCGTCAGCGCGGCCCCGCGCAACGGCCCGCCGGGGACGGGCGCGGTGCGGATCACCGAGCTCGACGAGGACGGCGATCCCCTCGGTCCGCCGCGCACTGCCCACGTCGCGGGCGCCGGTCCGATCAGCAGGGCGCCGGCTCTCCCGGTCTCCCTCCGCGCGGCCGCGCTGCGCATCGAGGCGCCGGGCGGCGCGCTGATCCGGCTGGAGCGCGAGATCGCCGTGCGCGGCGCGCCGGCCGCCGAGCTCCTGGCGTCACCGCTCCAGCTCGTCGTCACCTGGTCGGATCGTCCGCGCGCCGGCGGGACCGGCGTCGTCGAGCTCACCGCGCGCAGCCTGCGGCCCCGGGAGACCAGGGCCTTCGTGAGGCTGCCGCTCCCCGCGGGCGTGTCGCTGGCGGAGGCGGTCGAGGGCGTCCGCGCGGTCCCCGGCGCGCTCCTGGTCGAGGTCGCTGCGCCGTCGCAGGCCACACCGCTGCCCAAGCGGATCCCGGTGCGGTTCGCCCTCGCCGGGACCCTCGCGTGCCCCGAGGCCTCGGCCCGCCTCTACGACGAGGCGGCCGCCCCTGCGTACGCCCGCGCGCCCTCGCTGGTGGTGCGCAGGTAGCTTGCCAGACGGACCACCCTCGCGAGTTTCTGGTCTCGCCGCGGGCGCAGTGAGACACTCCACCGGCCGGTGTACGATCCGAAACGGACCCAAGTCGCGCAGAGCCTCGTCGATTTCGGTCGGTATTTCGACACGATCTTCGCGCGCACACGCATCCATGGCGGCGTCCCGCTGAGGCCGGCTCTGGTCGTGCCCGAGGATATGAGCACCGGCGGTGGCCGCCGCGCGCGCCAGTCGATCACGCTGCAGCCCGAGGTGCCGGGGCCGCCCGCGGTGACCTGCGGGTGGCTCGACATTCCGTCGCGCCAGGCGATGCTCCGCACCTGGGGCAGCCTCGCTGGCATGCACCGACAGCGCTTTCCCAGCCGGTCCTTCGACCTCGATCAGGCCGGCTACGACCTCTTCTTCAAGCAGTGCACCGATCTCCTGAAGACCTGCGGGCTCACGACCTCGGTCGAGGACTTCGTTCCCGAGATGGACGCCCCCGGGGGCGCCCCGGATCTCGCGCCGCCACCGGTGCCCCGCATGGCCGGCTACGGCGCCGAGGTCCTCGCCATCGTCGGCCTGGCCAGCTTCGTCGTGGGCGCGCTGGTCGGCGCCGTCGTGACCTATTTCCGCTTCGTCCCTCGCTGAGGAGCCGGTCTCAGCGCGGCGACGGACGACCCCACGCGGCGCGCAGGGCGCTTCCCGGTCGCGCCGAGGTGGCGCGTCCGTCGACGAGGACCGGCTGCCCCGCGACCACCACGTGCCGCATGCCGGCGGCCACGGCGCGCGGCACGGTGAAGGTCGCCCGCGCGCGCACCTCGGACGGCACGAACACGACCAGGTCGGCCATCGCGCCGGCGACGACGACGCCGCGGTCGTCCCCGAGGCGGAGCGTCGTCGAGGGCAGGCTGGTCATCCGGCGGACGGCCTCCTCCAGCGGCATCACCGCCCGTCGCCCCACGATCTCCTCGAGGATGCGCGCGAAGCTGCCCGCTCCGCGCGGGTGGCCGCCGCCGCCGCCGCCGTCGCTCCCCACCATGACCTGGGGGTCGAGGAACAGTCGCTCCTGGAGCGCCTCGTCCATCACGAAGTAGGCCGCGCTCGCGCCGCCCGGCCCCAGGTCCAGGAGCACGTCCTCGAATGCGATCCCGCGCTCCTGTGCGGCGGTGGCCAGCGTCTTGCCGGCGAACGGGCCGGTGCCGAAGAGCGTCGCCTCCGGTCCGTTGCGCGAGAGCACCCGCTGCCGGAGGTGTGCTCGCAGCGCGTCCCTCCGCGTGCGCCTCGCGGTGTCGTAATCGTGCGGCGGGCGCGCGAAGTCGGGGAAGAGGATCTCGAGGCCGGTGTAGCTCGCGGTGTACGGGTACCAGTCCGCGGTCACCGCGACGCCGCTGGCGCGCGCCGCCGCAAGCTGCGCCAGCAACGCCTCGGCCCGCGCGGCGCCCCGCCCGCCGACCACCTTGAAGTGCGCCACGTGGACGCGCGCCCCGGAGCGTCGCCCCTGATCGACGAGCTCGTCGAGGGAAGCTGCGATGGCGTCGTCGTCCTCGCTCCGCAGGTGGCTCATCACGACTCCGCCGCGCCGCCCGACCGGCGTCGCCACGGCGGCGAGCTCGTCTCTGCCCGCCTCGCGTCCGGGGGCGTACTCGAGCGCGGTCGACAGGCCGACCGCCCCGTCGTCCAGCGCGTCGTCCACCAGCGCGACCATGCGCGCCAGGGCGGCGGGGGAGGGCGTCCTCGACGCACCGACCCCGGCGCGCACGCGGACCGAGGCGTGGCCTACCAGCGTGGCGAAGCTGACCACCGGCCGCCTGGCCTCGGTGGCGCGCATCCACTCGCCGACGTCACCGCCGTCGCCCGGGCTGCGGCCGTCCTGGCCGACCACGATCGTCGTCACGCCCTGCGCCACCAGGAGCGGCGCCCCGGAGATGGGCTCGGCGTGGGCGTGCGCATCGACGAACCCCGGCGCCACGACGGCGCCGCGCGCGTCCAGCTCGGCGCGCGCGCGCACCTCGGGCGCGACCTCGCCGACCACGACCACGCGATCGCCGCGCACCAGCACGTCAGC
>JBKJLX010000719.1:0-12798 GCA_046596645.1 Polyangiaceae bacterium
CCCCACCGTCGCCTCCGCTTCCCAGAATCGCTGCGGCGATCGCGGTGCCGCCGGCTCCGCCCCAGGAGATGCCGACCAAGCCGGAGCGATCGATTCTTCCGCCCGCGAGCACGAGCCGGCGGCAGAAAATCGGATCGTTGGTGAGCAGCACGCCGCCCGGCGAGAGCGTCAACGTCTCGTAATACATCGGGCGGGCGTTCTGCACGGTGATCGACGTCGAAACCGTAAGGTTGCCGTCGGTGCCATCGCCGAAGAAAAACCCGTCGGCATCCGATCCGCCGCCGGCGGTGTCGAGCGCGCCCGCCGCATCGACGGAGAGCGGCCGGAACATGCTCGTGGCCGCGTCCCAGCCGAGGAGCACCCCCTGCACCTGCGGCAGCGCGCGCGGTGTGATCGACTGATCGGCGCGCTCAGCGACGAGCGCGCCACCGCCTTCGGCGCGCGCCTCAGCCACGATGGTTGCGGCCAGTGCGAGCTGCTCCGCGGTGAGCGCGTCGACCTGCTGAAGCTCCACGGCGAAGCCGTCGCCGGGGCGGTTCGTGACGCTGACGATCGCCTCCTTCTGCGCGCCGTCGATCGTCTGCCAGTCGAGCGCGCTCAGCTTCACGACGAGCACCGCCGGCGAGGCGCCGCGGTTTTTGGATCGAATCGTGAGCACGTGCGCGCCGGTGGTCCACACCGTCGGCAGGCGCAGCGTCACGACCAGATCGGACCAGCGGCCCACGAGATCGAGCACCGTGTGACGCGTCGTGGGGCCGAGCTTCACGTCGTCGCGCGAGAGCCGCTGCGGCGGGCTCCAGACGATGCACTCCGCGGAGCGAAGGGTCATGCGGTCTCCAGTGCGCCCGTGGCGTCGACGGCGAGCGCGCGAAGCACGCCGGTCACGGAGTCGAGACCGAGCGCAACGATCGACACCTGCGGAAGGGCGCGAGGGCGCATCGTCAGGTCCGCGCGCTCCGCGGTCGGGGCGGCGCTGCCGTCAGGCTCGCCACGCGCCTCGGCGATGAGGGTAGCCTCTCCAGGATCGCCAAGCGCGGCGCCCCTCACGAGGTCGACCACGAAGCCCTCGCACGGGCGATTCGCGACAGAAACGACGGCCTCGACGAGGCCGCCGTCGATGGTCTGCCAGTCCAGCTCGCTCAGCGTGACCACGAGCACCGCGGGCGCCGCGCCGCGGTTGGTCGCGCGCACCGTCAGCACGTGCGCCGCGTCCCACGCCGCGGGCGCGCGGATGACGACCACGAACTGCGACCAGCGCCCGACCATGTCGAGCACGGTGGAGGTGGTGACGGAGGCGAGAACGCCCCCGCGCGCCACGCGCGCCGGGACGTTCCACTCCGGCTTTTCGAGCCGCGAGCCCATGGGGCCGGGTTAGCCCGCCGTGGGGCGGAAGCGGGCGACGACGATCGGCACGTAGGCGATCGCGGTGAGCGAGAGGTTTTTGACGTCGAACGTCAGCCGCTGGTTCTGGCGGATGAAAATCTCGAGCGGCACCGGGCGCCCGTCGTCGTAGAGCGCCGAAAACGGCACGTACGCGGGGCCGCTGCCGTCCGTCGCGATCGCCTCGTTGCGCGGCGGGGTGCTGATCTTGATGTGCAGCGCCCAGCGCACGATCGACTGATCGGATTTGTCCTGCGCGCCCAGCACCAGCTCTTCGATCCACCCGTCCTCCGGGGCGAGGATTTCGGCGCCGAGGGTTTCGGCGTTCTGGGCGATGGAGGCCAGGCCGGTCGCGGCGATGAGCGCGCGGATCGGTCGCTGCGTGCGCACGATCGCGACGTCATCGCCCGCCGCGGTGGAGATGGCGCCGCGCTCGCCCGCCTGGGCGTCGTAGCTCGCCAGCGCCTGCTGCTGGCGGGGGTCGTAGGGCGCCCGCTGGGGGCCGTCGTAGGGGAACGGGGAGCGCGACGACATGACGACGGCCTTTCTACAATCCACGGGGGCTCCTTCGAGCGAAGGCGCACCGCCAGCGGCGCGCGGGAGGTGCGCGCGCCGAAGGGGGGCGAGGGGCGACGTTCAGCCGGCGACGGGCGCGAAGACCGCGCAGTCGAGGCGCACCATGAGATCGAGGCCGAGCGCGCCGTTGGCCGGCATCGTGTACGCGAGCACGCCAGCGGCCGCGACCGGCTCGAGCTGCGCGGAGACGTAGGCGATCGCCCGCTCGGCGCGGAGCTTGACCGCGAAGCTCGACTGTCCTCGACCGTTGGGGGTCCACACGAACGGGACGGGGAGCTTGCGAAGGTTGCTGGTGTGGGGAACGCCGTTTTGCACCTGGCCGACGAGCGGACGTCCGCCGCCGAGAGGTTGCAGGCCGCTCCTGCTCTCCTGGACGCCGGCGAGACCGCCGCCGCCGGGCCACTGGGTGATGTGACCGAGCAGATCGCGCGACTTGCCGCCGCCTCGCTCGATCGCCGCGGTGAAGTCGCGCGAGGCCAGGCGGAGCAGCTCCGGATCGGTGCCGGCCATGACCTCGATCCCGAGGCCTTCGACGATCACGACCTCGCCGTTGTTGGTCCGGCGCTCGTCCTCCAGGTTGGTGTCGGCGTCGGTCGCGATGCGACCCGAGCGGCCGGCGGCGCCCATGTCCCCGCCGACGGCGTAGGAGAACGCGCGGGCCTCGAACCCCGCGGGGATGGTGTACGTGAAGGCGCCCGCCGCCCCGGTGCGCGGCGCGTCGACGTAGATCGCCGAGTAGTAGGGGCGCGCCTCCGACCGCTGGAACATGTCGTTTCCGACCTGGATCGTATCGTTGTCGATGATCTGAATCTGGGCCATGGGTGCGCGCCTTGTCTGGGGGGCTCGTAGGCCCGGAAGTTGGGGTGTGGGAAGAAGGCGCGCGCGCCGGGGTTGGGCGCGCGCGCAGGCGGATCAGCTGTAGAGGCCGAGCGAATCGCTGGACTCGTAGGGGACGGAATCCACCTCCGGGTAGCCGTAGGCGCCGACGACCTGCTCAACGGCGCGGAGCGATCGGGCGTGCAGGCCGCTCAGCTGGCCGCCGCCCTGGAAAGCGCTCTGGTTGAACTGCGGGCCCTGCTGCTGCTGCTGCTTCTCGGGCCCGGTCAGAGCGCCGATAAGCATGGTGCCGCCGATTCCGATCCCGACGCCGGCGACGGCGAGCGAGGCGGGGGGCGAGGCGTTGCGGAGGAGGTAGCCGACGCCACCCGACACGGCCGCGATGCCAGCGGCCACGAGCTTCGGATCGGCTCCCCTGTTGGCCGCGTAGTTCGCGCCCATCGTCACGCCGTAGAGCGCGCCGACGCCGACGAGCCCGGCGATCAGCAGCTTGCCGACCGGACCGAGGTCGGGGTTCCGACGACGGCGGCGACGCCGCGACGGGTTGGGCGTGGGGTTCGAGCTGCGGCGCGCGGGGTTGCTGCGGCGCGTGGGGTTCGAGCTGCGGCGGGGCCCGTTCGAGCTGCGGCGCGCGGGGTTGCTCTTGCGCGTGGGGTTGCTCGACCGCGCCACGCTGGTGGACGGGTTCCGGCGGCGCGTGCGCTTGTTCTTGCGACCGTCCTTCTTGAACCGTCCGCTCGCGCCGCGCTTGGGGGTCTTTCGCTTGCTCATGTCACCCTGTGATCCCTCCGTCTTCGACGGTGTATTCGGAACGATTTCTCACGATGATCAGCCCGCTGGACGAGAAACAAAGCAGCGGCCGCGGCGCCTCGAAGTCGTGAATGAACTCCTCGATTTCGTCGCCGCCGTCGTCGTCCCACTCGCCGCCAGCGCGCTTCGCGGTCGTGTAGCCAATGCGGGTGATCGCACCCATCTCCGAAACCCAAGGCTCGCCGCCGATGAGGTCCGGAGACGGATAGACGAGACCGCGGAGCGGAGGGCGCCGCCATCCGTCGTGGCCGCCGTGCTTCGCCATGTAGTCGCGACCGGCGCGGGCCGGCGTGCGCTCGCGCGCAGCGTTCGGCGTGCGCTCCACGAGAGCCGCGCCGCCGTTGCGGATGCGGTGGACGGCCGCCGCGACGTCGCCGACGTTGCGCACGATCGCGGCCACGTCGTCGAGGTCGACCGGCGGAAGCCCGGGTAGTCGAAGGGTCGCCACACGGTGCTCAGGTCAGGGCGACGGCAGCGACGGCGACGACGCCAGCGCCGAGGAGGGGCCACTTGTATTTGTCGATGAAGCTCGACGCCGAGGACTGCGAGCCGCCGCCGGGCTTCTTGGGGCTCGGCTTCTTGTCCGGGCTGCCCGGTGCGTCGTTGCCGTAGCCGGGCGCGCCGGGCGTCGCGGGCGCGCCGGGGTGGCCTTCGTCGTACCAGCGCTTCGCGCGGTCGATCGCCTCCTGGGGCATGCGAAAGCGCGTGCCAGGAGCGGGCACCGGGCGGCCGTCGGCGCACTTGGTGTAGCTCGGCGGGGTCGGGCTCGGGCACTTCGAGAACCGGAATTCCTGGAGCGGCCAGATATCCGTGATCCCCCGGGCGCACATGCCGCCGAGGTAGGTGATCCCGAGGCCGCAGAGCGTGTCTCCCTGAGCGAGGGTGTAGGTACCCTCGCGAAAATCCCAGTTGCCCGCGCGGAACGGCACGGCGCCGGGCGTCTTGGGAATGTCGAGCGGCTGGCCGGTGGCGGAGCCGCTGCCGGGCTGGTCGCCGCCGGTGTCGCCACTGCCGCTCCAGGGCTGCTCGTTGGGCGTGGTGAAGCCGTCCTGGCTGCCGCCTGACTCCGGGAAGATGTCGACGGAGCCGAGGCCCTGCGCGGTGGGGAACCACCCGCCGGCCGGGTAGCGCGAGCTGCGCCAGCCGACTACGCGCATCACGTCGGGCACCAGGAGCGCGGCGTCCGGCAGGTGCAGCGAAGCGCGCATGATTTCCTGTGGCGCGACGGACGCGCGGCGCATCAGCTCGGGGGTGTCGATGCCGCCGGCCTGGGCCACGGCGTCGATCCCGAGAGCCTGCACGAGGAGGCGCCGCGAGGGCGAGCGGGTCACCTCGGGAGGCGCGCCCATCGCTGCGGCGATGGAGCGGAGCCGCTCGGTGGTGACGGGCGCCGCCTCGGAGACGGCCGCGGCGGTGCGCTCCACGGGGCTGGTACTCTTCAGGGGCTCGCGGGCGCCGCCGGAGACGATGCCGCGACCGGCGAGGCCGCGGGCGAGACCGGGGGGCATGCCGCCTGATCCGATGGCGAGCCCGCGGCCGGTGCTGGACGGGACGCCGCGCGAGGGGATGCGAAGGCCGGGGGGCGAGCCGCCGCCGCGCGTCGGCAGGGCCGGGAGCGGGGCGCGCTGGGTGGCGGGCGAAGCGGAGCGCGCGAGGGCGGGCCGGAACGCGGGCAACGGCTGGCGCCGCGAGACGAGCCCGAGCTGTGGGCCGGTGCAGTGGCAGCCGCTGGCATCATCCATGGGCTCCCATGCTTTCGGGCGCACGCTCCGAAGTCAAGCTCGATTGCATGGGGTCCCATGCATCGGCTAGCGTGGGAGGCGATGACGACATTTGCCGATATCCTCTCGGGCGCAGCGGCCGGCGCCGGAGTCGTGGGCACCGCCGCCGCCGCCGTCGGCGGCACGACCATCGCCGCGGCCGCGACGACCGTCGCTGCTGCGGCCGGCCTCGGCGCCGTCTCTGCAACCGGCGTGGGCGCCATCGCGGTGGGGGTCGGCGCGGCCGTCGCAGGGCTGATCTCGCTCATCGAGAGCGACGGAGACGACGCCGACGTGCGCGGGCCCTTCGGCCCACAGAAAGCGCCGGTGCCGATGGTCAACACGCGCGACGCCTGCGGTCCGAGGCGGATCGCTCTGTGGCGCGCGGTGGGCGACTACGACGCGCGGCTGGGATGGGAAAGCCAGCCGCACCCGATCCCGACGCAGAAGGCGCGCGATCTGGTCTACGCGATCCGCCGCATGCGCGAGGACGGCCTAGCGCGCTCGGAGATCCATCGATGGGTCTCGGCGTGGTGCCAGAGTGAGGGCTCGGCGCTCGGCGTGGCGAACGCCAACGTGCAGGCGGGCATTGCCCAGCGCATCGAGTCGCAGGCGCTGGCGAGCCCCGGGTCTGGCCCCTTCGCGCTCATCTACACGCGACTCATCAACGCGGGCTGCGCGCGCTCTGCCGCGATCAAGGTCGCCAAGGCGCGAGACACGGCCGACGCGCTCTCGCCGATGGGAGCCGCCACGCTCGCGCGGCGCGGCGCGATGCTCGATCCCACGGCGTGGGAGTGCCGAGAGCGCGCGATCCGCGCGCGGTTCCCCATGCCGGGCGGGAAGCGCTCGATCGCCGTCACCGGCGGAAATGTGTCGAGACCAGGAGGATCCAAGATGTTCATGCGCACCGCGACGCCCACCTATCAGCCGACCAGCAAGCTACTCACCTTCCAGCAGGCCAACTTCACCGGCTACGGCGAAAAGCGCGCGCTCGATCCGCGCGAGGCGTCCACCACGCAGCTGGCGATCGGCGCCGGTGGCGGCGCGGTCGGCGCGCTGGTCGGCTACAAGATCGGCAAGAAGAAGGGCGGAGCGAAGGGGGCTAAGAAGTGGGCGATCCTCGCTGGCGTCGCCGGCGCGCTCGCGGGCTACTTCGGCGCCAACGCCGCGGGCGTCTGAAAGCGGCGGGAAGCCGTGCGCACCATCCGGCGAGGCTCGAGCGGCCCGGACGTCCAGACGTGGCAGCGCCTCGCCGGCGCGACCGCGGATGGAGTGTTCGGTCCGGGCACCGAGGCGAAAACCAGGGCGTGGCAAGCGGCCGCGGGGCTCGTGCCCGACGGCGTGGTCGGGGCCAAGTCCTGGCGCGCGGCGGGCGTCGCGGGCGCCGCCGGCGGGCTGGGCGATCCGCGAGCTCCGGCCTGCGTCGCCGCGGTGCGCGACGCGGACGCGCGATGGCCCGGGCGCGATCTGCGCTCTGACGGCATCATGGGCGACGCGACCCACCAGAAGGGCGCGAGCGACCACAACACCGGCGACGCGGTGGACATCACGCACGATCCGGCGAGCGGGTGCGACGCGGGCGCCATCGCGCTCGCCTCCATCGAAGATCCGCGGGTCACGTACGTTATTTGGAACGCGCGGATCTTCAACCGCGCGCGCGCCGCCGAGGGCTGGCGCCCCTACGACGGGCCCAACCCTCACCGGCACCATGTGCACGTGTCGGTACGCGTCGACGCGCGCGGCGACGATCGGCCCTGGGCTTGGGCGCCCGCGCGCGCGAGCGGCGGCGGTCTCGCGGGCTTGCTCGGCGGTCTCCTGGTGCTCGCCGCCGTCGTCCTTGTCGTCACGCGGTAGGCCCCGCGGTTTCCTCCACTCCATCCACCCCCTTCCGAGGTTTCCCCTATGCTCCGCATCGCCCCTGCCCCCACCGCGCGCGCGTCGCTCATCCGCAGCCGCACAGGGTCCGTCACCACGACCACACGTCCCCTGCTCGCTCCGCCGAGCTTCGGCGGAGGAGGCATCACGCGCCCCGCGACCACGCGCACGGTGACCACCGGAGTCCCCTACAACTTCGTGCAGGGCGTGAGGTACAGCGCCGGCGCCGCGCCGTCGTTCCTCGAGGCGCCTCTTCTGCCCGTCGTGCTCTCGCGGATGGGCTTCTCCGATGTCGCGGTGTACGAGCGCGGCGAGGCGCCGGCGCACCTCACCGTCGGCCGCCAGAATGACACCAGCTGGACGCACGTCGCCACCGGCCTTCGCACCGATCCATCCGGGCCGATGGCGGTCGATCGGGTGCAGTGGATCAACGAGTTGATCCCGCCCGGCGGCTCGCCGGCGCCCGGCAGTGGCGAGGTCATCCCGCCGGCCGGCGACATCCCGATCCCCACGCCGTGGAGCCCGGCCGAGCCCCAGCCGGGAGGCGGCGGCGGCCCGGGCGGAAGCGGCGAGGAGCCCTCCGGGGTCTCGCCGGTCGTGATCGGACTGATCGCGGTCGCGGCGCTCGGCGCGCTCTACGTGGCGACGAGGTGAGCGCGGCCCTGGTGCTCGGCCTCGGCGCGCTCGGCGCCGCGGCGGGCTACGCCGCGGAGCCCCGCCCCGCGTGCATCGCGGCCGGCGCGGCGGTGGGCGTCGTCGCGGGGCTCGTCGCGTCGGGCGTGGGAGCTTCCAGCGGCCCGCCGGCGCCCGGAGGAGGTGGAGGTGGCGTCGACGTCTTCCGCACGCCCCCGGGCGCCGCCATCGTGCATCCGTCGGGGTGGGTCCGGGTCGGCGAGGTCGAGGTGATGCGGCTGCCGATGCTCGACGCGCGCTCGGGGCTCTTCGCCCGGCTCTCCTACGGGGACCTGCTCCAGGTGGCGGCGCGCGAGGGCCAGGGCGCGCAGCTCTGCACCATGGCGACGCTCCGCGACGCGTGGCGCGTCGGCGTGCGCCTCCGGCCGGTGCAGCTCGTCCGCACGGCCGCCGACGCGGCGCGCATGATGGGGCGCGCCATGTGCGACGAGCACGATCTAGCCGTGCTCGAGCAGCTGGCGGCGCACGTCGGCGATCCGCGCGTCGTCGCCAATTGCGGCAAGCAGTGGGTGAGAGCCGTGCCGCCCGACGTCGTCTCGCCAGGGCGCGCCCGCAACGGCGGGTGGTTCGATGCGCAGGGGGTGCCGGTGCAGCCCGGCGGGCGAGGCTCCGAACATCACGATCGGAGCTACACCGACTATTCGCAACTGGCGACGCTGGAGCGTCCCGCGGGAATCGCATGACCACCACCCAGAAGCGATTGCAGTACATCAGCGCCGCCGACGCTCAGGCGTACCTCGACAAGGTGCAGCGCGACGCGATCCGCCTCGACGTCGCGATCGACCAGTCGAAGGTGAGCCAGCGCGATCCGCAGTGGGTGGCGCAGTGGAAAGGGTGGCTCATCGGCTGGCGCGCCTACCACCTGACGACCAGCGGCCGCACGTTCTGGAACGCGCCCAGCGTCTACAACGAGTGCGAGGCGCGCCACCTCGAGCTGCAACGCTGGTACGAACAGGCCGCGGGCCGCGGGGTCGAGGTGGGCGTGATGCCGGTCTCTCCCAAGGATGAGACCGCCGCAGGCTCGGAGCGGCTGATCATGCTCGGGCTGCTCGTCGGCGGCGCGCTGGTCGTCGTGCTCGCCAGCCGCGAGGGGCGAGCGTGGATCGGGCGCTGATGCTCGGCGCGGCGGCGCCGCCCGGGGAGGAGCCGGCGATCCCGCGGTGGGTCGTCGTCGTCGCCCTGGGCGCCGTCGCCGTCGGAGCCGTCTACCTGGTGACGCGCCGGCCGAAGGCGCGCCGGCGGCGCAACCCGGGCCGCCGCAACCCTGGCGCCGCCGAGGAGCTGCACGAGCACCGCGGCCGCGTGCAGGCGTCGCGCAAGGCTGCGGCGGCGCTCTGCCGGCGCGAGCGGCGCGAGGTCGACGCAGAGACCCGCGCCGACGTGCGTGCGGCGGAAGCGGCGGCGGATCGCCGGCGCCGAGCGGCGCAGCGGCGGTGCCGCATTCGAGCGTCCGCCCTGACGAGCGAGGCCAAGGCGACGGCCGGAGAGCTGTCGCGCAAGGCGCGGCGCGAGGCGCGAGGCGAGCGGCGAGCCGCGGAGGAGTCGGGCGAGCGCGCGATCGTCTCCCGCGGTCGGAGCCGCACGGCGCCGATCGTCGATCCGTGGACGGGAAAGGCGATGACGCGCGAGCGGATCCAGCTGCTCGTGGCGGACGTTCAGAATGCAACCGCCGACGCCTCGCATCCGGCGGCGGCGGGCTGGTACTTCGCGCGCCCGGGCGTCGCGCGCGACGTCATCGCGCGGACGGCGGCGAGCTACCGCCGGCGCGGCCCGGACTTCCTCCGGGCCCATCGCTCGCTGGACGTCTCATCCGCCGTGGTCGAGGGCTTCGAGGAAAATCGCGAGGACCTGATCGCGCAGTGGGCCGAGGCGGAGGAGCAGCGCGATCACGGCGCCGAGGGCGCTCGCCACTACCGCGCGGAGGAAAAAACGCGCGCGGCGCAGCTCGCGCGCGGCGCGCCGGCGCTCGCCGGGGGCGCGCTACCTGCGGACACCGCGGAGCGGCGCATTCTCGCCGCGCTCCGCGTGCGGCATCACGAGCCCAAGGTCTCGCGCGGGCGCGTGCGCTGCACGAGGTGCGGCGCCGCCGGCCGCCTTGACCGGACGCGCCGCGGCGCGGTGTCGTTCGATGGGCCCGACGCGCTGCGGGCCGACTGCGCAGGCGAGGGAGTGCCGTTCTGATGAAGTCGATCCACGCAACGACCGCCGACGAGCCGGAGGGCGCGCGAGAGCAGCTGGCCGCGGCGATCGGGAAGCTCGGATGCCGCTTCGCCCTGATGCCGGGCGGACGGCTCCGCGTGGACTGCCCATCGCAGCGGACGCGCGTCGAGTTGCTCGATCTGCTGGCCTGGCACGACTCGCGGTTTGACGATCGCGTGCGGCGCCTGGCCGTCGCCATCGCGGCCAAGGTGCCGAGCGACGCCGCGGGGCGCGTCGATGCGTCGAAGCTGCCCGAGGCGCTGCACCGCGCGGTACGCGAGCGCGTGCGGTTCCTCGACGAGGGTCCGGAGACGATGGCGTCAGCGTGGAGCACCTGGGAAACGGGCGTCGGCGACTGCGACGACTCGGCGCGCCTGCTCCTCGCTCTCGCCCGCTCGGTGGCGGTGGATGCGAGGCTCGCGCTGCTCGTGCGCCCGCCCGACGCGCGCGGCGACATCCAACCCGACCACGCGAGCGTCGTCATGTACGACGGGACGGCGTGGCGGTGGGCGGAGCCGAGCATCCGGGGCGCGAGGTTCGGCGAGGAGCCGCGGGCGGCGGCGAGGCGCACGCAGGCGACGCGCGCGGAGCTTGGCGGCGTCGCGCTCGGCGCCGTCGGGGTCGGGGGCGTGTCGACCGAGGCGGCGGCGGTGATCGTCGAGCGCGTCTGGCCGCGCGAGCTTCTGGAACCGTCGCCGTTCGCGGTGCAGGTGGCGCTGGCCATCGCGCGGCACGAGACCGGGTATGGGGCGTGGCCTGCGGGCTCCACCATGGAGGGCTCCAACAACTGGGGCGCGGTGCAGTGCACCGAGCGGCCGATCGAACTGCCGTGGATCGGCTCGGTGGCGTGCGCGTCTCCGGGCTGCGCTCTCCACGGAGACCGCTTCCCGGACGGTCGAAGCTTCCGCGCGTGCTTCCGGCGGTACGCGAGCCACGACGAGGGGGCGGCGGATTTCTTGCGCCACCTCGTCAAGCTGCGGCCGCTCACGCGCGCGGGGCTCGCGCGGGGCGCGTCAGCGCGCGACGTGTGCGCGGCGATGCATCGAGAGCACTACTTCGGCGGGCTGTGCCCGGAGGCGGTCAAGGCGGGCGCGGAGCCGAAGACGACCGATCCGCGGTGCGCCGCCGAGGCGATCGACGGGTACGCGGATGCGGTGCGGCGGCACGCGGCGGAGGTGGCGGCGCGCCTGGGCCAGCCCGACGCCGTGGCGGCGGCGGAGTCGAGCCGCTCGGTCGGGCTCGGCGTCCTGGTCGTCGCAGCCCTCGCGGGCGGGGCGTACGCGGCGCACCGGGCGAGGTGGTTCTAGCTCTTGCGGGTCCACCGCGCGCGCTCGAAGCGGCGCGCGCGAGCACTGGCCCACCGCAGCACGTCGCCGCCTCCGGCGCGCTCCCACGCGCGGGAGCAGACGGCGCAGAGGGCTGCGCCGTCGACGTCGCGGCGCCTGCCTTCGAGACAGACGACGCACCGCCGGCGCGACCGCGGTTCTAGTTCCAGGCGCACCGCTGCACCTCGGTTCCGTGTCGACATCATGGGCGCGTGCGCAGCGCGGCGCGCGCGTTCCGGTGCGACTCGGTCCGACCGATCTGCGACGCCGCTAGAATGCTGACGGGGTGCCAGACGTCGCAGAAGGGATGCCCCCTGCCCTCTCGTTCGCGTTGCCGGAGTCGATGGTGGAAACCGACGCGCGCGCCAAGTCGCTCTCGCACGTCACCCACCGCAGCAAGCTGCCGCGCGACGATCCGGGGGCGCTCTACCTGCTCGGGCTCTCGGCCGACTCGTCGCGGGTGACGATGCTCGCGGAGCTTCGGCGGATCGCTCGCTTCTACGGAGCGCCGCTCGCGGGGTTCCCGTGGGCGCAGCTGACGCCGCTTCACGTGGCGGCGCTGCGGGCGTTCGTCGCCGACACGCGCGCGCCCAGCGGGGCAAATCTGACCATGGCCGCGCTCCGCGGGGTGACGCTGGCGGCGGTGCGTGCGGGCGTGCTGGGGCAAGCGCAGCGCGGCGAGCTGTGCGATTTCCGGCCAGTGCCGGGCTCGCGGGAGATAGCCGGCCGCGCAGTCACGCGAGACGAGCTGCGGCAGCTCTTCGCGCATCTCGCCTCGAAGACGGAGCCGCTGGCGCGCCGCGACGCTGCGGCGTTCTCGCTGCTCTACGGGGCGGGGCTGCGCCGCTCGGAGGCGTCGCGCACCGACGTCGGCAGCCTCAGCGCGCGCGGGGTGCAGGTGCTGGGCAAGGGCAACAAACAGCGCACGGTGCCGCTTCCGCCGTGGGCGCGGACGACGATAGACGCATGGCTTGATGTGCGCGGCATGTCGCCGGGCGCGTTGCTCGTGCCGATTCACACGGGGCGGAGCATCGATCTCGGGGGGCGCATCAGCGGCGGCACGCTCTACCTTTCGGTGGGGCGCGCCATCCGCCGCGCGGGGCTCTTGCATTTCTCGCCGCACGATCTGCGACGGAGCTACATCGGCGATCTGTTGGATCGAGAGGTGGATCTCGTCACCGTGCAGCATCTCGTGGGCCACTCGGATCCGAAGCAAACTTCGCGCTACGACCGGCGCCCCGAGCGCGTGCGGGAGGAGGGGGCGGCGAAGCTCCCTTCGCCGTTCGAGTGAGCTTGACGTTGCGCGCCACGACGCGCGGGAGGGCGCCGCCTCGTTCGTCGAT
>JBKJLX010000048.1:0-2843 GCA_046596645.1 Polyangiaceae bacterium
CGGAGCCGCGCCGTCCTCACGCGGGACGAGCTGGCGAGCAAGGTCGCGGACCAGCGGCAGGAGCTGAAGGAGCTCGCCAAGGCGATCGCCTCGCCCGCCACCGAGGTGACGGCCGAGGCGCAGGTCCCCTACGGCGACGGCGAGCACGCCGCGCTGGTGGTCGAGGACGGCGAGTTCAAGGTCGCCGGGGCCGACGCGCTCCCCGCCGCGGCGCGCACGCCGACCCAGGCGCTGGAGTCGCTGCGGCGGGTGCTGGCCCGTCGATCCTACGCGGGCCTCTTGCGCGTGCTCTCCAAGCGCACGCGCGAGGCGATCGAGGCCGACATGCGCTCGCTGGTCGTGGGGCTCGAGCGGCCGGAGGGGCTCGACGTGCACGTCACCGGCGACCTCGCCGTGGTCGAGGTCCCGGGCGGCCACATCGTCCGCATGCGCCGCGAGGGCGGCGCATGGCACGTGGAGGATTTCGAGTGATGCGCCGGAGGGACGCGCTTCGCGCGGCGCTCGGCACCGGCATCGCCCTGGGCGTCGCTGGCCGCACGCGCAATGCCGCCGCCTTCGGCGAGGAGGGTGCCTTCCACCCGCGGGTCGTCCTCACCGGCAACTCGAAGTGGGAGGGCGTGCGGTCGACCGCACCGGCGAAGTGGGCCGAGGAGCTGGCCCGTCGCACCAGCGCCCCGGCGCGTCTCCGGCCCACCACCGTCCGAGCCGACGCGCCGGACCTCCTCGCCGATCCGTTCGCCATCTGGTCCGCCGCCGGGGACGTCGCCGCGCTCACCCCACGCGAGGCCGGCAACCTGCGCCGCTTCCTCACCCTGGGTGGCATCCTCTTTGTCGACGATCAGGACCCGTCGTCCGGCGCCTTCGGGCGGGCGGCACGGCGCGAGCTGCAGCGCGTCGTCCCCGAGCAGACGCCCATCGCGATCGGCCCCGAGAACGTCGTCTTCCGGTCCTTCTACCTGCTGCGCCGCGCGGCGGGCCGGGTCGCCGGCCCGCCCAAGCTCGAAGCCATCGTCCGCGGTGGCGCGGTGCAAGTCGTCTTCTCCAGGCACGACGTCCTCGGAGCGCTGGCCACCGGCGCCGGCAACGTCCCCTCGATGTCGATCGAGGGCGGCTCCGAGTCGCAGCGCGAGGAGGCGACGCGGATGGCGGTGAACGTCGCGATGTACGTCCTCTGCTCCAACTACAAGGACGACCAGGTCCACGCCGAGCACCTCATGCGCCGGCGCGGCTCCGCGCGCTGACGCGCGCGGGAGCGAACGCGTTTTCGTGACCACCCACCTCGAGGCCAGCGGCGACCTGGCGCGGTCGTGGGTCCTCGCCGCGCTGGTGCTGGCGGCGGCGAGCCTCGTCCTCCTGGTGGTGGAGCTGGTGCGCGCCCCGCGGCGCGGCGCGGCGCCGCTGGTCGCGATCACCGGCATCCTCGCGCTGGCGTCGCTGGTCGCGGCGCTGCTGCGCCCGGTCTCGGTGAGCCGTTCAGGGTCGCTGGTCGGCCCGCGCCTGCTCGTCCTCGTCGACGCCTCCAAGTCGATCGATCTCCCCGCGGACGGCAAGGGCACCCGGCGCGAGGAGGCGGCGCGCGCGCTGCGCGAGCTGAAGAAGCGGTCGACCGAGGTGCGCGGCACCTTCCTCGGCTTCGGCGACGGCCCCCCGGTGGAGATCGCCGACGCCGGCGCTGAGGTCTTCTCTGCCCCCGCCATGCCGCGCAGCGATCTGGTGGCGGCGCTGGAGTCGCTGGCCCGCGCGGGCGGCGAGCGGCCGAGCGCGATCGTCGTGGTGTCGGACGGGCGGCTCGACCGGCCCGCCGACCCCGGCGTCGCGGCGGCGATGCGCGACGCGCTGGGCGGCCTCGCCGTGCCGGTCCACACCGTGCCCCTCGCCACGACCTCCCCGCGCGACGCGACGGTGCGCGCGGTCCGCGTCGCCGGCGTCGCGGTCGCCCACCAGCCCTTCGATCTCCGGGTCGAGGTCGGCTGCCACGGCGGCCTCGCCTGCGGCGAGATCCCGGTGGTGGTGCGCGAGCTGCGCGATCAGGGCGACGCGGTGGTCCTCGCCGAGGGCGTCGCCAAGATCGAGGGCGAGACCGGGGTGGTGGCGCTGCCGCTGATGCTCCACCGCACCGGGGCCCGCGTGCTGCAGGTGTCGATCGACGCGCCCGACGGCGACGCCCTGCCCGATGACGACGTCCGCTACGTCTCGATCGAGGTGTCGCGCGATCGCGTGCGCCTGCTCCACATCGCGGGGCGCGCCACCTACGACGTCCGCGCGCTCCGCACCTGGCTCAAGGCCGACGCGTCGATCGACGTGGTCGCCTTCTTCATCCTGCGCTCGCCGACCGACGACGTCGGCGCCAAGCAGGACGAGCTGGCGCTCATCCCCTTCCCGGTGGACGAGCTCTTCAGCGTCCACCTCCCCAGCTTCGATGCCGTGGTGCTGCAGGACTTCAACGCCGAGGTCTACGGGCTGACGCGGCACCTGCCGGCGCTCGCCCGGTACGTGCTGGCGGGCGGGGGCCTGGTCATGGTCGGTGGCCCCGACGCCTTCGGCCCGGGCCGCTACGCCGCGTCGCCCCTGAGCGAGGTGCTGCCCGTTGCGCTGGGACGCGAGCACGAGCGCCCGGGCGTCGATCTCGGCTGGTTCACGCCGCGCCTCACCGAGGCCGGGCGCTTCGCCCCCATGCTGGGCCCGCTGCGCGACATCGTGGGCACCGATCTGCCGCAGATGCCCGGCACGAACCTCGTCGGCCTCCCGCGGGAAGACGCGACCGTGCTCCTCGAGCACCCTGCTCTGAACGCCGGCGACACCCCGATGCCGATCCTCGCCGTCGATGGTGAGCGCGACCGAGC
>JBKJLX010000219.1:0-4232 GCA_046596645.1 Polyangiaceae bacterium
CGCGGGCCCCCACGGGGTGGGGACCCGCGGTCGTCATGGAGGGCATGGAGGGCGAGGTGCTCGCTGCCCGCATCGCCGCGGCGCGGCCGCAGGGCGGAGTCCAGATCGAGAAGTTCCGGCGCGTCGCCCTCGATCTCTTTGCCGCGCTGGCTGCGATCCACGCGCAGGGCCTCGCGCACGGGGGGATCGACACTTCAAGCATCCTCCTGACCGACCGCAAGGCGGTCGTCATGCACCTGGGCTTCCGTGGGCCGGTGCCGGCGATCGTCGCCCCGGACCCGGTGGTGGTGGCGCGGCGCGCTGCCGACGACGTGCGGCGCGCCGCGCTGGTGTGCTGGGACATGTTCTCCGCCCAGCCGCTGGGCCAGTTCGTGTCTCCGCGCTCCGCGCCGCTGCGGTCGCACCCGGTGTTCGACCTGCCGAGCGAGCTGTCCTCCGGCGAGCTACGGCAGATCTTCGACGCGCTGAGCGAGGAGCCGACGGAGCGACCGCGCGCGTCTCAGATGCGATTCGTCGAGGCGGGGAAGACGCCGGCCGCCTCGTCGGCACAGCGCGGGCTGGACGCTGGCCCGCCGCCCGGCTCGTCGTTCGTCCCCTCGTCGCAGGCGCTGCTCGTCACGTTCGCGCAGACCTCGCCGGGAATCATCGGGACCGTGCTTCCCCTCGACCAGCCGGCGCGCACCATCGGTCGCTCGGACGAGGCCGATCTCGTGGTCGACGAGCGGACGGTGTCGTTCATGCACGCCCGCTTCACGTGGCAGCGCGGCGCGTGGCTGGTGGAGGACCTGGGGAGCACCAACGGGACCTTTGTCGAGAACGACTTCGCGCGGCAGACGAGGACGGTGCTTCGGCACGGCCACGAGATCCAGCTCGGCGAGATGCGGCTGATGCTGGTCGGCTTCGCGGCGACGTCACCCCGCCACGTCGCCGCGCGGCGCTGGCTCGCGCAGCGCGACCCGCTGACCGGCCTCCTCGCGGAGGACGCGCTGGCGCGCGGTCTGGCCGACGACGCCCAGTTCGCCGACTGGGCGGACGTCCCCATGGTGGTGGCGACGTTCCGCGTGGAGAGCCACGTGGGGAAGGTCGAAGACCGGCTGGCCATCCTCGAGCTGCTCGCGCTGCGACGCATCGCGCGCCGCGTGACCGACCTCGTCGACGGCCTCCTCCTGGGCACGCGCCCGGTCATCGCCGGTCGCGGCGCTCCATCGAACCCGGCGCGGCCGCTGCGCGTCGACGAGTTCGTGGTGTCGATCGTCGCGCCGGAGCAGGAGCACGTGCGGACCATCCTCGACCTGGTGGTGGCGGATGCGCGTCACCTGCTCCCGCCGAGCTTCGTCCTGACGGTCTCGGTCACCGTCCGGACGCCGGGAGCACCGGTGGCGATGCCTCGTCGAGAGGCGCCGCCGGCGGCGGTGCGGCCGCGTACCTGGCGCGGCTGAAGGGCGCGCGCACGCGCCCCCCGTGACCGGTGGTCAGGCGACGCGGCCGCCCATCAACTGGCGGAGGCGAGCCAGCTCCTGCCGCATGGGGCCGATGAACTCGACGCTGATCGTCTGCTTCTTGCCCTTCATGGCGCGCGAGGTGTGCCACTTGGCGAGCGCGAGGCGCGCCCCGGCGCGGATGAAGTCGCGCCGGCGGGCGTTGAAGGTGAAGCGACCGAAGGTCGAGGTGATGAGCTGCACCTCGGGCGGCGTGAGGTTGCCGACCAGCACCTCGTCGCGGAGAAAGTCCGAGATGATCCGACCCTTGCGGCGGACCAGCACGATCACGATGACCATGAAGACCCCGACGAACACGAACCAGAAGAGGAGCGAGATGAGGAACACGCCGGTGCCGAGGTTGGGCACGAAGTTCCATAGCGAGTGGAGGAAGGTCGCGCCGCACCAGCCGAGCAGCGGGCCGATCCAGCGCATGGCCTTGCTCTCGGTCTCGCGAGCGACTCCGAGCCCGATGCCGATCATCGAGGTGTACAGGGGGTGCCCCCACGGCGCGACGACCCCGCGGATGACGAAGGTGAGCGCGAAGACGTCGTCGCCTTGCAGCGCGGCACGCCCATAGTAGGCGATGTTCTCGACCGCAGCGAAGCCGAGCGCCGCCATCGTCGCGTAGATGATGCCGTCGACGACGCCGTCGAACTCGCGGCGGAGGAAGTAGAAGAACCCGAGGACGGCCAGCCCCTTGCCGAACTCCTCGGTCAGGGGCGCGCTGAAGACCGGCGTGAGGAAGGCCGCGGCCTGCTTGCCGACGACGCCATCCATCACGATGTGAAACACGGTGTTGGCGAAGCCGGCGAAGCCGGTCGCGAAGATGGCGCCCCAGAGGAACGCCATCAGCAAGCACCACCACGGCTCGGGATCGGCGCGATCGAGGACCGCCGGGATGGGCAGGTAGAAGATCAGCATCCCCAGCGCGGGGATCGCCCCGTACAGCATTGCCTCGGCGACCGCACCGGGGCGCTTGGAGGAGAATATCTCGACGCCAAAGAACAGGATGTTGAGGACGATCCCCGCGAGGATGCCGACGATCCACAGGATGAGCCCGACCTGGCGCCGCCGCTTGTCCGGGTCGCGGCCGGTGGCGCCGGGGGCAGCGGCCGCACCGGCCAGGTGCGGCTGCATGAGCTGGGACTGCTGTCCGTGACCCGGTTGCTGCCCGTAGCCCGGTTGCTGGCCGTAGCCCTGCTGCTGGCCGTAGCCCTGCTGCTGGCCGTAGCCCTGCTGCTGCCCGTAGCCCTGCTGCTGCCCGTAGCCCTGCTGCTGGCCGTAGCCCTGCTGCTGGCCATGGCCGGGCTGCTCGTGGCCGGGCGGCGCGCCCGCTGGCGGGCCGCCAGGCCAGCCCCCGCCGGGAGGCCCGCCGGGAGGACCACCCCCGGGGGGACCGCCGTAGCCGCCGCCCTGGGGCGGTCCGCCTCCCCAACCGCCCCCGCCGCCCGGAGGCCCGTACCCGCTCATGCCGCTCGCTCCTACGCCTGGGCCGTCTGGGCCGCTTCAGGCGCGGTGGGCGCCCGTGGCGAGCGAGATTGCAGCACCGTCGGGTGCTGCGGCGGAAGCAATTCTTGTCACGGCTTGACGATCTTCGTCCCCTTGGGTGGCGTGAAGTCGAACTCGCCCGGCGCGACGGGCTTGTTGACCACGGGCGTCAGGAAGTCGAAGCGGTTCCGGTTGCCCTGCGCGTCGAGGATGAGGACGCGGCGAACCTGGCTGGTGGCCCCGTCCACATAGAGCAGCATCTTCTGGTAGGCCGGGCTGGCCGCCCGGGGCGTGCACTCGAGGACGTAGCCGCCCTCGAACTTCATCGTCGCCGCGTCGAGCAGCTTGAGATCGAAGTCCTTGGCGAGCTTGCCCTGCCCCATGAGAAACGCGAGCGCCGCGGGGTACTGCGACTTCTCGACCCTGGACTCGTACATCTGCGCGTTGGACTGCTCGTAGACCTTGATGGTCTTGCCGTCGGAGACAACGCGGTTGCCGTTGGGCTGCGCGTAGCGGAAGCTCATCTTCCCCGGCTTCTCGAAGACGACCTTGCCGGTCGACTCCTTCTTCTTGTTCTGGACCTTGATGACGTAGGTCTGCGTGAAGTCGGCCTGGAACGTCCTCGTCGAGTCGTAGAAGGTCTGCACCCGGCCCGCGATCTCGAGCGCCGTGGGGGCGGCGGCCAGCACCTCGCCCGGAGCGACGGTCAGCGTGCCGACGGCAGCGACGGGCACCACCGCGGCGAGCGCGACGGCGGCGAGGCCGCGCAGGAAGGCGCGGCGGGGGGACTGCGAGGAACCTCGAAGCTCACGGGTCGACATGGCGGGGTTGTCTCTCACTGGGGCTCTCGTGCTCACCCGGCTTGGACGGCGGCCGGCGCCTCTCGATGCACCGGGGGCGAGCCCGGGGCCCGGGGGCCGGCGGCCCCAGGCACTACCACAACGGCCACAGGCCGGCCGCCTTACGCCAGCCGGCGCTCGGGGACGCCGGTTGGCAGCCTCAGGGCGCCCTGCGGGCACGACGGCGGGTCGGCGGCGGCGAGAGGCCGAGGCGGGCCATCGAGGCCTGGAAGGGGGCGATCGCCAGGTGGGCCAGGGCGATGGCCAGCGCGTCGGCGGCGTCTACGCGGGGCAGCGAGGGCAGCCGCAGGATGCCCATCACGATGTGCGCGACCTGAGCCTTGGTCGCCATGCCGGAGCCGACGACCGCCCGCTTGACCTTGGCGGGCGCGTACTCGGCCGCGGACAGCCCCGACCGCGCGAG
>JBKJLX010000391.1:0-3645 GCA_046596645.1 Polyangiaceae bacterium
ACCCCGGACGTCGAGGCGGACCGTCTCCAGCGGAGCGTCGCCGCGGACCAGGTGCCGGGCCAGGATGGTGACGTCCTCCGCGGCGTCGCCCTCGGGGGAGGCGACGTCCAGTCGGGCGAGGTCGGGCCGCCGCGCCGCCACGGCGTCGACGAGCGCGGCCAGGGTGGCGTCGTCGTCGTCGCCCGGCAGGAGGACGCCGAGGAGGCCGAGGGGCCCGAACGCGACGGCGCAGCTCCGACCTTCAGGCGAGCCACTCTCGCCGGTGCGGGTGCCGGGGGACTCGAGGAGCGTCACGCCTTGGTCGGCTGCAGCGTGCTTCATCGGCGGAGAGCATATCCCCGCCGCGCCGGGGCCGTTGTAGGGTGCACGCCGTGAGCACCCTGGCCCCGTCCGACGTTCGCCACCTCCCGCTGTTCCGCGCGCTCTCCGAGGCGCACACCGCGGAGCTGCTGCGCGCGTTCACCGCGCGGATCGTCACCGCGGGGACCTCGCTGTTCCGGGAGGGCGAGGTGCCGTCTGTTTTCCTAATCCTCATCAAGGGCGAGGTGGAGCTCAGCGAGTCGACGTCGACCGAGCCGAAGTTCACGGTGCACCCCATCGCTCCGCTGGGCGAGCTGGGCGCGCTCACCGGGCTCCCGCGCAACACCACCGCGGTCGCGCTGACCGACGTGGAGATCCTCGAGGCGCCGGTGGACGCGCTGCACCGCCTCTTCGCCTCGTCTGCGGAGCTGGCGACGACGTTCTACCGCGGCCTCCTCGACACGGTCGCGGACAAGGTCCGACGCGACAAGCGCCGGCTGGATGAGATGCGCCAGAACCTCGTCCGCACCCAGAAGTCGATGAAGCAGGTGCGCGAGCTGGTGCTGGAGCACCCGGAGACGAGCTTCAGCACGCCGGTGTGCGACGTGCTCGACGAGTGCATCGAGCGCAACCGCCGCGCCCACTACCGGGTGATGCCGCTGCCGGGACACCAGGCAGCGCTCAAGCTGGAGGGTCGCGGTCGCGTCCCGGTGCTCGAGCTCTCCGATGGCTACGTGAAGATCGACAAGCCGGACACCCCGCCCGCCGTGGGCGAGGACCTGTCGGCGGTGCTCGTCCTCCCCCAGCGCGAGATCGCGGTGAGCGGGCAGGTCGTCCGCTGCGGCGAGGACGGTCTGGTGGTGAAGCTCGACATGCTGATCGACGAGTACCGCACCGCGCTGGAGGGCTACGTGACCCAGCTGCAGCTCCTCGACGTCGTCGTCTGAAAGCAGCGCGTGCCCGCGCCTCCCGGCCGGCCGAAGAACACGCCTCCCAGCGCCAGCTCACCGTTCCTCGAAGGGGTGGGAAGAGCTGACGAACAATGTCCTAGATCACCGGGTGCCCACTTCCGGGGCCACGGCCGACTGCTATTTTGTTCAGTCCCATGGTCGTCCCCGCCTCCTCTATCGGGCATCTCGTGCATCTCGTGCATCGCGGGCTGGGGGGCGATTCGCGCCAGGGCGAGGGCCCGTCCGGGGGAGAAGGGGTGATGCCCCTCTCCCTGGGCCTCTACGACGCCGCCCTGCCCGAAGGCGGGCTCCCGCGAGGCACGGTGGTGGAGGTGGCGAGCGCTTTCGGCCTGGCACGATCCACGTCGCTCGCCCTGGCGGCGTGCGCGGCGGCGCAGGGAGCGGGGGCGGCCTGGGCCGGTCGCTCCTCGTCCACCGCGACGTGGTGCGCCTGGCTCGACCCGTGGGGCACCCTGAACGCGCCCGGCGTCCGGGATGGTGGGGTCGATCTGGAGCGACTGCTCGTGGTGCGGCCGCCGCCCGCCACGCTGGCGCGCACCGCGGTGCGCGTCGCCTCCAGCGGCACGTTCGCGATCGTCGTGGTCGACACCGCGTGTCCGCTGGGGGGCGAGGACACGGTGCGCCTCGACCGGTGGCCGACGGTGGTGCGGCGACTCGCGCTCGCGGTCGAGCGCTCGGAGACGACGGTCGTCCTGCTCACCGATCTCGAGGCCGCCCGCGGGCTTCCACTACCCGTGGCGATGCGCCTCGAGCTGGAGCGTCGCCGCGAGCGCGACGGCTCGTCGCGGTCGTACCTGCGCGTCGCCAAGGAACGGCATGGCCGCATCGCTGGTGCCATCCCGCTGGTCGATGAGTGCGGGACTGGCACGCCTCGCTTGGATGGCACCCCTCGCTTGGATGGCACCCCTCTCACCGCCAGCGCCCCTCGCCGTGATGGCGTTCATGGCTTGCACTCGCCCCTTCGGTCTGCGACGCCTCGCGGGTGAACTCGAACGCAAGCACCGGACGCGCGAGCGCGGGCACCACGTCGCTCGTCCTGACCGTGATCGGGCACGACCGGCCTGGCCTGGTCGAGGCGCTGGCCAGCGTCGTCGTCGCCCACGGCGGCAACTGGCTGGAGAGCCGCATGGCACGCCTCGCCAGCAAGTTCGCGGGCGTCCTCCTGGTCGACGTGGGCGACGATCGCGCCGCCGAGCTCACGTCGGCCCTGGGGGCACTCCGCGAGCAGGGCCTGACCGTCGTGGTCGAGCCGGCCGACGCAACCGGCCGCGGCGGCGATCGGACGAGCTATCGCCTCGATCTCGAGGGGCAGGACCGACCGGGCATCGTGCGCGAGGTCTCGAGCGTCCTGGCGCGACTCGGCGTCAGCGTCGACGAGCTGGAGACGTCCTGGCGCAGCGCCCCCATGACGGGGGAGACACTGTTCGAGGCGCGCGCCGAGCTCCACCTGCCAGACGGCGTCTCTGCGGGCGACGTTCGTCGCGCCCTGGAGTCGATCGCCGAGGACCTCATGGTCGAGGTCGACGTGGCGGACGCGCCCTCGACCGCCACCCCCTGAGGCGCGCAGTCCCTCGTTCCGGGCCCCCCGATCCAGTCGCGGCCTCAGCGCCGCCGCAGGGAGGCCAGGGCGGCGGCGAAGTCCTCGGGCAGCGGGCTTTCCCAGGCGTGGGGCACGCCCGTCACCGGGTGCACGAACCCGAGCCGCGCCGCGTGGAGCGCCTGATGGCCGAGCGCCCGCCACACCTCGGCGACGCGCCCCTTCGCGGGGGGGCGGCCGTAGAGCGGATCGCCGACCACCGGCGTCCCCATGGCCTCGCTCAGGTGGACACGGATCTGATGGGTCCGCCCCGTCTCCAGCTGGCACGCGACGAGGGTCGCGCCTTCGAGGGGCTCGACGACGCGGACGTGCGTTATCGCCCGCCGCGCGCCGGAGCGGCTGGTCATGCGGAGGCGCTCTACGGGGTGGCGCCCGTAGGCGGTGTCGACGGCGCCGTCGCGCGCCTCCCCGGCCACGATGGCGAGGTACGAGCGCTGGATGTCGTGCCGCGCGAAGAGGTCCTTCAGGCCCTCGCGGGCCTCGGCCGACTTGGCGACCACCAGGAGCCCGCTCGTGCCGCGGTCGATGCGGTGGACCACACCCGGCCGCAGGGAGCCCTCGGGATCGCCCGGATCCCCGGCGACCAGCGGCCAGCCCGGGCGCGCCAGGAGGCCGTTGACCAGGGTGCCGCCGAGGTGGCCTCGCGCAGGGTGCACCACCAGGCCGGCGGGCTTGTCGACCACCACCAGGTGCGGGTCCTCGAAGATGACGACGACCGGCACCGACGGATCGGGCACCACCTCGGTGACAGGCGGCGGCGCCGGCGACACCTGGAGC
>JBKJLX010000496.1:0-6581 GCA_046596645.1 Polyangiaceae bacterium
GCTGTGGGCCGACTCGTTCGGCCATGTGCGGCTCGTCGGCCAGGCTTTCGCCGAGTGGCTCGCTGTGTTCGGGGTGAGCGTGCCTACCGGTGGACCGCCCATCCTCGCTCCCGGCGGTCTCACCATCGCTCGGGTGATCGGAGCGATGGCGGGCCTGTCGAACGAGGATGCGTCGAACTGGATCACGCGGCTGATGGAGGAACCTGCCGGACTGACCTTGTCGCTCGCCGCCCCCGAATCGAAGGGAGGCCAGCAGCTCCTGTTCTGCGCGCGTGCGCTGCGGCGCCACGCGCACGGCGTCCACTCCATCGCGGGCTACGTGGTGACGTTGGTCTTGCAAGGGGACGTGCTGGCCGCGAGCGTGCCCAGCAACGTCATCGTGGCGGGGTTGGATCCGCTGGTCGCGTTCTGTCTCGCCGACGACGTGTCCGCAGTCGCGAAGCGGGCGGCCCTCGCGGCGGGCCGGCCGGTCGAGCTCACTCCTTCGCGCACCCAAGCCAACGCCATCGGTCACCGGAGCGCCCTGACCAAAGCCCTGCAGCGCTTTCTGGTGGAGGCGGCCGCGCGCTCCGATCGGCCGCCCGTGATCACCCTGCGGGAAAGAGGTGACCGGGTCGAACTGGCGGTGCTGGACTTGAACCTCGGGCTGCCGCACTCGGCGCTCGAGCGGGCGATCGAGACCCCGGAAGCCGCCCCGCAAGCGCTCGAGGCGCTGGGCCGACTCGTCCGTGCGGTCGGCGATAGTCATGGGCGAATACGGCTCCGTCCGAGCTCCGGGTGGGGTGTCGTGCTTGTCATCAGCCTGCTCCGCGCGCGCCCGGTCGTGGCGACCTCCGACGGCCCCGCCGCCCCACTGCGCGGGATCACGCGAACCCAGGAGACTCTATGGTCGACTACTGCGTGAAGTCCTTGGTCGCGCACGGTCTGCGGCGCGCCACGCCACGAACGGGACCAGGTTCCACGATCGACTACCTCGAGTTCCCCGCGGGCGCGGGCGCGGGCGCGCTCGCGACCAGCGCCTCGGCGACACGGCGTCGGAGCTCGGGGCTCGCCGCCATACGGTCGCGCAGCGAGCGCGCAAGCTCGACGTGTGCGAACGCGGCGCCGGCGCGGGCCGACGCGCGCGCCTGGACGTTGGTCGTCCCGCCAAGCAAACGCACCTGCTCCGGATAGGTCGCGACGCTCGCGGCGCCGACCACATGGCGGAGCCGCGCCGCGAGCGGGTTGACATCCATGGACGTCCCCGCGGCGCTCACGATGACCAGCAGGTCGAGGCCCGCCGCGCTCCCGAACCCGTGCAGCTGGAGCGTCGTGGCGCCCGGCATCGCCGCGACGAGCTCCTCGTGCGCGGCGAGGAAGAACGACCGCGGTGCATGTGCCACGTCGGACTCGACGATGGCCTGGGACTCGTCGCCGTCATCGTCGCCGCTGTTGTCCGGACCTGGCTTGCCCAGCGAGCGCGCGCGGTACCGATGCACGGTGTTGATGAGGAGCGCGCGCGCCCGACCGAGATCGAGCGCATCCACCGCGACCGGCAGGGTGCCGGTGTCGAAAAACGTATGCGGCGCCTCGACGATCCACCCGTTGGCGGGTCCCATGCGAAGCGCCAGAGCGCCGGCGCCCCGCCGCCGATCCGAGCGCTCGGCCAGAACCCAGAGGTCAGCGTCGTCCGCTACCCGCGAGAGGACGAAGCCGTCCGGCGGTTCAGGCAGTGGCCCGCCGCGCGCCGACTCCTGCGCCGCGGCACGGACCCACGCACGGTACGCTCGCTCTTCGTCGTCGGTCGGCGCGATGAACGGCACCTGCGTCTTGCCGCCTTCGCGCAGCCGCTGGAGCATCACAAAGAGTTTCTCTCCCTCCGCGGAGCGCGCCGCGGGCGGGACGCCGTCCACCAGGGGTCGACCCACGAGCCCCGCGTCTTGGCCAGGTGTCACCGTGGTCGCCGCCGGGGAGGCAGCTGTCTCCGTCGCACAGCTACAGCGCCCGCACGAGAGGGACTCGAGGGCGACCACGAGCGCAACAGCGACATCCACTCCCCGCACGCGGCTCCTTCGCGCGACCGCGCACGTCGGCGATCCTCCGTACCGATCGCATGCTCACGGCGAACACTATCTCAGTATCGCTTGCAGCTACCAGGACGATTCGACCGCGGGTCGCGCGCGCTCGACGACCCCGCTGTCTTCCTCCAGTCGGTCCCGGAACACCAGGTTCCGCGGCGGAACGTCGCGCAGCCCGCGGCTGCCTGAGTACGTGTAGCGCAGCGCAAGGCTGCCTCGCAGCGACGGCCCGGTCGGCGCTGGTGCGTCGACCAGCGCGTCGACGGCAAGCTCGGCGAGCACGCGATGGCCCCGTCGCAGCCAGCTCCAGCCCGTCAAGCGAGGGCCGAAGATCTGGCGCAAATACTCGCTTCGATCGGCTGACCCGGGCCGCAAGCTCGCGAGGTAGCCGAGGTTGAGCCACGGAAAGACATCGCGACCGGGCAGCAGATCGACGTCGAGAGCCGCGTCGACGCGGTCGAATTCCGAGCCGGCGGTCGGCACGAACCTCGCCGACAGGCCGAAGCGCACGGCTCCGTCTGCGAAGGGGCGGCTGAGCAGCCGCGCGCCCAGCGTTGCGAACAACGGGTGCGTCTCGGCATACGGCGTGTAGACGTCGGCGTCGGCTTCACGGATCGCTCTGGCCTCGGTATCGACGTACTGTGCCGTGAACACGCTGACCGGGGCGAACGCCAGCGAGTCAGTGATCGGAAACGACCACTGCGGGCCGAGCGTTCCGTGGGCACCGACCGCGGTGATCTCCGCGACCTGCGTGACGAGGCGACCGCGCACGAAACCGCCCGGAAGCCAGCCCGTTGGAGCGAGATCGAACGAGACCTCCGTTCCGAGGCTCGGCGCGCCGCTACGGAAGCGCGCCATCGCGCTGCCGGCCATCCAGGCGCGTCCATCCACGAGCTCGCGCTGAAGCCAAAGCGACAGCTCGGCGAACCGGGTCGCCGCCACCCTGTCTGCCTCGTTGCGGTCGCCAGCACTGAGCGCCCCGTCGACGAAGCGGCCCTGGACCGAGAACGTCGCGATCGAGGCCGGAAGGTCCTCTCCGATCGGCGCGCGTCGCAATTCGGCGAGCGTGCCCACAAAAGCAACAGCTGCCGGCGCGATCGGCGGCGTGCTGTCTCTCGCCCGAGGCAGCCCGCTCGCCGCCGCCACGTCGATGCGGAGCAGCGCGCGCGGACCGGAGGTTGCAATGCGCAGCACGTGCGGCCCCAGCGTCCGCACGGCAAGGCGCCGCTCGGCCTCCTCACCGGGCGGGTTGGGTGTTCCCGGCGCAGCCGCCGCGCGGCTGGCGGCCGGGTCCCGCGAGGCAGCGATCCGCCAGGTGCCTTCCGTCCCCTCGCTGGCGGCCGCCCCCGGCGCGATCGACCATGCGAGGTCCAGCGATGCGTCGGCGGGACCGCGCGCGCGCAGCCGGATCACGGTCGGTCCGGCGAACGCCAGCTCGAGTGGATGGCTCTTGTCGATCTCGGTCCACGCGGAGACGACCCGCGCCGAGAGGACAGCGCCGTCGGCGTCGCGTACGACGAGCGCCCCGATCGCGTCCTCGCCCGTCGCGGGACGCACCTCGACGCGGTGATCCCCGGCCGGGATCGGGATCGTGCACCGCGTCTGGTAACCGTGACTGCCGAGTCCGGCGTCACAGTGCACGTGCGCACCGTCGATGGTCGCCTCGAGGGCGCAGCGGTCGTCTGCTGCGAACGCATGGCACGCGCCATGGATGGTGATCGTGCTCGCCGTCGGCCGCTTGACGCGGACCTGGAGCCGCTCGCCCTCCGCGACCAGTACAGCATCCTCACCAGCATCGAGCAGCGCTCTGCGCACACGCACGCCGAGCGGTGAGGCAAGGGCCAGTGAAGGCGACGTGCTTCGCGGCGGCGATGCATCGAGTAGCGCAGTCCCGGCTGCGCTTTCGGCCCGCGCGGGCGTAAGCCAGGTGATCGCCGTGCCGAAGCGCGCGAACGCGCTCGTCCCGCTGCCCCCGCGGTCGGCCGCGAGTTGCGCGAGCACGAACGCGTGCATCGACAGCCTTCGATCCCCCGACGCGAGCGCCACGTCGGCAGCGAGGCTCGCGGCCCGTGTCAGCGCGCTCTGCGCGTCGTGAGCGAGCCCGACGCGCTCGAACGCAGCGCTCGCCGTCTGCGCGTCACCCGCCCTCTCCGCCACGATTCCGAGGAGCAGCGCATCGGCGTTCGCGGAGCTCGCGGCGGCGTCGCGAAGAGCCTCCAGCGCAGCGGCAGGGTTCTTCGCGCGGTATGCCGCGCGGCCGCGCTCGAGCGCGTCGCCATTCGCAGGCAGCGGTAGCGGCGGAATCGTCGCAGCCAATCCGAGCGCTACGATGGCCGGCGAAGACGGCGCGAGGCTGAGGATCTCGACTGGCGTGTGCGCACCGTCTTCGTCCTGCTTCGGCAGCGGCCCCCCGCGATCGAAGGCGGCGAACCGATCGAACGCGAGCTCTGTCAGCGCTTCGCCGCGTTCGCGCCGCAGCGCCGTGCGCTGCTCCGTGACCGTGGCGTTCCGTAGGCTGCGCGTTGCAGCTCGAACCCGCTCGAGGAGCTCATCAATCGTCAGCGGTGCAGTCGGCGCGCGCACGACGGCGCTCACGGCCGGCGCGGGCAGCCTCCGGAGTCGCGCCGACGCGCGTACCCGGATCGGCGCGGTGGACGACACCGTGATCGCTTCGGTGTCCGCCGGCACCGGCACCTCGATCGCGCCGGTCGCTTCTCCGCTCATCCACGCTTCGAAGCGCGCGGTGCCGACATCGACCACGAGCCGTTGTGAACGCGACGCGACGTCGGCAGGGTGCACCACGAATCGTGCAACCGTGGCGCGACCCGGCGACGGGACCGAGAAGGTCGCTCGCCCGACAACGCCCGGCGGTCCCTCGTCTCCCACGCGCACCCAGCCGACCGTGTCGCGCAAGGTGGCGCAGGGTGCGTCTCCTTCGCGCGGAATTCGGGCCAGCATCGACCGCGCGCCGGGGCGGTCGAACTGGCGCACGCCGGGAGCGACGGCCACAACCGAGTCCACGCCCGCGGCTTCGTGCAGCTCGATCGCTACGCCATCGATCTCGAGCCGCGAGTCGGGCACGACCACGCTCGCCAAACTCGCGAGCACCACGCGCGCGTGCGATCCACCAGGCGCCGCCACATCGACGGCGGTCTTGCCCGGCCCGAGCACGGTCCAGCGCAGGCCACCCGGTCCACGCAAGGCGCACCGTCCATCGGCGCGGCCTTCGTCGGCCGGCGGTCCGATCTCCTCGAAGCGCTGCGCCTCCTGGCTCGCGTCGAGCGCACGCCACGGCGCCTCGCGCGCCCACACGTCGTGCGCCCGTGGCGCGGCGTCGGCGAGCTCTGGATGGCTCGCGGCGTACCGCTCGGCCCACAGCGCGGCCAACGGTCGGGCTCCGTCGTCCTCCGACGCCAACGCATGCGCCAGCACCGCCACGACGGCCTCATCGTCGGCCTCGCCCTCTGGCGCCAGTCGCGCGCGAAGGTCCGCCGACGGCCCGCCAAGGCGATCCGGATGCATCGCCATCAAGCGCTCGAGCAAGTGGCGCTCGAGCGCCACCAGATCCCTCGCGGTGGGCCCGCCGCCGACCCCCTGAGCTGGATGCGTGGCGTCGCTGAGGGCGCTGAGGGCGCTGAGGGCGCTCGACTCGATGACGTCTCGCGTGGTGACGAGGCCGGCAGCCTCCACCAGGGCCAACGCGCGCAGGCCGGACGGGACGCCTTCGGTCGAGGCCATCTCGGTGAGCGCCCGTACACTCGCTTGGTCGTGCATCGCGGACGCTGTCGCGAGCCGCTCGAGGACCGCGGAGCCACCTTCTCGCGCCGAGGCGATCGTGCGCTCGAGCTCCTGCTCGCGATTTCGGCTCGTGCTCAGGCTCGTCACGACGCTCGAGCGCATCCGATAGCCCTCGACTGCGGCTGCGACGGTCCCTTCGGCGACCTCGATGGTGAGCGTCGGGGCTCCGGCGGGCAGCACGACGCGGAGCGCGACGGGGTGGGTCCAACGATTCGGATCGACGGCACGTGCTGGAACGCTCAACCTCACCACGCGATCGATCGATGCGCCCGTGCGGACCACCACCTCGGTGTTCGGCGTCGCCTTGGCTCGCAGCGTGACAAGCACGACGTCGGCGTCGGCGTCGGTGACCGTGAGCTGCCGGTCGGCGGTCCGGGCCGACGCGGTCTGCCAGGCGGACGCGTCGGCAAGCGCCGGCAGTGCATGCTCAAGGCGACCTCCGACCAGCGTCAGCGCTGGTTTCGCGAAAAATGGCGGGTCCAGGGGCCGTATCGCGAGTGAGGCGTCGAGGTAGCGCGCCATCAGCCAGTCGGCTGCCGCCTCGTCTCGTTCCGCCGCCACCGACCGATCATCCGTGTCGAGGATGGCCGCGAGCGCAGCGACCCAACGCAGCAACGCCGCCGCCCCGGGCATGGACGGCGCCGGCGGCGGCGACGCGACCGGCCCGCGCAACCACCGATCCATCGCCTCGTCGAGGCGGTACCAATCCATCGGCGTGCGCTGCCG
>JBKJLX010000576.1:0-3975 GCA_046596645.1 Polyangiaceae bacterium
GCCGGGGGGAGCCATCTTCGGGCTCACCGCCGCCGACCGCGGGGTGGTGTCACCGCCGATGCGCGTCGCGAGGACCTCCTCCAGCGAGCGCTCGTCTCCCAGCTGCCGCAGCGCCGACTCCAGCAGCTCCTCCCCGCGGACGCCCACCGCCTTGGAGACGCCATGCGTCGCCTCCAGCGTGCGCCAGGTGAGATCGAGCAGGCCTATCAGGGTGTCGACCACCCCCTCGCCCCGCGTCGCCACCGCCTCGTACACCGGCTCGCGGCCGCGGCGCGCCAGCTCGGCGATCTCGGTCTGCGGCCGCGTCGCCGGTAAATCGCGCTTGTTGAACTGGATGACCAGCGGCACCCGCGGCATCTCCACGCCGTTGTCGCGCAGGTTGTCGCGCAGATCGAGGAAGGCTGCCGCGTTGTGCTGCGTCTCGCTGGTCTGCGAGTCGGCGATGAAGGCGACGCCATCCGCCCCCTGCAGCACCATCTTCCGCGTCTGCGAGTGGATGGGCTGCCCGGGCACGGTGAAGAGCTTCACTCGCAGGGAGCCGGCGCCGTCCCGCGAGCGCACCGTCAGCGGCAGGAGGTCGAAGAAGAGCGTCCTGTCGTCGCGCGTGTCGAGGGTCATCAGGCGACCGCGCGCCTCCGGGCCCATCCGCTCGTGAAGGGCCTGCAGGTTGGTCGTCTTCCCGCTCAGCGCGGGGCCGTAATAGACCAGCTTGACCGCGACTTCGCGCGCTCCGAAGTCGAGCTGCACCGCGCCAGTCTACCCCGAAAACATCACCCACGATCGGATCAGACGGCAGACGACATGTCACCGCCGCTGGCGCCGTTGGCCCCCCCGGCCCCGTTGGAGCCTCCTTCGTGGCCGCCCCCGCCGGGCTTGGCGGGCGTCGCGTCGGGGGTCGCTACCGGCGCCGGCGAGACGCGAGCGTCCGTCGCCGGGGCCTTGCCGCCCCACAGGTCGGAGCGCAGGTCTTCCAGCTTCTTCTTCGCCTTTTCCAGCTCGTCCGCCTGGGCGTCGCAGGAGGCCATGACCTGCGCCACCGTTTGCACGCCCGACTCGCGGTCGCTGCGGGCCGCTCCCAGGATCTCGATGACCTGACGGAACATCTCCTCGCCCGCCGTCACGACCCACGCGTCCAGCCGGGTCGCGAAATCGTCGATCATCTGCTCGAGCTTGGGCCCGAGCTTGCTCGCCGCCTCGCGCACCACCTTGGGGGCCAGCTCGCGTGCCTTCTCCCGCGTCTCCTTTTCCACGCGACCCTTCACGTAGATGGCGAGCAGCGGAGCCGCGGCCGTCAGCAGGCCGCCCAGCAGCAGGTTGGTGAACAGGAGCCCGAAGCCCACCGAGAAGAGCGCCACCACGCCGACGTCGTATTTCAGCGTGTCGACCTCGACCGTGGGCGCCTTGACGTCGGCGCCCAGCGTGGCGCCGAGCTTCTTCGCCGCGTCGTGCGCGTCGTCCCGCACCAGGGCGATGGTCTTCTCCGCCAGGGCCTCGAGGGCGCCGGCGACCTCCTTCGACTCCTTGTTGGCGAACTCGACGAACGTTCGCTCGAGGAATGGGCCGAGGTGAGTCTTGATCTCGTCGGCCGAGGCGGTGTCGACCATGGGCGGGATCTGCTTGGCGACGTCCTCCGCGAAGTGATCGAGGTCGCGGCGCACCCACGCCTTGATCGCCGCGACCTCTTCCCGGATGGCGGAGCGACGTTCCTCTATGGTCCTGGCCTGGCCGGCCAGGTCCTTCTCCAGCTTCTCGATGCGGCGCGAGAGCTCCTCACCCGTCATCTGCGCGGCGCGTCTGCGCGCGTCGACGCCGCGGCCCAGGAGCTTGGAGGCCTCGAGCGCCTCGCCGATGGCGTTGTCGAGGAGGATGCGGCCGCGCTCTTCCGCCAGGAAGGTCGTCAGGTGGGTGGTGAGCTCGTCGAGGCCGCTCTCCGCGCGCTTGCCGTCGAGCGCCTTCTCCGCCGACACCGGGAAGAGCGGGGCGTTGGGGCAGATGCGCTGGAGCTCATTCTTGATGTAGGCGAGCGCCTCCTTCTCCTCCGCCGCGTCCCAGATGTCGCGCTTGGTGACGACGAAGACGATCTTGTTGCGCGAGGCCGCCAGCAGCTTCTCCTGCAGGAAGACGCGCTCGCTCTCCTTGAGCGGCTGACCCGCGTCGAGGAGAAAGAGGACCGCGTCGCTCTTGGGGATGTAGCTGTAGGTGATGTCGCTGCGGGTCAGCGAGAGGTCGTTCACGCCTGGGGTATCGACGAGGACGATGCGCTCCTTCAGCAGGTCGGCCGGGTAGAACACCTCGAGATGCTTCACCGCCTCGGGGTCGCCGTCGGCCCCGACCATGTAGCGACGGACCTCGTCGAAGGGGATGTGGCGCCGCGAGCCGTCCTGCTTCACCACCGCCGCCGACGCCTGCTCGGCGTACTCCACGTGGTGGATGCAGGCCGTGGTCGGCGTGACCCCCACCGGGAGGATGTGCCCGCCGAGGAGGGCGTTCACGAAGGTCGACTTGCCGTGGTTGAACTCGCCGACCACAACCAGGTGGAACCGGTCCGCCTGGAGCTTCTGCACCAGGTCGTTGTCGATGCGCGCCCCCAGCGACTTCGCACCGACCCGCGTGGCGAGGGTGGACACGTCGGCGATGGCGGCGGTGACGTCGCGCTTCTTGGCGTGGAAGTGCTCGAGCATCGTGATCTTCGTCCTTCTCGGGGGCGGTCGCGGGGCCGACGTCAGCGCGGCGGGGGCCCAATGAGCGGTAGCCAGGTGAGCGGGGGCCCGGTGAATGTAGGCAGGCTCAATGAACCCCGACGACGTCGAGGACGCGCTTGTCGACCTCGTCCATCGTCAGGCCGCTGTCGCCGGCGCCGGAGTGCTTGCGGTAGAGTTCGCTCTCCGCGAAGTGGCGCAGCGCGATCACGCGCTTGGGGAGGAACGGGTGCGACACCCCGAGCTCCGAATAGCGCCCGTGGTGCTCCTTGCCTTCCCGGTACTGGTCGATGAAGGCCTCCATGTTCAGCTGGTCGTAGAGCTTGCTCGAGCCGAGGGCGAGCTTGGTCAGGGCGCGCGTCGAGACCTCGAGGTCCTTCGAGCAGAGGAGCCCGGCGCGGTCGCAGGTGATCTCTGCGTTGCGTGCCCAGTCGAGGATCGCCAGGCGCGCCGGCAGGCTGAGCCACTGGCGGAAGACCCCGGCCAGGCTGGCGAGGACGCTCATCGCCGTCAGGTAGACGACGTGCCCGTTGTGGATGTGGCCGCACTCGTGGCCGATGACGCTGAGCAGCTCCTGATCGGTCATGGCGTCGACCAGGGCGCTGTGCACCATGATGCAAGCCTCGTCGGGGCTGCCGAAGGTGCCGGCGTTCATCACCGGGCTGTTCACGATGTAGACCGTGGGCGCCTTGATCCCCAGCGTGTCCGCGCATTGCTGGGTGAGGCGGTGCACGCGCGGGAACTGATCGGGGCCGACCTTCACCCCGTGTCCCAGCAGCTCGCCGTACTTCAGCGCTCGACCCAGGCGCACCACGGCGTCGAACGTCGTCTCGACGATCCGCATGCGGTGGATCTTCTCGCGCGTCGTACGGTCGGGCGCAAAGGCGTAGACCTGCGACGGGAGGTGGGACTCCGCCGGGCCCTCCACCTTGTCGTCGAAGGTCCGACGCTGGGTGATGAAGGTCCTGAAGTCGAGGCTGCCGACGTCTGCCATGGGCGATGAAGGTACGTTCGCGGGAGGCCCCGCGCAACGGCGGGACCGGCGACGACGCGCGCGACGGCTCGTGGGGAAGGATCGCCGACCCTCGCTCGTTCAGGCGAACAGCGCGGCCTCGAAGCGCTCGCGGCCGAGCCGAGAAAGCGCGTCCCTCCGCGCGATCCACCGCCGAAAATCCTTGTACACGCCGGAGTCGCGCGGTCGCAGCTCGAAGTCGGTGATGCGGGTGGTTGCGAAGCGCGTGCACGCGTAGTGCGCCTCGTCCCACACCGCGGCGCG
>JBKJLX010000609.1:0-13644 GCA_046596645.1 Polyangiaceae bacterium
GCCACACGACCTCGGCGTCGGCCGGGTGAACGGCGGCGATGAACGGCGCGGAGCCGTTGTCGCTCCCCTCGACGGCGCCGAAGGTGAAAGTCGCTCCGCCGTCGTCGCTGCGGCCGAACGCCCCCTGGTACTCGCCGCCCCCCAGCGCGAAGAAGCCCGACACGTAGACGCGCGCTGGATCGCTGGGCGCGATGTCGATCGTCTCGGCGATGAAGTCGTCGCGCACCGGCTCGCTGATCTGCGCGAAGGTCGCGGCGGCGTCGGCGCTGCGAAAGACGCGGGTGTCGAAGGTGTCGGAGCCGAGGCCCTCCGACGTCAACACCACGACGTCGAGCGCGTCGGACCGCGACACGCTCAGGTCGATGGCATAGCGCCCGTCGATCGCGGAGACGAAGTCCCACGAGCAACCGTCGTCCGACGAACGGGCGAGTCCGTCGAAGAGGGCGACCAGCTGCACGTTGCCCGCGGCGATGGCGATCGGCGGATCGATGTCGCCGACGAAGCCGATCGCAGGCTCGCAGGTCCAGCCCCAGGTCGCGCCGCCATCGCGGCTCGACATGAGCCCGTAGGTCACCTGCACCAGCAGGTGATCCGGATCGCCTGGCGCCTCCACCAGCTGGAAGGCGGCGGGGAAGCGGCCGTTGGCCGCAGCATCGCGCGGCGCCGCCGCCAGCGCCAGGAGCGCGGCGGCCGCGACCTTCAGGGCGCCCCTCGAGCGTGTCACGGGACCTCCATGTACGCGAACAGATCCGCCAGCGCGGCGTCCGCGATCACCTCGAGGGAGAACGGCGGCATCGTCCCTCCGTAGCCCAGGAACGGTCCGTGGCGGACCTTCTCCACGAAGACCAGCCGCAGCTCCTCCGCGGCGTAGGTGTCCGGTGGGTGCGCGAAGATGGTGTCGTCCGGGAGCGCCGGCGCGACCCCGACCAGCTTCCCTTCGCCGGTGTGGAGCGCGCCATGGCAGCTCTCGCACGACCGCGCGTAGACGTCGGCGCCCCGCGAGGCCTCCCCGGGCCCCGGCCACACCACGTCGCCGAGGGTGAACGGCTGGGCCGCGGTCGCCGTCGCGTCGCCCTCCAGCCGGGCGAGGTAGGCGAACAGGTCGACGCCGCGGTCGTCGTCCCGCGGGAGGGGCTCGGTGCGGCCCATGAACCAGAAGAGGCACTGGTTGACCGCGTCGAGCAGGTCGTCCTCCTGCCCGCCCCAGTGGAGGTCGCGCGCGGCGACGCCGCCCAGCGGTGCGCCCGGCTTGCCCGAGGCGCCCAGGGCGCCCTCGACGTCGTGGCAGTCGACGCAGGCGACCAGGTTGCCTTCGCGGCCGAGGGTGGGATCGGAGAAGAGGTGCTCGCCCCGCGCCTCGGGCGTGACGACCTCCTGCCGCGTCTCCACGGCGCAGGCGGCGAGCGCCGCCACGAGGAGGGCGGCGCCGGCGAGGCGCCTCACGGCCTCACCCGCTCGATCGCGTCGGGGAACACGCCGACGGACACGGAGTCGAGCGTCTCCAGCGTGGCGGCGTCGACGACGAGGACCGTCCCCGGCGCCACGTGATCGCCCTCGCAGACGATGGCCAGTCGGTCGCCATCGAGGCGCTCCACCTCGTGGGGTCGCTGGCAGCCCTCGCCCGCGCCGAGCGGTCGCTCCACGCTGGTCCCGTCGACCAGGTCGACGCGCAGGATGGCGTCGGGCGACTGCGTGGGGACCCAAAGCACCCCGCCGTCGGCCGACCACGCCGGGAAGTAGCCGGCGCCACGGAGGATGATGGGCGGCGTGTCCTCCATCGCCCGCGCCTCGACGTCGAGGAAGCGGATGTCGCCACCGTCGAGGTTGGAGACGGCGACGCGCCGTCCGTCGGGCGAGAGCGCCGCGGCGTAGGGGCCGTACGACACGCTCCCGAAGAGGGTGCCCGGCCCGACGGGCACGCGCTCCACCTCGCCCGACGCGAGGTCGACGATGGCGACCGCGTCTTCCCCGTAGCAGGCGACGAACGCGGTGGCGCCGTCGGGGCGGGAGAGCGCGACCCCGTGGGGCGCGACGCAGGTCTGGATCGACCTCGGCGCCGGCGAGCCGGTCATCGCGAGCGTCGCCGGGTCGATCACGGCGATGGACGCGCGCGCGCTCTCGACGTCGCTCCCCGCCTCCGCTGCGCGCACGAGATCGAAGTGGGTGACGACGAGGCGACGGCCGTCCTCGCTGACCACGATGTCTCCCGGATTTCTGTCGACCCGGACCTGACCGATGACCGAGAGATCGGCCAGGGCCAGGCGCTGGACCCACCCCTCGGCCTGGCTGCCGCCGTGCCCGGCGTGGGGGCCGGCGCCGCCCAGCACCGGGTAGGAGAGGGCGACATAGGCCGCGCTCCCGGCGCGATCGACGGCGATGTGATGCGGCCCGTCGATGTCGACCGGGTTGCGGCCGACGACCCGCGTCGCCACCACGCCTCCACCGCCCAGGTCGATGGCGGAGATGGTGTCGCTCAGGCTGTCGGTGACGAGTCCCAGCCCTCCGGGCGGAATCACCAGCGGCCGGGGCGTCACTGGCCAGGGCTCTCCCTCGTAGGGCGCATCGACCGTCGCCGTCTCGTCCACCGCGCACGCGACCAGCCCGACCCCGGCGAGGAGCGCGAGGATGAGCCGGATCTCGAGGGGTCCTGCCAAGGCGGCTGGAGCGTAGCGCGCAGGGGACGGAGGAGTGACCGATTGGCCGCGGTTTCCGGGGTCGGCCTTGCGCTTCGTCCGGCAAGGGTGCTACCCGGCGAACGGTCCATGGCCCACCGTCCCGCCCTCGTCATCGTGGAGTCGCCTGCCAAGGCCCGCACCATCGCGGGCTTTCTGGGGAAGGACTACGTCGTCGAGTCGTCGATCGGCCATATCCGCGACCTGCCGAAGACGGCCAGCGACATCCCGGAAGCCCTGAAGAAGATGCCGTGGGCCCGGCTGGGCGTCGACGTCGACAACGACTTCAAGCCGCTCTACCTGATCTCGCCCGACAAGAAGCAGCAGATCGCGAAGCTGAAGACGCTCCTCGCGGGGGCCAGCGAGGTCTACCTCGCGACCGACGAGGATCGCGAGGGGGAGAGCATCGCGTGGCACCTGCTCGAGGTGCTGAAGCCCAAGGTCCCGGTCAAGCGGATGGTGTTCCACGAGATCACCAAGTCCGCGATCCAGAAGGCCCTGGCCAGCACGCGCGAGGTCGACCGTCGGCTGGTCGACGCTCAGGAGACGCGCCGCATCCTCGATCGCCTCTACGGCTACGAGGTCTCGCCCGTGCTCTGGAAGAAGGTCATGCGCGGCCTCTCCGCCGGGCGCGTGCAGAGCGTGGCCACCCGCATCGTCGTCGAGCGCGAGCTTGCTCGCATGCGCTTCCGCGCCGCCCAGTACTGGGGCATCGACGCGACCTTCCAGGAGGCGGGAATCGTCTTCTCCGCCGGCGTCACCGGGATCGACGCGCAGCGCCTCGCCACCGGCAAGGACTTCGACGAGAAGGGCAAGCTCACCCGGGACGGCGTGCTGCACCTCCTCGAGCCGCGCGCCCGCGAGGTCGCCGCGGGCCTGAAGAGCGCCGACATCCGCATCACCAGCATCGAGCGCAAGCCGTCGCGCCGCTCGCCCGCCCCGCCCTTCATGACCTCGACCCTGCAGCAGGAGGCGGGCCGCAAGCTGCGCGTCTCGGCCAAGCAGGCGATGTCGACGGCGCAGAGCCTCTACGAGCGCGGCTACATCACCTACATGCGTGCGGACTCGGAGAGCACCGTCGAGTCCGCCGTCGCCAGCGCCCGCGCCTCCATCGGCCGCCTCTACGGCGCCGATTACCTGCCGGACGCGCCGCGCCAGTACACCAAGAAGGTCAAGAACGCGCAGGAGGCCCACGAGGCCATCCGCCCCGCGGGCGACGTGTTCCGCACGCCGGAGGAGGTCGCGCGCGAGGTCGACTACCACCAGGCGCGCCTCTACGAGCTCATCTGGATGCGGACCATCGCGTCGCAGATGAAGGACGCGCTCGGCGAGTCGGTGCAGGTGAAAATGGAGGCACTTGCGGAGGGAAAGACCGCGTCGGGGACGCGCGTCGAGCTGGCCGCCAGCGGCCACACCCAGACCTTCCCCGGGTTCCTCCGCGCCTACGTCGAGGGCAGCGACGATCCGACCGCCGAGCTGGAATCGAAGGAGCGCGCCCTCCCCAAGCTGACCGAGGGCCAGGTCCTGCGACCGAGCGGGGTCGACCCCAAGTTCCACGAGACGGCGGCGCCGGCGCGCTTCACCGAGGCCTCGCTGGTGCAGAAGCTGGAGGAGCTGGGCGTCGGCCGGCCCTCGACCTACGCGTCGATCCTCAACACCATCGTCGACCGCGGCTACGCATGGAAGAAGGGCACCGCCCTGGTCCCCAGCTTTCGCGCCTTTGCCGTGATCGCCCTCCTGGAGAAGCACTTCGGCGCGCTGGTCGACTACGCCTTCACCGCGAAGATGGAGGACGACCTCGACGCCATCGCCGGCGGCACCGAGGAGTCGGTCCCCTACCTCCGTCGCTTCTACTTCGGCTCGGAAGGAACCGATTCCCCCGTGTCGTCGGGGCGAGCCAAGCGCGTCGCCACGCAGGCGGTCGCCGGCGACAAGGGCGCGGGGCTCGGCCTGAAGTCGCTGGTGGCGGACCGGCTGGACGAGATCGACGCGCGCGCGATCAACTCCCTACCCCTCGGCGCCGACGACCAGGGACGCGAGGTGGTGGTGCGGGTCGGTCGCTACGGGCCGTACCTGCAGCGGGGCGAGGACACGACCAGCATCCCCGACGACATGCCTCCGGACGAGCTCACCGTCGCCAAGGCGACCGAGCTGCTCGCGGCGCCGCGCAAGGAGCGCGAGCTGGGGAACGACCCCAAGACCGGCAAGCCCGTCTTCCTCCGCTCCGGCAAGTATGGCCCCTACGTGCAGCTGGGCGAGGCGGAGCCGATGCCGACCAAGAAGCCGGCGAAGAAGGGCTCCAAGGCCGCCGCCGCCGCCAAGGCCGAGGGCCCGAAGACGGCGTCGCTGCTGCCGCGGCACGATCCGGCCACGCTGGAGCTGGCGGAGGCGCTGCGCCTCTTGTCGGTGCCGCGCGCGGTGGGCGTCGACCCCGCCGACGGCAAGACCATCACCGCGCAGTTCGGCCCCTTCGGCCCCTACATCGCGAAGGAGAAGGCCGACGGGAAGAAGGACTCGCGCAACCTCACCGACGAGGACCAGGTCTTCACGATCTCCCTCGACCAGGCGCTGACGCTGTTCGCGACGCCCAAGCTCCGGCAGCGCCGCGAGCCGGCGGCGCCGCTGAAGGAGCTGGGCGAGGACCCGGTCTCGAAGAAACCGATCATCGCGCGCTCGGGGAAATTCGGGATCTACGTGACCGACGGCACGACCAACGCGTCGCTGCGCCGCGAGGACAGCCTGGAGCGGCTGACGCCGGAGCGCGCGCAGGAGCTGCTGCAGGAGCGTCGCGACAAGGAGGCGAGCGGCGTGCTCCCTCCGCCCAAGAAGACGGCCGCCAAGCGGCCCGGCGCCAAGCGCCCCGCCAAGAAGGCCTGAATCGCCTGCGGTTCAACCGCCCAGAAGGCGGCGGAAGCGCGCCGCCGCTGCGCGGAGGCCCGAGGGGTGGTGGGAAGCGACCACCTTGCCGTCGCGCCCGCTGATGGCGACGAAGAAGGTCTCGCCGGTGTGACGTCGGGCCTCGCCCTCGTAGGCGTAGCCGGCCCAGTAGACGGGCAGGAGCACCAGCGTCGTCGAGACGACCTTGGGCTCCATCTTCACGTAGAGCGCGTTCTGCGGGGCGACCGAGCGCACGAGCAGCTTCACCGCGGCGCGCTCGGCGTCCTCGCGCGAGAGGTCGGCGTCGACCCCCTCGCCCTCCGGCGCGTCGCGGTCATGGCCGACCATGTCGTGCGCGGCCAGCTCGAGGGGCGGCGTGCCGACGACGCCCTGCAGCCACGCCGGGACGCGCGCCTCGTAGGGGAATGCGGTGCGACCGCACAGGACGATCGCCGCGTCCTTGTGGCGGCTGCCGCCGGTGGGGATGGGCAGCTTGGCGCCGCCCACCGAGACCGAGGCGCCGGACAGGCCGAAGTGGAAGCCGTCGACGCTGACCTCCACCCGCCAGAACGGAACCGAGAGAAGGCGCGGCTCCTCGATGCGCGCCTTGTCCGCGTCGGCCGGGGCCAGGGTTCGCCCGGTGACCGCCTCGCGGACGATCACCTCGGCGTCGACCTCGGAGAGGACGCAGGGCAGGATCGCGAGCGCGGCGCCCGCCGCGTCGGCCGGACGCGGGACGGGGGGGAAGAGGGACGCGGGCATGAGCCCGAACCGTAGTACGGCCACCGGCCGAGCGCTGCGCCGCCGAATGCTGGGCCCGACGAGGGACGGGTGGGCACCATGCGCCCGGAGGTCCTCAGATGTCCGTTCCGATCGTGGCACTCTACGGCGGGCTCAACGCCATCTTCAACATCGTGCTGGCGACCCGGGTGTCGGGCGCGCGCCGGGCCAGCAAGACGTCGATCGGGCTGGGCAGCGACCAGGCCCTGCTCGTCGCCAACCGCGCCCACGGCAACAACGCCGAGTTCGTGCCGCTGGCCCTGGTCATGCTCCTCATCTGCGAGCTACAGGGCGGCAGCTCGACGATCCTCCACGTGATGGGCGGCGTGCTGCTGACCGCCCGCGTCCTCCACGTGATCGGCCTGCCGCGACCGGCCCCCAACGTCCCCCGCGTGGCGGGCACGACGATGACCTCGCTGACCATCGTCGCCGCGGCGGTCTACGCCATCCTGCTGCGCTGATCGCCGCGCCGCGGCATCCGCTGGGTCACGACGCCGTTCCGGCGTCGTGGTAGCTGCGCCCGGTCGGAGGCGAATGCTGCGCCCGCACGGCCGGGCGACGGAGGCGAGCCATGGTGAAAGCGATCATCTCGGGGACTGGTGGCTATCTCCCGCCGCGCGTGGTCACCAACGACCAGCTGGCAAAGGAGTACGGGATCGACACGACCCACGAGTGGATCGTGCAGCGCACCGGCATCGAGCAGCGGCACTACGCCGACGAGGGCATCGGCTCCGCCGACCTAGGCGCCGAGGCCTCCAAGGTCGCGCTGGAGAACGCTGGACTGACCGCCCGCGACATGGACCTCATCCTGTTCGCGACCCTCTCGCCGGAGATGCACTTCCCCGGGAGCGGCGTGCTCATGCAGCGCAAGCTCGGCCTGTGCGAGGGCGACCCCAAGTTCGTCGGGGCCATGGACATCCGCAACCAGTGCTCGGGCTTCCTCTATGGCCTGCAGACGGCGGCAGGGCTCATCGAGTCGGGCCGGGCGAAGAACATCCTCCTGGTCGGCGCCGAGACGCACTCGGCGGCCCTCGACTTCTCGACCCGCGGCCGCTCGGTGACCTCGCTGTTCGGCGACGGCGCCGGAGCGGTGGTCGTCAGCGCGACCGACGACACCGAGCGCGGGGTCCGCGGCGTGTTCCTGGGGGCTGACGGGCGCCACGCCGAGGCGCTGTGCCTCCGCGTGTGGGACATTCGAAAGCGGCCCTACATGCCCATCAACGAGCGCGGCAACGCCGAGGTCGTGCCCGAGATGGCCTGGCCGCAGATGGAGGGGAAGGTCGTATTCCGCAACGCGGTGGAGCGCATGTGCGGCGGCCTCATGCAGGCGTGCTGGGCGGAGCAGGTCGAACCGAAGGACATCGACCTGTTCGTGTTCCACCAGGCCAACATGCGGATCAACGAGTACGTCGCGAACACCATGGGGATCCCGCCGGAGAAGCTGATCCACAACATCCACAAGTACGGGAACACCACCGCCGCCACCATCCCGCTCCTCCTCTGGGAGGCGGAGAAGGAGGGCCGGCTGAAGAAGGGCATGACCATCGCCATGGTCGCCTTCGGCTCCGGGTTCACCTGGGGCTCCGCTATCATGAAGTGGTGAAGCTGGCGCACCGAAGCTCCGTCGTCGCCGCGGTGGCCGCCCTCATCGGCGCCACCGCGAGCTGCAGCAACGGGGGCAAGGGCGCCACAGAGGGCGGCAGCGGCGGCGCGGAATCCGCCACCACCGGGTCCGGCGGCGGGCTTCCCGACCCCGGTCCCAATCGCCAGGGGCCGCCGGCCCACGTGGTGGGCGGCTTCTCGGTCACGATGGAGCCCCTCGAGATCGGCCCCGGCGAGGAGGTCGAGCCCTGCTGGATCGCGCCTCTCGACCTGGTCGGCCCCTCGCGCGTGGTGGGCGGCGCCTCGCTGACGGTGACCAGCGGCATGCACCACGGCAACGTGACGGCGCGGCCGAAGACCGGGGAGGGCTTCCGCCCCTGCCCCGGCGACGAGGGCATCCTCGGCGGCGAGGCGGGCGACGTGCTCGCCGGCGGCGCGGTGCTCTTCGGCTCGACGACGCAGTTCGAGGGCACCGAGTGGCGGACGTTCCCCGACGGCATGGGTTACCCGCTGGGGGACGACTGGGAGATCGTCTTCCGGATGCACTATCTCAACACGCTGCCGACGCCGGTGACGCTCTCCCCCGAGTACGAGTGGTTCACCATCGACGAGGCGGAGGTAACGCAGCTGCTCGCGCCGTTCGTCTGGATGTACAGCGAGTTCGAGATCCCCCCGCGCAGCGAGACCACGGTGGGCGCCGACTGCGTGTTCCAGACGCCGCCCGAGTTCGTCAGCCTCATGCCGCACATGCATAGGATGGGGACGCGCTTCACCGCGACCGCCATCGGCGGCGCGCACGACGGCGAGGTCTTCCTCGACTCGCCCGGCTACAACCCGGACGGTGTCATCGTCGGCTTCGACCCGCCGCTCGACCTGACGGACGCGCAGGGCTTCCGCTTCGAGTGCACCTGGAACAACACCCTCGACAAGACGCTGGTCGAGGGCGTCGGCGACGACGAGATGTGCATGCTGTTCGGCTACGGCTTCCCCTACTCGGCGGCGATGACCGCGTACGCGGTCGGTCAGTCGTGCGCGATGGTGGTCGCGCCGCCTCCCGCGGGCTGGGAGTCGGCCGCCTCGGAGTGACCCCTCGACCGCGACGACGTGGGTCCCCCTTGCGCCATTCTCGCGGCACTCGGCCTGCGGTACGGTGGCCTGGTGAGTGACGAGCGACGACGGCACGAGCGGATCGAGATCTGGTTCCCGGTCCGCATGGCGGTGGGCAACGCCTCCGAGGCGCTGGGGGTCGCGCACGACGCCAGCAAGGCCGCCATTCGCGTGTCCGCCGCACGGCAGCTCACGCCGGGCGAGCGGGTCAAGGTCACCTTCACCATCGTCGGCGTGCAGGACGTCGAGCACGTGATCGAGGGAACCATCCTTCGCATGGAGCCGAACAGCGACGACCCGGAGGGACTGTGGCCCTTCCGGATCACGATCTGCTTCGACGAGCCCATCCCCGAGCTGGAGCCGCTCTTGCAGCACGGCGCCGAGCGCCTGCGGAACGCCTGACGCGCGGGGGCCGGTTCGCCCTATTCTGAGGAGATGCTGGACCTCCCTGCGCCCTCCGCGTCCCTGGGGCGCCTCACCCTCCTCGTCTCCACGGTCACCCTCGCGATCGGCCTCGGCGCGTGCGGCGGCGGCGGCGGCACCAGCGACGACGGCACCGGCGGCACCAGCGACGACGGTACCGGCGGCGGCACCAGCGGCAGCGGCGGCGGCGAGCCCGGCCTCGCCTGCACCGGTGACGAGGAGTGCTCGGGCGGCCGCTGCATCGATGAATTCTGCGTGGCGCCGACCTGCGACGACGCGATCGTCAACGGCGAGGAGAGCGACGTGGACTGCGGCGGCAGCGTCTGCGACCCCTGCGCGGAGGGCGAGGGCTGCACCTACCCCAGCGACTGCGAGAGCCAGTCCTGCGACGGCGAGACCTGCCAGGAGCCCGCGTGCACCGACGGCGCGGCCAACGGCGACGAGACCGACGTCGATTGCGGCGGCTCCTGCGAGACGCTCTGCGCGACCGACCAGGGCTGCGAGGACGCCGCCGACTGCCAGAGCGGCGTCTGCGACGACGGCGCGTGCGCGAACGCGCTCTGCGACGACGACGTCCACAACGGCGACGAGACCGACGTCGACTGCGGCGGCTCCTGCGAGGCCGACTGCGCCGACGGCGCGGCGTGCCTCTACCCCAGCGACTGTGTCAGCAACGTCTGCGACACGGAAAACCTCGTCTGCCTGGTGGCGTCCTGCACGGACGGTTCCCCCAACGGCGACGAGACCGACGTCGACTGCGGCGGCTCCTGCGAGGCGGCATGCGCCACCGGCCAGGGCTGCGGCGAGGGCGTCGACTGCGAGAGCGGCGTCTGCGGCGACGACGGCTTCTGCCAGGCCGCGCTGTGCGACGACGGCGTCCACAACGGCGACGAGACCGATCAGGACTGCGGTGGGTCCTGCGAGGGCTGCGCGACCGACGGGGTGTGCCAGTTCCCCAGCGACTGCACCAGCAACGTCTGCGACGGCGAGACGCTGACCTGCCTCGAGCCCAGCTGCACCGACAGCGTCCAGAACGGCGACGAGACCGATCAGGACTGCGGCGGCGGGTGCGAGGCGAACTGCGCCACCGGCCAGGGCTGCGCCGCTATCGGCGATTGCCAGAGCGGCGTGTGCAACGGCACCACCTGCGTCGGTCCGGCGTGTGACGACGACGTCCGGAACGGCGACGAGTCCGACGTCGACTGCGGCGGCGGGGACGGCTGCGAGCGCTGCGCGGACGGCGAGGGCTGCGACGACCCGACCGACTGCGCGAGCAGCGTATGCAGCGTCGGCGGCGCTTGCCAGGAGCCCACCTGCTTCGACGGCGCGGCGAACGGCGACGAGACCGATGAGGACTGCGGCGGGGGCTGCGTCCTGCCGTGCGGCGCCGGGGAACGCTGCCTGGTCCCCGACGACTGCGAGGACCTCCGCTGCGAGGACAACGGCGACGGCGAGCTCTTCTGCGTGTCGGGCAACTGCGAGGATGGCATCCAGAACGCCGGCGAGACGGGCGTAGATTGCGGTCCCACGTGCCAACCGTGCTGATTCGTTGCATCGTTGCGGCCATGTTCCCGCCCGCCCCCCTCCGCCGCGCGGCGATCCACCGTGCGGTGTCGATCGCAGCGTCCCTGACCCTGCTGCTGGGCGTCCTCTGCCTCCCCGCCCTGGCGTGGGCCGACACCATCTCCCTCGCGGCGTCGGCGGACACGTCGATCTACGCGGACAACACGGACCGCAGCAACGGGGCCGGCAACTACTTCCACTCCGGCATCAACAACGCGGGGTCGGAGCGGCGCGCGCTGCTCCGCTTCGACGTGGGCTCGGCGATCCCGGCGGACGCGACGATCAACTCCGTCGTCTTGACGCTGCACGTCTCGAACGCGAACGGCGTCGATCAGGCCATGGAGCTGCACCGGCTCCTTGCGACGTGGGGTGAGGCGGGGTCGATCGGCGCCAACGGCGAGGGCGGTGGCGCCCTGGCCGAGCTGGGCGATGCGACGTGGAGCCACCGCATCTGGAACACGCTGCCGTGGACGACGCCGGGCGGGGATTTCCTGGCGGCGGTGAGCGCCTCCTCGGTGGTCGGCGGGATCGATACCTTCGCCACCTGGTCCGGCGCCGGACTCGTGGGCGACGTGCAGACCTGGCTCGACAGCCCGGCGTCGAACGCCGGGTGGGTCATCCTCTCGACCGCCACCGAGAACCGCATGACGCGGCGGTTCGACAGCCGGACCAATCCCACCGCGGCGTTCCGCCCCGAGCTGTTCATCGACTTCACGCCGGCGACCCCGGCCGGCGCCTGCTGCGCCGCCGACGGCTCGTGCAACACCGTCGACGTCCCGGGCACCGCTTGCAGCGGCGCCTATCAGGGCGACGGCACCGACTGCGGGACCACCTCCTGTCCCCAGCCCGACGGTGCGTGCTGCTTCGCAGACGCCGCCGGCACCTGCAGCTCGGTCACGGAGGAGGAGTGCGGCGACGCGGGCGGCAGCTTCGTCGGCGACTTCGTGGCCTGCAGCCCCGACCGCTGCCCGATCGTGCCTACCCCCTTCGTCGACGACCTGCCCATCCCCCCGGTGGCGGTGCCGACGCGTTCCATCCCTGGCGAGCCGTCGCGCTACGTGCTCACCATCCGCGAGGTAGACCAGGAGCTGCACAGCGAGCTGCCGCCGACGCGCGTGTGGGGCTTCGACGACGGGACCTCTCCGGCGCAGACGCCGGGGCCCACCTTCGACGTGCGGAGCGGGGAGCCGATCGAGGTCGTCTGGCGCAATCAGCTGCGCGACGAGAGCGGCACGCTGCGGACCGATCACCTGCTCGAGGTCGACACCTGCCTCATGGGGGCGGAGGAGCCGACGCCGCGGACCGTCATCCACTTCCACGGAGGCCACGTGGCGGCCGACTCCGACGGTCACCCGGAGGAGACGTTCCTCCCCGGGCAGGAGGTCACCTACGCGTACCCGAACGCCCAGCGCGCAGCGACGCTCTGGTACCACGACCACTCGATCGGCATCACCCGGCTCAACGCCTACCTGGGCATGGCTGGCGCCTATCTTCTCCGCGACGACGAGGAGGGCACGCTCGACCTCCCCGCGGGCGCCAACGAGGTGCCACTGTTGCTGCAGGACAAGACGTTCGCGGCCGACGGGTCCCTCGTCTACCCCGGGATGTGGATGGAGCACCACTTCGGCAACGTCGCCCTGGTGAACGGCCGCGTGTGGCCGCGCCTCGAGGTCCCGCGCGGCAAGATGCGGTTCCGGATCGTGAACGGGGCGGGCTCACGCACCTGGCGCCTGTCGCTGTCGAACGGGGCGACGATCACGCAGATCGGCTCCGACGGCGGGCTGCTGGCGGCACCGGTCGCGAAGCCGTCCATCCTCCTCCAGCCCGGCGAGCGCGCCGACGTCGTCATCGACTTCGAGCCCTTCTCCGCGGGAACGCAGATCGTGCTCCGCAATGACGCGCCATCACCCTACCCGAGCGGCGGTATGGATCCGCTGCCCGACGTCATGCGCTTCGACGTGGTCGATACGGCCGGGGACGTCGACGCGCTGCCGACGGACCTCTCCACCATCCCCGCCATCGACGAGGCCGCGGCGGAGGTGACGCGCGACCTCGTGCTCCGCAAGGAGGACGACGACTGCGGAGGCGGCGCCTGGCGCATCAACGGCCTGTCGATGATGGACATCACAGAGCAGCCGGTGCTGGGGACGTCGGAGATCTGGCGGTTCTTCAACGACTCCGGCTTCTCGCACCCGATGCACATGCACCTGGTCATGTTCAGGGTGCTCGACCGGCAGCCTTACCAGCTGGTCGACGGTGAGCACGTGCCAACGGGCCCAGTCGTGCCGCCGCCGCCCGAGGAAGCGGGCTGGAAGGACACCGTTCGCGTCGACCCCTTCACCCGCGTGCGCGTCATCGCGAAGTTCGAGGACTACACCGGGCTCTTCACCTACCACTGTCACATCCTCGAGCACGAGGACCACGACATGATGCGCCAGTTCGAGGCGGTCACCGCCTGCGGCGACGGCGCGCTCGGCATGCCCGACGAGGCGTGCGACGACGGCAATCTCGTCGACGGCGACGGCTGCTCGGCCGACTGCGAGCTCGAGTCGGGCGGCACCGGCGGCGGGTCGGGCACGGGCGGCAGCGGGGGCGACGGGCAGGGCGCCAGCGGCGCGGG
>JBKJLX010000726.1:0-12791 GCA_046596645.1 Polyangiaceae bacterium
GCGAGACGCCGGGCGGGGCACCCCCGGTCGGGGCGACAGCGCAGCAGAAGACCTGCTGCCTCCTCAACTCGATCGAGGCGGTCGGCGGCGAGAACCCCTCGGCGACGTATGCCGGAAGCATCGCGGAGGTGAAGTCAGCGCTGGGCGAGGTGCTGGCCTCGCTCTCGCGGGGCGCGGCCACCCGGACCGTCCCGGTGTTCGCGGCGACCGGCCCCAACTTCGTCGTCGGCGAGACGGCGGCTGCCGCGGTCGGCCACGAGATGCTGTCGTCGCTGGAGACGGTCGTCGGCAGCGGGATGTGGAACGGCAACCTGGAGCGCATCCGGTTCCAGTGCACCAGCGGCGTCGTCGGACGCGACTTTTTCGAGCCCGTCAACGGCGACGACTTCGGCAAGAACCTCGAGATCACGCCCGCCAATCGCGTCATCTTCACGGCGCTCCCGGAGGAGGTCGACGAGACGTGGAGGACGCTGCGCCCGGAGATCACCGGGACGCCCGACGACGACCTCGACCTCACCGACATGGCCGGCATGTTCGGCGAGCGCGCCTCGACGGTCGCCGCCACCCTCCCCAGCGGATACCTCGCGCCCGACGCCACCCTCTGCGAGGCGGCCTTCGGGACGAGCAGCTTCGACACCTGCAGGACCGAGCTCATCAAGTGGTACACCGGCCAGGACAGCACCGCTTCGGTCGGTCGGCGCTCCGACCTGGTCCCCTCCGACTACGTCGGCAAGCCGCCCTCGCCGCTGGGCGCCCTCTACCACTCGCAGCCCGTCATCGTCGGGCCGCCCCGCGAGTTCGTCCGCGACGAGGCCTACGACATCTTCGCGCGCGATCAGCAGCGGCGCCCGACGGTCGTCTACGCGGCGTCGGTCGACGGCCAGCTGCACGCCTTCCTCCTCGCCGACAACACCAAGGGCCAGGCGCCCGAGCCCGCCCAGGCGGACAAGGCGACCGAGAACAACGAGCTGTGGAGCTTCATCCCCCCGATCGTCCTGCCCAAGCTGCTGCAGAACGTGAACAAGCACGCGTTGCTGCTCGACGGCGGCATCACGGTGAAGAACGTCGCCTACGAGCGCCGCCCGGCCGACTTCGACTCGGCGACCTACACCGATGACGTCACGTGGCACACTGCCCTGATCGCCAGCAGCGGCAACGCCTCGTCCATCGAGGGTGGCGGCTACTACTTCGCGCTCGACGTCACCGACCCGCACCCCAACCTTCCGCAGGACTTCGACACGTCCATCGACACGGACGACAACGCGATCCTCTACGACTCGCCCAAGTTCCTGTGGCAGCTGTCCCGTGACGGCGATGCGACCGCCATCGACGACAACCCGCTCTTCGGCGAGAAGCTCCCCGCGGCGGCCATCACGACCATCTCCTACAAGGCGCCGGGCAGCAGCGACCCGCCGAGCGAGATCGCGGTGGCCATCCTCTCCGGTGGGCTGACGCCCGACGAGGACGAGCCCGACTACGTCACCGACAACGACTACCGCGACGCGAGCAAGCTCTGGAGCGGCTCTGCGACCTCGCCCAACCGCCCGCGTAACAAGGTGCGCGACTGGCCGGGCTCGCGCGCCGACCGCTCGGTCACCATCGTCCGCATCGACAACGGCGAGATCCTCTATCGCTTCAAGGGGCGGAGCGGCGACCCCGATCCGATCGACAGCGATCGCATCAAGGAGGTGGGATTCCGGTCCCCCATCAGCGGCACTCCGGTGCCGTTCCCCGGCCTGCCGGGCCAGGTCTCCTCCAAGATCTTCGTCGGCGACACCGAGGGGATGCTCTGGGAGATCGACGTCACGAACCCCGACCCCGACGACTGGACGATGAAGATCGCCTGGGACGCCTACCACGACGTGGACACCGACGACATCGAGGACGGCACCTACGTGATCGGCCCGGTGGAGACGGTCCCGGTGGTCAGCGTCACCAAGGACAACGAGGCAGTGGTCATCTTCAGCACCGGATCGCAGGAGTCGTTCTACAGGACGGAGAGCACGAACTTCGTGGTGTCGCTGACCGACCCGGCGGACACTTCTTTCACCGGTTACCGGCCCAACTTCGAGCTCGATCTCGCGAACACCGCGGACCTCGGCGACGAGAAGTTCCCCTCGGGGGACTTCAACACCTGGGGCGTGGTCGGCCAGCGCGTGACCGGGCCGCTCAACATCTTCGACAGCGTCCTCTACTTCTCCAGCTTCGTCCCCAGCGGGGAGCCGTGCGAGATCGGCGTCAGCCGCATCTGGGGCGTGGACTACGACACGGGCGCCGGGGTGGACAACCCGAAGTCGCCCGTCGCCGCCTGGAACCCGGACGCCGGCGACGCGACGTTCGAGTTCTTCGAGCAGGTCGACAGCGCCATCGTGTTCGGCGTCTCCATCGGGCAGCAGCCCTCGTGCCGCGACACCGTGCAGGACACCTTCGAGGACCCGCTCTTCGGCAAGTACTCCTCGTTCACCTCGAACCCGCCCGGCAACTTCGAGCTGGTCGTGCAGACCGGCCGCAAGACCGGCGCCCTCCCCGCCGCCAACCAGCCGGAGACCCTGACGAAGGCCTGGACGCTCAAGGCTCCGGTCTCGTCCGTCCGGGTGGACGGCTGGGCCTCGATCGTCGAATGACGAGCCGCTCCGCTCTCGCCGGCCGCCTCCACATCTCGCTGGCGGTCGCCGCGCTGCTCGCGGGCTGCGGGGAGACGACGAAGCCCGCGCCTCCCCCCGACCGCCCGCGGGAGGAGGTGGCGCCCATCGACGAGCTTGCCGAGGGCGAGCTCCCCGAGGGGCGCGTGTTCGCCTTCGGGCTGCCCGTCCCGGACGGGATGCGGCTCGAACCGCGCTCGAACCTGGTCGTCACGGCGATTGGTCCGGTCCCCTTCGAGGAGGTGGCCAACTTCGTCCGGGATCGCGTCGAGGCGGGCCAGACCACGACCGGGCCGTCGAAGACGGTGTTCGACCGCGTGAAGATCAAGACCCCGCGCGGCCCGGAGGAGCTCCGCCAGCCGCTGCCGGAGAAGGAAGGCGCGGAGGAGGTCATGCGCATCGAGGTCTCCACCACCAAGCGCGGCCACACGCGGCTGGAGGTCTCGCGCGCGACGCGTGCCAAGGCGCCGGTCGGGCTGAGCGAGGACCAGCGCTGGGAGAAGCTCGGCATCCGCAAGAACGGACAGCCGGTCGACCCCAGGAAGTTCGAGTGAGCGCGCCCGGGTGCAGACACGGGGCATGACGGACGGCGGCCGCGCTGGTAGACCGCGGTCGAGGCCCCCTTGAGCGAGTCGGTCAGCGAGACGGAACCCCTGCGGCGCACCCCTCTGCATGGCGAGCACGTTCGCCTGAAGGCGCGCCTTGTGCCCTTCGCCGGTTGGGAGATGCCGGTCCAGTACGCCGGCCTGGTGGAGGAGCACAGGGCGGTGCGGACCGCCGCCGGCCTGTTCGACGTCTCTCACATGGGCGAGCTGGAGCTGCAGGGGCCCCAGGCGGGCGCCGTCATCGACCAGCTCGTCACCAACGACGTCTCCAAGCTGGTGCCCGGCCAGGCCCTCTACACCTGCGCCTGCAACGAGCGCGGCACGGTGCTGGACGACCTCATCATCTACCGCCTCGCCGACGAGCGCTGGCTGGTCGTGTGCAACGCGTCCAACCGCGCCAAGATCGCGCCCCACGTCGCCGCGGCGGCGAAGGGTCGCTGCGCCTTCGAGGACGCGTCGGACCGCACCGCGCTCATCGCCTTTCAGGGTCCGCGCGCGGTGGAGATCGCGGCGGCCGCCGCCGGCGGCGCCGAGGGCGAGCTCCTCCGCACGATGGGGTCGTTCCACCTCCGCAACACCGTCATCGCCGGGGTCGCCTGCGTCGCGGCCCGCACCGGCTACACCGGCGAGGACGGCTTCGAGCTCTTCGTCGCCAACGACGACGCGGCGCCGCTGTGGCGCGCCCTGATCGACGCCGGGGAGAAGCTCGGCGTGAAGGTGGCGCCCTGCGGCCTCGGCTCCCGCGACACGCTGCGCCTCGAGGCGCGCCTCTCGCTCTACGGCAACGAGATCGACGAGACGACCAACCCCCTCGAGGCCGGCCTGGGCTGGGTGGTGAAGCTCGCCAAGCCCGCCTTCCTGGGGAAGGACGCGCTCGCCGCCATCAAGGCCGCCGGCCCGGCGGCGATGCCGCGCAAGCTGGTCGGCTTCGAGGTGACCGGCCGCGGCATCGCGCGTCACGGCTACCCGCTGGAGGCGAAGGACGGCGCCGTCGTCGGCGTCTGCACCAGCGGCAGCCCCGGCCCCACCGTCGGCAAGAACATCGGCCTCGGCTACCTCCCCGCGGAGATGAGTGCGGTGGGCACCGAGTTCGTCGTCGACTGCCGAGGCCGGCGCGCCGAGGCGGTGGTGGTGAAGACGCCCTTCTACAAGCGCGCTGCTGCCGGCTGAGAGGGTTCGCACCGTCGAGTGCGGCACCGGTGGCGATCGAAGACACGGCTGCGATCTCGAACAGGCGGAGACAACGACATGGCGAGCGACGTCCGAGCGGACCGGCAGTACACCAAGGACCACGAGTGGGCGAAGGCCGACGGCAAGACCGTCGAGGTGGGCATCACCGCCTACGCCGTCGACCAGCTGGGCGACATCACGCTGGTGAACCTGGACGTGAAGCCGGGCGACACCCTGGCCGAGGGCAAGGCCTTCGGCACCATCGAGAGCGTCAAGACGCTGAGCGATCTCTTCGCCCCTATGGCCGGCAAGGTGGTCGCGGTGAACGAGGAGCTCATCCAGAAGCCCGAGGCGGTCAACGACGACTGCTGGGCCGCGTGGATGATCCGCATCGAGCCCAGCGACGCCGCTGCCACCGACGGGCTCCTCGACGCCAAGGCGTATGAGGAGCTGCTTGGCTCCATCGGCTAGACGAGCCCGCGGGCGGCCTGCCCAGCGGGATCGCCCAGCGGGATGCCCAGCTGGCGCAGCACCGCGCGCAGCTCGCCTGCGCTGCGCGCGACGTGGACGCCCTCGGGGAGGGCGTCGGGCACGGTCGAAGAGCCGAGCGCCGGCATCGAGAACCACACCGCGTGGAGCCCTGCGCGCAGGGCGCCGAGGACATCGGCCCCCAGCGAGTCGCCGACGTGGACGATGCGCGCCGGGGCCGTGCCGAGCCGGTCTGCCATCCACGCGAAGATGCGCGGATCGGGCTTCTCCATGCCGAGGCAGCCGGAGTCGCCGATCAGCGGAAGATCGGCCGACCACCCCATCTCCTCCACCAGCTCGCGGAGGCGCCCCTCGCTGTTGGAGAGCACGCCGTGCGGCACGCCCGCCGCGCGCAGATCGCGGCACAGCTCGATCATGCCGGGCACCGGGCGTCGCCAGAGGTTCTGCAGCGGCTGTTGATCCCACAGCCAGTCGACGGCGCGGGCGCGCGGCGGCTCGGCGATGCCCGCCGCCTCGAGAAGCGTCGCCATGAAGAGCTTCCACGGGTGACCGGTCACGCCGCTGCGCACCGCCGCGTCGTACGCGGTCCACGCGCCGGGCAGCGCAGCCTCCAGGCGGGTGGCGTCCGCCGCGACGTCGATCTCGCCCAGGCGGCGGGCGAGCATGTCGGTGTCCATCGCGGCGAGGGTCTGACCGAAGTCGAAGCTGACGGCGGCGGCGTCCATCGCGGCGAGACGCTAGGCTGCGCCTCCGGTGGCACGCAACCTGGCGGAGCGGTTCATGGCGGCGCGTCGCGAGGCCGTGGCCTTTGCGCGCCAGGCCGTGCTCCTCCCGCGCGACGTGCAGCGCCCCCTGCTGCCCGCCGATGACGCGGTGGGACCGGACGACGACGTGGTGGTGTTTCTCCACGGCCTCCTCGCCTCGGCGGGTGTGCTGAGGCCGCTGCGAGAGCACGTGACGCGCCACCCCGGCGTGCACGGAGCCGCGCTGTCGTATGCGCCGGGGCTCGACGTCGACGCGCTCGCCGATCGCCTGGGGGAGCTCCTCGCCCAGCTCCCCGCGCACGTGCGGCTGCACCTGGTGGGGCACAGCCTGGGGGGCATCGTGTGCCGGTACCTCGCGGCACACCGCCCCGACCCGCGCATCGTGCAGACGATCTCCCTGGCGAGCCCCTTCGGGGGCGTACGGGCCGCCTCGGTGTTCGCCGTCCGCGGCGTGCGCGATCTGGCCGAGGGCAGCGCGGTCCTCCGGGCGCTGCGCCTCGCGAGGTGCGCGGTGCCTCACGTGTCGATCATCGCCGCCGACGACGGCGTCGCCGGCTGCCCCATCCAGCACGCGCTGCCAGGGTTCGAGGTGGTGGTGCTCGACCGCGTCGGACACAACGCCCTCCTCTTCGACGCGCGAGCGACGGGGCACGTCGAGCGGCGCGTGCTCGACGTGCGCCACGCGGCGCGGGCCGCTCGTGCAGCGGCCGGCGGCCCGTGATAGGTCGGCGCCTCGTGACGCGATCCCCTGCCCCGACCTGCAAGACCCCTCGCACGCTGCTGGCCGGCGCGGCGGTGGTGGCGTTGCTCACCGCTCCCGCCATGGCCCGCGCGGACGCGACCGGCTGGGCCAGCTTCAGCGGCGGCGCCGCGATCAAGCAGGGCGATGTGGTGCTCGAGGACGGGACCGAGGTCCCCTCCGGCGACGACGGCGGCCAGGTCGCGCCCCAGCTCCAGTTCGACGTGGGCGTCGGCACCACCCCCTCGGCGCCGATCATCGTCGGCGGCCTGTTCCGCATCTCCCCCACCCTCGGCCAGCGGACGGACTTCTCGGTCGTCGCCCGCGGCGCGACCCACGGCTTCCAGACCGGGCCCATCGGCCTCGCCCTCGAGGCCGGCGCCTACGCCCGCGCCGACGACGAGGCGAGCGTCGGCTTCGTCGGGGGCGCCGTGCTGGGCGGCCCGCTCGGGCTGCAGCTCTCGGTGCTGGCGAGCTTCGGGACGACCGACGAGTACGGCGGCGCGGCGCTGCTGGGGATCGATCTGCTGCGGCTGACGATCTACCGCCAGGACCTCCTCGATTACTGGCCCAACCCGCTGCCTCCCGACCGCGACGTCGCGGGTCGCTGAGCGGCTCAGCGGATCATCACCACCCGGAACACGCGCGCGTCGCCCCCGACCGCCGTGAGCCGGAGCCGATCCCCCGCGTCCACGTCGACCGCCACGCGCGCCTCGATCCAGAGGGCGCCCTCCCCCTCCACCGGCACGCTGGCGACCTCTGCGCCGCCGTCGATCCGCGTCTCGACCGCGATCACCTCGGGCGTCGCTGCGTCGTGCTCCCGCACCAGCGCGATCGACGCCGCGCGATCGGTGCGCACCACCAGGTGGGAGGCGCGCCCCGCGCCACCCACGGTCCACCGGATCGATCGCCCCACGGGAAGGATGCGGCCGGCGTCCCAGCGCCGCACGGCCTCGCCCCGTTCCCTCGCCAGCCGCCGGGTCGCCGCCACCACCCAGCCCGCGCCGGGCCCGGGCAGCTCCAGCCCGTGCACGCGCTCGTCGACGAGATCGGCGACGTCGAGGACGTCGACGACGTCGCCCGTCGCGACCGCGGCCGCGAGCTCCGCCGGGTCCTCCAGCGCCGACCAGTCCGCCGAATGCACGACCTTCTCGTCGCCGCCGCAGATCACGTTGTCCTCGATGCGCACCCCGAACAGGCGCGTGCCGAAGTCGGGGACCAGCCCGGGCCACCAGCCGTCGTAGATCGCCATCACGTCCGGCCTCTCGGCCGCCGGCAGCCGCTCGATCAGCTCGATGACCGCGGGCACGCCGTGGACCGACGCGCGCGCGAAGGGCAGCCCGCGATAGCCGCCGAGCCCGAGGCCGTCGAGCGCCGGCAGCCCCGAGACGTAGGGGATCGCCCCGGCGTCGCCGACCAGCACGCGGCGCGGCTGCGGCTCCAGCGCGGCGAGCCGCCGCCCGACCTCCACCTGCTGCTCCGCGATGTTGCGCGAAGCCCGTGCGAAGTGATCGATCTGCCGAGGCATCGCCCGCGCCGGGCCCACGATGGCCGCCGCCGCGAGGATGCAGGCGACGACCGCCGGCACGCGGCCCCGGCGCGCCAGCGCGTCCGCACCGAGCCAGGCGAGGATGACCAGCAGGAGGAGCGACGGCGCGGCGTAGCGAAGGTTCTGGAACGGCGCCGTCGTGTTCGCCGAGACCAGGATCAGCGCCGTGACGCCCCCGACCGCCAGCGCCCAGGCGAGCCTCCGCGTCCCACGCAGGACCAGCGCCGCCACCGCCAGCGCCACCAGCACCAGGTGGAACGGCGGGCCGCCCAGGGCGACCTCGAAGGCCTCGGCGCGGAGGCGCGCCAGGTTCTGCAGCACGACCAGCGCGGCGTCGGCGGGCGCCCGGTAGGGATCGGTGAACACGAGCTTGCGCACCGCGCCCGCCGCGCCGAGCTCGCCGGTGAGCGCCGCGTTCACAGAGGCCTGGAGGAGGACCAGCCCGACGGTCGGCATCGCCGCGCGCCCCAGCGCCGGCGCCGCGCGCAGGCTCCCCGAGGCGTGCGCCACCGCCACCGCGAGAGCGAGAGCGAGCGGCGTCATCTCCGGCCGGACCGCCGGGAGCAGCGCGAGCCACACCCCGGCCCGCCACTGGGCGGCGGCCCGCCGGGACGGCGAGGCCACCTCCACCGCGCGCAGGCCACGCGCGGCGCGGCCGATCGCAGCGCCGAGCAGCGCGACCTCCATGCCGCTCCACAGGCTCCAGTCGAGGACCGGCACCGAGAGCAGCATTGGCGGCAGGCCGAGGAGGAGCGGCGCCCGCCGGCCGGCGACGGCGCGCAGCGACCAGGCGAGGTCGACCACCGCGGTCACGGCGACGATGGCCGCCCACAGCCCGAGCAGCGGGCCGCGCAGGCCGACGATCCACCCCGGGGCGAGCACCACCGGGTAGACCAGGCTCGTCCCTCCCGATGAGTAGCCGTTGCCCGGGATCCAGGTCGACGGGTACCCCAGCGCCAGCGAGCGGGCGAACCCGAAGTGAATGTGGACGTCGTCGAGGGGCACCGGCCACACCCGACAGCCCACCGCGCCCAGGGCCGGGAGCCAGAAGGCCAGCGCGACGGCGAGCGTCAGGCTCGCCGACCACACAAAATGGGCCTGCCGGCCGGCCCGGAGGGACCTCGGGAAGCGGCCTCTTGAGGAGAGTGGCACGCCGCGCCTAGCCTACGGGCGTTCGGACCGGCGCGGGCCTACCCCGCGAGCGTCCGACTGGAGGCACCGGATGGTCTCGAAGATTGGTAGCGCGTGCGTGACCCTGATCGCGCTGGTGGGATGCGGCGGGTCGTCGCTCTCGGTCGACACCGTGGCTCAGCCGCAGGCGGAGATCCGCGCGGCGGAGGAGGCGGGCGCCGGAGCCGTCCCCCAGGCGGCGCTCCACCTGAAGATGGCGAGAGATCAGCTCGCCCAGGGCGACAAGCTCGCCGCCAACGGCGACGACAACAAGGCCTCGCGCGCCTACGGGCGGTCCAGGTCCGACGCCGAGCTGGCGGTCCTCCTGGCGCGGCACCACGCGATCAAGGAGAAGGCGCAGCAAGCCATCGACAAGGCGAACGCGCTCACGACCGCGGGCCCGGGCGAGAAGTGAGCTCCATGACCCGACCTGCCATGCGCAACCCCTCGAGGAGGACTCTCGTGAAGGACAGACGTTTCGTGGCGCTCGTGGCGCCGTCGCTCGCCGCGCTCGCCCTCCTCGCCGCTGCTTGCGGGACGCCGACGCCCTCGGCGGAGCTGAAGAGCGCCCGCAACGCCTACGAGGACACCAAGCGCAGCCGCGCCGCGCAGCTGGTGCCCGACAAGGTGCTGGAGGCGGAGCAGGCCCTGAAGAAGGCCGAGGCGGCTCACAACGAGGAGCCGCAGGGCGAGCTGGAGAAGCACTTCTCCTACCTCGCCGAGCGCCGCGCCCTCATCGCGCGGACCCAGGGCGACATCGCCCAGGCGGAGAAGGACAAGATCGCCGCCGAGGAGCAGTACCTGACGACGCTCGACGCCCGCCGCCGCAGGGCCGAGGGCAGCCTGGAGAAGACCGGCGCGGAGCTCAGCAAGGAGAAGGCCGCCCGCCAGGCGTCGGACGCCGCGCGAGCCGACATGGAGCGGAAGCTCAACGCCGCCCTGCGCAGCCTGGAGGAGATCGCCAAGGTCAAGGAGGAGGCGCGCGGCATGGTCATCACCCTGAGCGGCGGCGTGCTCTTCGTCTCCGACAAGTCGGAGCTCTTGCCGATCGCCAAGGAGCAGCTCAACCAGGTGGCGACCGCGCTGCAGAACACCGACCCCGGCCAGAAGATCGTGGTCGAGGGGCACACCGACTCGGTGGGCGTCGACGCCTACAACCAGAAGCTGTCCGAGGACCGCGCCAATGCGGTGCGTACACACCTGGTCTCCAGGGGCGTGGAGTCGAACCGCATCTCGGCCGTCGGCAAGGGCGAGACGGTGCCCGTCGCCGACAACACCTCGCCCGAGGGGCGGGCCAACAACCGCCGCGTCGAGATCGTCGTCTCGCCGAAGGGTCGCTGAAATCCGCGCTCGCGGGACCTCGAGCCATGGCGAAGCCGAAGACGTGGAGCGAGGCCCGCGATCACACGCACTGGGAGTCCGTCGAGGAGGCCGCCGGCCTCCTCGAGGAGGCTCGCTTCGAGGAGGCGCTGCAGGAGCTGAAGCGCGTCATCCAGAAGGATCCCAACAACCCGTACGCCTACCACCTGCTCGGCGGCGCCTTTCACGAGGTCGGACAGATCGACGCGTCGCGCGACGCCTACCTGGCCGCGATCCGCGTCTCGCCCGAGCACCTCGGGTCGCGGGTCGCCCTGGCCAACGTGCTGCGCCAGCTGGGCGACCACGCGGGCGCCGAGCGCGAGGCCAAGGAGGCGCTGCGGCGCTTCCCGAAGGACGGTGACGCCCTCCACGCGCTCGGGCTGGCGCAGGCTGCGCGCGGCAACCGGAAGGAGGCGCGCAAGAACCTCCAGGGCTTCCTCGACGCGAGCCCCGAGTTCGAGGCCGCCCAGGAGGTCCGCGGCATCCTGGAGATGCTCGGCCTCGGCAACGACGACGACCCGCAGGAGTTCGAGTGATGCGCGCGGGAGGGATCTCGCGGGTGCTGGCGGCGACGCTGCTGACCTCGCCTCTGGCGCTGCTGACACCCGGGATGGCGTGGGCGCAGGCCGACCCGACGGCGGCGCCGTTGCCGCCGAAATACCGCATCGCCTACAGCAACCTGACCGCGATCCGGGTCAACCCGCTGGGGCTCGAGAACCGGACGACGGTCGGTTACGAGCAGCGGCTCTGGAACGACCCCGGCGTCCTCACACGCGACGCCTACGTGGGCCTCAAGCTGGCCCCCATCCTGAACCCGGCGCTGGTGCGGCTCGGCGCGCAGATCGAGGTGAAGCCGGCAGCCGTCCTCGCGCTGCGCGCCGGTATGTTCTTCAAGGGCTGGTTCGGCAGCTTCCAGCAGCTCGATGCGTTCGCCACGCCCACCGCCGAGCACTGCGACGACTGCATGAAGGATCACGCCGAGGCGGGCACCACGGTCGGCGCGACGACCGGCTTCGAGAGCGAGCTGGGCGCCCTCGCGCAGGTGAAGGTGGGGCCCATCGCCCTCCGCCACGACGCGGCGTTCTTCTACGCCGACGCCGACACCCCGGGCGCCGCGGTCCACTACGACTCCCGCCTCGACATGCTCGTACCCGACGCCGGCTACTCGACGACGCAGGACACCGACCTCCTCTACGTCACCGACTTCGGCCTCGCCGCCGGCGCGCGCTTCTCGGCGATCCACGCGTTCTACCGCGACACCGACTACCTGCCGGGCGAGGCGACCGAGAACCCCAACACGCCGGCCCTCCGGCTGGGGCCGGCCATCGCGTACACCTTCTTCGAGGAGCCGGGCGCGAGCTTCGACAAGCCGACGCTCATCCTCCTCAGCCAGTGGTGGCTCGAGCACCGCTACCGCACCGGCGCCGCCGACGGCTCCTCGCAAGCCCTCCCGTACATCGCCCTCGCGTTCCGCTTCGAGGGGCGACTCTGGGGCTCGGAGAAGTAGGGATGCCGAGGCCTGCGGACCGCAGCCCGGCATGCCTGCGCGCCGCGAGCGTCGCCGATTGTCGCAACGCCAGCGCCATCGAGGGGTGCTATCCCGACGTGCCGTGCGAAGAAGCGTCTGACCTCTGCGGCTGAAGGGCGACCGGCCGCTGGTCTGCGACTGAAGACGTGACCGCAAGGGCGCCGACCCTCGGACGGGAGGCCGAAGCACGCATCTTCAGGCACGGCGGGTCCACCGTGGTGGGCGCCACCCACCGGCGAGGGGCGGCGCGCTGGTGTCGAGCGGACGCGTGCGCTCGCAGAGCACGGAGGTGCCCGCCGGTGCCCGACGTGGCACCGCGGTCGGCCATCACAGTCCGAAGTAGGCGACCGGGTCGACGGTGGCGAGGCCGTAGGTCGCATCGGGGACCCGAACCTCGATGTGGACGTGTGGACCGTTCATGCTGCCGCTGAGCCCGGCCAGGTCGCCGGCGCCGACCGACTGGCCCTCGTACAGATCGATCTCGGCCATGTGCCCGAAGATGATCTGCGTGCCGTCGGCGAGTCCGAGCGTGAGCTGCCCGGCAGCGTAGTTGTTCGCGTCCTGGAAGTACGGCGTGCCGCCGGCGATGAGGACGGTGGCGCCGTCGGGGACGTAGAGCGGGGTGCCCCAGGGGATGGCGACGTCGAGCCCGCAGTGGGTGAGCCCGGAGAAGTCGCCGTAGCTGTGGCAGTAGGCGTAACCGCCATCGAAGTCGGTCGGGCCGTAGTCCTGGCTGATCTCGTAGTACGCCCCGCCGACGATCTCGGAGAGGGTCA
>JBKJLX010000833.1:0-6686 GCA_046596645.1 Polyangiaceae bacterium
ACACCAAGCACTGGCGCAAAAGAAGAGGCGGACCATCCTTCCGGACGACCCGCCTCCACCTCCCTGGCCGCGCTGCGGCTCAGGAATCGTCAGCAATCGTAATAGAGGTAGAACTCGTAGGGCACCGGCCGCAGGCGAACCGGGCCGATCTCGCGCTCGCGCTTCAACTCGAGCCAGGTGTCGATGAGGTCGCGGGTGAAGACGTCGCCGCGGAGGAGGAACTCGTGGTCCTTCTCCAGGGCCTCCATCGACTCCTCCAGGGTGCCCGGCATGTGGGGTACGCCCTTCAGCTCCTCCGGCGACAGGGAGTAGATGTCCTTGTCGAGGGGGTCACCCGGGTCGATGCGGTTCATCACCCCGTCGATGCCGGCCATCATCATGGCGGAGAACGCGAGGTACGGGTTGCAGGTCGCGTCGGGGAAGCGCACCTCGATGCGGCGCGCCTTGGCCGAGTTGCCCTGCGCGATGGGGATGCGGATCGACGCCGAGCGGTTGCGGCTCGAGTAGGCCAGGTTCACCGGTGCCTCGTAGCCCGGCACCAGGCGGCGGTAGCTGTTGGTGGTGGGGTTGGTGAACGCGGCCAGCGCCTTGGCGTGCTTGAGGATGCCGCCGATGTAGAAGAGGCCGAGCTCGCTCATGCCCGCGTACCCGTCGCCGGCGAAGAGGGGCTTGCCCTCCTTCCACAGCGACTGGTGGCAGTGCATGCCGCTGCCGTTGTCGCCGAAGACCGGCTTCGGCATGAACGTCGCGCTCTTGCCGTGGCTGCGGGCGACGTTCTTCACGACGTATTTGAACCACAGCAGGTCGTCCGCCATCTTGGCGAGCGTGTTGAACTGGATGCCGATCTCGCACTGACCGGGGCCGGCGACCTCGTGGTGGCCCACCTCGACCTTGATCCCGGTCTCGGTGAGGGTCGACATCATGCTCTGGCGGAGATCGCCCAGCGTGTCGTTGGGAGGGACGGGGAAGTAGCCCTCCTTGGGGCGGATCTTGTGCCCGAGGTTGTTGCCGCGGCTGGCGTTGGCCTCGCGCCCGCTGTTCCAGCCGGCCTCCTCGCTGTCGATCTCGTAAAAGGCGCCGCGGGGGGAGTTGTCGTAGCGGACGTTGTCGAAGACGAAGAACTCCGCCTCGGGCCCGAAGTAGGTGGTGTCGGCGATGCCGGTGGAGCGCAGGTGCGCCTCCGCCTTCTGGGCGACGTAGCGCGGGTCGCGACCGTAGGGCTGACCGGTGATGGGGTCCGTCACCTTGCAGAGCATGCTCAGCGTGGGGCGCTGGTAGAACGGGTCGAGCTTCGCCGTCTCCGCGATGGGGGTGATCGTCATGTCGGAGGCGTTGATCGGCTGCCAGCCGCGCACAGAGGAGCCGTCGAACCCGATCCCGTCCTCGAAGAGCGCGTCGTCCAGGCGGCTCACCGGCAGCGTCGTGTGCTGCCAGGTGCCAGGTAGGTCGCAGAACTTCAGGTCGACGTATTCGATGGAGTTTTTCTTCGCGAGCTCGATGACGTCGCTGACCTTCACGGATGCCTCTCTCTCTGTTGTCTCGGGGGGCTGTCGCCCGCGTCAGATGGCGTCTTCGCCGCGTTCGCCGGTGCGGATACGAACGGCTTCCTCGACGGGCGTCACGAAGATCTTCCCGTCGCCGATCTTGCCGGTGCGGGCGGTCTTCTCGATGGCGTCGATGGCGCTCTGGACCAGGCTGTCCGGCACCACCACATCGATCTTCACCTTGGGCACGAAGTCCACGACGTAGGCCGAGCCCCGGTAGACCTCCTTCTTTCCGCCGGTGCGGCCGAAGCCCTTCACCTCGGTGACGGTCATGCCCTGGACGCCCACCTCGGCGAGGGCGTCCTTCACCTCGTCGAGCTTGAACGGCTTGATGATGGCTTCGATCTTCTTCACGGCCGCCTCGGCTCGCGTGGTAGCGCTTCCCCGGTTTCGGGAACGTTTCACGACTCGGTTCGGCCGCTGGCGTCCCTCGTCGTGCACCTTCGTGCCCCTTGCCGCCCGCTTCGCGCTGGCGGTGGGCACGTCCGGTTCGCGTTCGGTTCGTGGCGCCTCGCGTCGCGGCGTTGTCCGAACGGCGAAAGGCGCATACTCTTGCGCCGCTCGACCCCCCCACTCCGCCACACCCGAAGCCGGACGTTCCGGGCCTTCGGTTTCGTGTGGCGGTGGCCCCATGGCAACGACCAACAAGGCGAAGCTAACGCTCGGCTCCGTCATCGCCGGCAAGTACCGGGTGACCCGGGAGCTCGGCCGCGGGGGAATGGCGGCCGTCTACGAGGCCGAGAACGTCGACATCGGCAAGCGGGTCGCCATCAAGGTGCTGGCGGCCGAGCTGACGTCGAGCGCCATCGTGGTCGAGCGCTTCCTGCGCGAGGCGCGCGCCGCCGCCGCCATCCGCAGCCCGTACATCTGTGACGTGTACGACTCCGGGCGCCTCGACGACGGGCGCCCCTTCCTCGTCCTCGAGCTGCTGGAAGGCGAGTCGCTTTACGAGAGGATGACGCACGAGAGGACGATCGACGTCCAGGTGACCCTCTCCGTCACCGCCCAGTCCTGCCGCGGGCTCACCCGGGCCCACGCGGCCAGCATCGTCCACCGCGATCTGAAGCCGGAGAACCTCTTCCTCACCAAGGACGAGGAGGGCGACCTCCTCTGCAAGATCCTCGATTTTGGCCTGGCGAAGTTCTACGCGCCGGTCGACGAGGGCGGCGCGGCCCAGGCCCGCCTCACCCGCGAGGGCGCGGTGTTCGGGACGCCGGCCTACATGAGTCCAGAGCAGGTGCGAGGCCAGGGCGCGGTCGACCACCGGGCCGACCTCTGGGCGCTGGGGTGCATCGTCTACGAGTGCCTCACCGCCCGCACGGTCTGGGCGACCGAGCAGGGCGTGGCGATGACGTTCGCGCAGATCGCGAGCTCGAAGCTGCCGGACCCGCTCCGCTACCGGCCCGACCTCCCGCAGACCTTCCAGCAGTGGTTCTACCGGGCGCTGCACCGGGACATCGAGCAGCGCTTCCAGACCGCGAAGGAGCTGGGGGACGAGCTCGCCCTCGCCCTGGGCGGCCGGCCGCCGGCCTCCAGCCTGGGGACAACGAGCGGGACCCGCCAGGCGCCGAAGCTCGAGCTGTCGAGCATCGACCTGGAGGAGGGCCGGCCGACCGACGCGCCGGCGCCGGGCGTCCTCGCGCATCCCGCCTTCGGGCCGCCGCCGTCGCAGCGCCAGGCCGCCCCGAACGTGCGGCCGATGGCGGAGTCGAGCTCCGAGGTGCAGGTCTACCTGAGCGAGCCGGCGCCGGCGCCGCGCAACTCCCGCGCGTACTTCGCCGCGCCCGACGCGCGCGCGTCGATGGGCTCGATCTCGCAGATCCCGGTCCCGCCGCCGAGCAGTCCACGCGCCGAGGCGCCGACCAGCGCGCCCAAGCAGGGCGGCGCCGCGGGCCGCGTCGTGGCGTGGCTGGCCGGGGTCGCGCTCCTCGGCGCCGGTGTCTACGGCGGATGGAACCTGCTCCACGCCCAGGGTGGCCTCACCACCGTCGCCTCGACCGCCCTCCAGCCGAGCGCGGCCCCGCGCGCCGCCTCGTCCGCGCTGGCGTCGGGGCCGGCGAGCGCACGCGCCCACGGTGCCCTGCCCTTCGCCCCCGCCATGGCGGACGCGCAGGCCGCCATCGCCGCGGGCGATCTGACCCAGGCCGGAAAGGACCTCGATCGGGCCTTCGCCGAGGGTGGCCACGGCTACCCGCGCACGATGCGCGAGCACCTGGTGCAAGCGCAGGAGGCGGCGACCAAGGGCGCCACCTGCAAGCTGACCGGGCTCGGCCGCCCGAGGACGTACGATCTCTCCGAGGACCGCGTCCGCATCGTCGCCGCCAGCCGGCCGTCGATCGCTCTCGGCCCCTCGGGCCCCGTGATCGTGTGGACCGAGCAGCGCGACAGCGTCGAGGGCGCCTACGCGGTCGCGCTGGACCGCGCGCTCCGCGCGAAGACCGACGCCATCGCCGTCACGCCCGAGGGGCAGGCCATCGGGCGTCCGGAGCTGGTGCGCGCCGGGGATCGCTTCGTCCTCACCTACTGGGACGCGACGGGCCCCGACGCCGGCGTGCTCGTGCGCTGGCTCGACGGGGACGGTCGCATCGCCGGCCCGCCGGTGAAGGTCGCCAAGAGCACCATCGGCGTCTCGTGGCCCAGCGTCGCGCCGACCTCCGACGGCTTCGTCGCGGTGTGGGTCGAGTCGATGGAGCGCAGCACCGACGATCTCTGGGCGCGCCGCCTCGACGGCGAGCTTCAGCCCAAGGGCGATCCCTTCCGCCTCACGTTCCTGCGGCCCAGCCCGCCGCTCAAGGCGCGCTCGCGCTTCCCCTCGACCGCGTTCCACAAGGGCGCGCTGCGCGTCGCGTTCCGGCTCGAGCGAGAGGCGGACCGGCGCATCCAGAACCTGGTCGTCCCCCAGGCCGAGCTGGACTCACCGAAGACGCTCGCCCTCGGCCGGGCGGAGGACGTCACCTCCGGAAAGATGGAGCTCATCAACACCGACCGCGGCCGCGCCGTGCAGCCGAGCCTGGCCTGCCTGACCGACACCTGCTTCCTGGTGTGGAACGACGAGGGCGGCGACGGCTGGGCCGCCTACTTCGAGAAGGGCCTGCCCACCCCGCTGTGGCGCAAGCGCTTCGCGCGTCAGGCCAAGCACCCCGCGGTGGCCATGGCGAAGGACGGCGCCGGGCAGATCTTCTGGTTCGAGGGCTCCAAGGTGATGACGAGCCCCATCGATCGCGACGGCACCACCAGCCCGTCCAAGATCTCGCGCGTCAGCGGCGATCAGCCGCTCCCCAGCGTGACCGCCGGCACCCGACCCGGCGAGTGGCTCGTGGCGTGGCTCGACTACGAGGCGGGCCACCTGGAGCCGTACGCCGCGCGCGTGCAGTGCTCCCCCTGAGGCCTCGGTGAAGGCCTCCGGACCTGCCCCGAACCAACCGCTGGCGACGATGCTTCACATCCCACCGCGCGCCGAGCTCCGCAGGACCCCGATCGAGACCGAGCGGCTGCTGCTGCTGCCGGTCGACGCAACCGACGGCGAGGAGCTGTGGTTCGCCGTCAACGGCTCGCGGGGGACGCTGCAGCCGTGGCTCCCATGGGTGCAGTACCACACCGATCCCGCCGCCAGCGGCCGCTTCGCGGAGGCCTGCGCGGCCGACTGGGACCAGGGTCGAGCGGTCCGCTTCGTCATCCGCGAGCGAGGCAGCCGCGCCATCGCGGGCATCGTCGGGCTCGAGGGTTGCCTCCACCTCCACCGGTCGTGCGAGCTCGGCTACTGGCTCCGCAACGACGCGACGAAGCGCGGTCTGATGACCGAGGCGTCGCGCACCATCCTCGATTTCGCGTTCCGACGCATGGGCGCGCACCGCCTGCGCGTGGCGGCGGCCACCAACAACCACGAGTCGCTCCGCGTGATCTCCCGCCTCGGCTTCCGCTTCGAGGGGGTCGCGCGGCAGGCCGAGTGGTGCGACGGCCGCTGGCTCGACCACTCCACCTTCGCCCTGCTCGCCACCGATCGCTGACCGTGGACGCGGGCGCCGCTCGGGCACGCGAGGAGCGACCGCGCGCGCTCCCGCTGGTCCCGCTGGCGCCGGTGGTGGTGCTGGTCGCGGGCGTCGCGATGGCGGTGGCCCTGGTGCTGGCGGGAGTGTACGAGCTGCGCCGCACCAGCGACGACGAGGCCCGCCACCGCGCGGAGACGCTGTCGCTGGTGCTCGCGGCGCGCCTGCGCTCGGTCGCGCTGGAGGACCGCGCCGAGCTCCTGGCCCGCGCGGCCCGCGGCGCGTCGACCGAGCTCCTCCTGGTGTCGCAGGCGGGCGACGTCGTGGTCGACGAGACGTTCGGCACCCCCGGGTCGCCTGTGATCGTGCGCATGCTGGTGGAGGGCGCCGGCGAGACCGAGGGCGCCAGCGGGCGCAGCGTGTTCGTCGCCAAGTCGCTGAGCGCCCCGCTGGAGCATCTTTCGGTGGTCGCCATCGTCAGCGCGCCCGAAGTGCCGGGAGGTGCGCTGGCGCTGGGGCGCGCGGTGGCCGTGCTCACCGCGGTCCTCCTCGGCCTGGGATCCATCGTATCGCTGGCCTTCGTCCGCGCCGCACGCGACGACGTCGCCTACGTGGGGCGTCGGGTCCGCGCCATGGCCCGCCCCGACGCCGACCCTTCCGGAGATCGCGTTCCGATCCGCACGCTGGATCAGGTGGGCGCGCTCACCGCGGCGTTCAACGTGCTGATGGACCGCTTCGCTGCCGCCGAGCGCTCCTACCGCGCCGATCTCACCCAGGCGGCCGCCATCGACGCCGAGCTGTCGGAGTTCCTCGCCGGACTCAGCCACGAGCTGCGGACGCCGCTCAACGCCATCCTCGGCTTCTCGCACGTGCTGGAGAGCGAGGTCGACGGCCCGCTCCCGCCCGAGGCCAAGGAGTACCTGGCCATCGTGCGCACCAGCGGCGACCACCTGCGCCAGCTGGTCGACGACGTCCTCGATCTCTCGGCGCTGGAGGGCGGGCAGCTCACCCTCTCCCGCCGCAACGCCGACGTCCGCGCCATCCTGGAAGAGGTGGTCGCCGAGGCGCGCCCGGGCGCCACGCAGAAGAACATCGATCTCACGCTGGGCGGCGACGAGCTCGCCCTTGCGAGCGTCGACAAGCGCCGCGTCCGTCA
>JBKJLX010000843.1:0-6535 GCA_046596645.1 Polyangiaceae bacterium
GGCGCTGGCCGAGCAGGTAGCGCGACGCGATGACGACGCCGGGCTCCAGCGGGCCCGGATCGAGATCGTCGTCGACGTGGGGCGTCAGGATGCGCGGGCGCGCCTGCACGACCTCCCATCCGCCGAGCTCTCCCACCATGCGCTCGAGCAAGCTGGAGGGCCCGCTGCGCGGGGAGGTGGGGGAGGAACCACCGCGGTCGGAGTCGCTGGCCATCAGTTGCCGAGCCTCGCGAGGACGACGTCCTGCGTCCCGCTCGGGTCGCCGGAGACCAGCTCCAGCGGCGGGTCCGTGATGTCGAGGGGAGCGCCGGTGACGCCGCCCACCACCAGCTGGCCGCTCCGTGGGTCGACGGAGACGCAGCTGGCGCCGTCCTGGTCGCCCTCGGCCGAGAAACGTCGACTCCACCGGTGGAGGCCGCCGTCGTCGAAGGCAGCGACGAGCCAGTCGGACTGAGCGGCGAACAGCGGCATGCCTCCCCCTGGGTCGACCTCGCCGCGAAAGCCGCCCGCGAGAACGACGCCGTCGTCGTCGTCGAGCTCGAGTCCCAGGACGCCCAGCGACCACGACTGGTCGCCCGCGTCGCCGAGCTGCTTCGCCCAGCGCAACGTGCCGTCGTCGTCCCAGACCGCGAGGAAGATGTCGACGTCCTCCGGCCCGGTGGTCTGGAAGATGGCGGTCGTGGTCCCGTTCTCCACGACCTCCCAGGGGCCGGCGACGCGTCCGGTGACCGCGATGCGCTTTCCGCGGACGGCGACGTCGTCGACGATCAGGGACGACGCGAGGAGGTTGCTGGAGCGGACGATGCGCTGCCACTGCGGCTGCAGCCCTGCGTCGAGCGCCGCGACCGCGAACCCCGAGCCGCCCACCGGCTCGAACACCTCGACGCCGGACTGGAAGGACGCGACGACGCCCACGTCGCCGCCACCGAGGTAGCCCGCGCCGTTCACCGCCTGAAGCGAGGCATCGATCCAGCCGATGCGGATGCCGTCGAACCCCTCGCCCGACTCTCCGTCGAGGACGGCCACGAAGCCGTCGGTGTCCCCTTCGCCCCCGCTGGCGAGGAGCTGGAGGAGGGGGCCGATGGTGATCTCGGTGGCGAAGGCCCCGCCGATCAGCAGCTCGTTGCCGCGCACCTCCAGGTCGCGGATGTGGGCGATGCCGTTGCCGGCGAGCGCGAAGGCCCACTCGACGATGCCCTCCTCGCTGACGCGCGCCACGAAGGGGTCGCCGCTCCCCGACGCGGCGAGAGTCACGTCGCCGATCTGCATCGCGGTGCGGAAGCGCCCGGAGAGGACGACCGCGCCGTCGTCCGCGCCGACCACCGGCAGCCCGTTCGCGGCGTCCTCGATGCCGAGGCTCCAGATCGGCGTCCCGTCCGGCTCGAGCAGCGCGTAGAAGAGCGCGGTCCCGTCGATGATGGCCTCGGGCAGCGCCATGTCGCCGATCGTCATCGCACCCTCGGCGTAGGTGCCGGCGATGGCGATGCTGCCGCTCGGCAGCACCGCGACCGACAGGATCGTCTGCCGCGCGGCGCCCCCGAACGCGACGGCCCACGCGGTCTCGCTGCAGTCGAGCCCATCGCAGTCCTCGTCGACGGCGTTGGCGCAGATCTCCTCCACCGGCTCGCACGGGTCGCCGCCGGCGCCGCCGCCGCCGCTGGACGAGCCGGCCTCCGCCCCCGCGCCATCCCCGCCCGCGCCGGTCGACGACTCGCCGGAGCCCCCGGCGGCCCCCGACGTCGGAGCGCTGGCGCCGGCGCCGGAGCCGCTCGTCCCCGCGTCGGCGACCTCGTAGTCAGAGAGGCCGCTCAGCGCCTGGCAGCCGGAGGCCAAAAGGACCGCCACGAGCGCCTGTCCGAGGAAGATACGCACCACGGGCAGCTTAGCGGACCTGGCACGACGGACGGCGGGTCACGGGCTTGCGGGCTCACCCCCCTCCCTGGACGAGCTCGAGCAAACGCGGGCTGGTCATGGGGCACACCTCCTTCCGGGCCACCGGGCGCGCGGTCTGGCGGGCGACGGTCGGCCGCCGGACGTCACCACCGGGGCAGTGAATGCGCGCGCAGCTTGCGCGCGAGCGCAGGGCTCGACTAAAGCGCGCCCCATGGCGAAAGAGCGCACGTTCTCGATCATCAAGCCCGACGCGATGGAGAAGAACAAGGCGGGGGCCATCCTCGCCAAGTTCCAGGAGGAGGGCTTCACGGTCGTCGCGGTCAAGCAGCTCCACATGTCGCGCGCGGTGGCCGAGGGCTTCTACGCGGAGCACAAGGGCCGCGGGTTCTTCGACGAGCTCGTGACCTTCATGTCGCGCGGTCCGGTGATCGTCAGCTGCCTGGAGCGCGAGGACGCGATCGCCAAGTACCGCGAGGTGATCGGCGCCACCGACCCCGCCAAGGCGGCCGACGGCACCGTGCGCAAGCTGTACGGCGCCAACGTCGGCGAGAACGCGGTCCACGGCTCCGACAAGCCCGAGAGCGCGGCGCGCGAGATCGCCTACTTCTTCGCGGGCCACGAGGCGTCGCCCACCGTCTGAGCCGCCCGCCGCGCGCGGGCGCGGCAGGCCGCGCGTGCGGGAGGCGACAGGCCGCCCGCGCGCGGCTCGACACGTCGCGAGCGCGGCTGTAAAGCCCCGGGCGTGGACGATTCCGAGCTGCGCCCGCTGATCGAGGCGGCCTTTCTCGACCGGGAGCTGCTCCGCGACGCAGCGACCGAGCGCGCCGTGCTGGCGACGATCGACGCGCTCGATCGCGGCGCGCTCCGTGTCGCGCAGCCGGGCGCTAGCGACGAGGCCGAGTGGACGGTGAACGGCTGGGTGAAGCAGGCGATCCTCCTCTACTTTGCCGTGCGGCAGATGGAGCCCAGCGAGGCGGGGCCGCTGTCGTTTCACGACAAGATCCCGGTCAAGCGGGGCCTGGCCGAGGCCGGCGTGCGCGTCGTGCCTCCGGGCACCGTGCGCTACGGCGCGTTCCTCGAGCGCGGCACCATCGTGATGCCGGGCTACGTGAACATCGGGGCCCACGTCGGCTCCGGCACCATGGTCGACACCTGGGCCACGGTGGGGAGCTGCGCGCAGATCGGGCGCAACGTTCACCTCGCCGGGGGCGTCGGCATCGGCGGCGTCCTCGAGCCTCCCAGCGCCCGCCCGGTCATCGTCGGAGACGGCGCATTCCTCGGCTCGCGCTGCGTGGTGGTGGAGGGCGTGCGCATCGGCCGCGAGGCGGTCATCGGTGCCGGCGTGATCCTCACCGCGTCGACCGCCATCCTCGACGTCAGCGGGAGCGAGGTGGTCGAGCACCGCGGCGAGATCCCCGCGCGCAGCGTGGTCATCCCGGGGACGCGGCCCAGGCGCTTCCCGGCGGGGGAGTTCCAGGTGCCCTGCGCGCTCATCATCGGCCGCCGCACCGCCTCCACCGACCGCAAGGTGTCGCTGGAGGCCGCCCTCCGCGATTTCGGCGTGCCGGCGTGAGCGCGACCGTGGGGGGCACCGGCGCGACCGTGGACGACCCGCTCGTCGAGACGCTGCTCTGGCTCTGCCGCATCGCCTCGCCCACCGGCGAGGAGCGGGCGCTGTGCGACGCGGTCGAGGAGCGCGTCGGCCGCTCGCCGCTCGCCGCGCCCGTGCGCCGCCTCGGCGAGTCGATCGTGGTGCCGGTGACGCGCGGCTCGGGCGGTCCCCACGTGGCGCTGGTCGGCCACCTCGACGTGGTGCGCACCGACCACGACGGGCCGCCGCGCATCGAGGGCGATCGCCTCTTCGGCCCCGGCGCCTCCGACATGAAGTCGGGCCTGGCGGTCATGCTCGACCTGCTGGAGGGCGATCGCGCGGACCTGGCCGGCGTCGACCTCACGCTCGTCTTCTACGCGCGCGAGGAGGGGCCCTTCGCCGACAACGAGCTGGGACCGGTGCTGGAGGGCGATCCCGAGCTGGGCCAGGTCGACCTCGCGGTGTGCCTGGAGCCGAGCGACAACAAGCTCTCCCTCGGCGCCTCGGGCTCCCTCCATGCAGAGGTCGTCTTCGAGGGGAGGACGGCGCACAGCGCGCGTCCCTGGCAGGGTGACAATGCCATCCACAAGGCGGGGGCGTTCCTGGTCGAGCTGGCGGGGCGCCAGCCGGAGGAGGTCGTGGTCGATGGGCTCACCTACCGCGCCGTCGTCTCGGTGACGCTCGCCGACGGGGGGCGGGGTCGCAACGTGGTGCCCGACCGCTTCCGTCTCAACTTGAACCACCGGTTCCCGCCCGGGCGCACCCTGGAGGAGGCGCAGCGGTTCGTCAGAGACCTGGTGGGGAACCGCGCGCGCGTGACCTTCACCGACCTGTCTCCCTCCGCCCCGCCCTTCGCCTCCCACCCCCTGGTGCTGGCCTTGCGCGAGAGCGGCGTGCGGGCGGTGGAGCCCAAGCAGGCGTGGACCGACGTCGCACGCTTCGCCGCTCGGGCTATCCCGGCCGTCAATTTCGGCCCCGGCGACAACGCGCAAGCGCACCAGAAGAACGAGTCCACCTCGGTGGCTGCGCTGCTCGAGGGGCGGACCATCGTGCGGCGCTGGCTGCGCCGGATCGGCGCGCGGTAGCATCCGCCAGCCTTGGCCCCCCTCGGCCGCGGGGCGGCTCGGGGGGCCGCGCCGACTCGCATCATGCCGACCTTGAGCTCGCTCGTCGTGCACCGACAGATCGCCTCGATGCGCGAGGTCGAGGAGGCGATCTCGCGGCAGGTGCTCCACGGCGGCGACCTCCTCACCAACCTTCTCGACATGGCGCCCGATCGCGAGGCGCAGCTCACCGAGGTGCTGGCCGAGTGCCTGGGCATGCCGGTCGGACCAGTGGGACGGCTGCCGCCCCCGGACCAGAGCGCGCTGGACGTGGTCACGCCCGAGCTGGCGCTCCGCCATGCGATCTTCCCTCTTTACTTCGACGGTGGCGCGCTCCTCTGCGCGACCAGCGAGCCGCTAGCGCACGAGGCGGTGGCCGAGCTGGGGGCCTCCATCGGTCGGCCGCTGCGCTTCGTGGCGGCGCCGTTCCTCCGGGTGCGCGAGGGCATCGCCGCGCATTACGGCGTGCCGCTCGAGCGTCGCCTGGTGAAGCTCGTCGCCCGGCTCGACGGCCTGCGGGCGCCGCCCGGCACCAGCACCAGGCCGCCGCCGGTGCGTCGCCGCGCGCAGACCGCGATCCGGGCCTCCGAGGGCATCGACACCGAGGCCCCTCCGCCGTCCTTCCCCAGCGCGGAGCTGGGCCCCGCCTCGCGCGGCTCGCCGGAAGACCTCCCGGCGCCCTCGGTGCTGGCGCGGCAGCCGCTCGACGCCACCGATGTCCCGCACGGGGTCCGCGCCGTCGCGCCGTACACCCAGCGCGGCGTGATCGAGGACGAGCCGACGGCCCAGCCGCCACGCACCACGCGTCACCAGCTGGCGCGCTGGCTGCGCCACGTGACCGACGCCGACCGTCGCGCCAAGGCGCGCCCGACGCGGCGCAAGGGTCCGCTTGCCGTCGGCGAGGCAGAGGCGGCGATCGAGGGGTCGCGCACCGCCGAGTCGGTGCTCGACGGCTACTTCGCGTTCGCGTCGCAGTTCTTCGACTACAGCGCCCTCTTCGGCGTCCGCTCCGATCTGGCCGAGGGGCACGACGCGTGGGGCCCGGGGACGGCGCGCGACGCGATCGTCGCCATCGGCGTGCCCCTCGATCTGCCGAGCTGCTTCTCGCGGGCGCGCGACCGAAAGGCACCGCTGCTGGAGCGGGTGCCGGACGAGGGCCTCGACCGAGAGCTCCTCGACGACCTGGGGCGGCTCAAGCCCTCGCGCGGGGTGGCGCTGATCCTGCCGGTGGTGGTGCGCGGGCGCACGGTGGCGCTGCTCTACGGGGACGACGGCGCCTCGGACGTCGATCTCGCAGGGCTGGGGCCCGTGCTCTCCCTCGCGCACCGCGCCGCGGCGGCGCTCGAGCGGCTGGCGCTCGAGCGCAAGCGCGCATCGACGACGAAGTCCGGGGGTGTGGCCTGCCCGTCGTCGTCGCCCCCGTCGTCGTGGCCCCTCCCGGATCGCGCGTCGTCGACGCCGCCCATGTCCGCCATGCCACGGAGGCCGACGACCGACGCTCGATCGCGCCTCGATCGCGACAAGGCGACCGCGGCGCTGGTCGTCGCCCTCTGTCCCAGCGCCCGGACCGCCGCGACCCCGGCGCCGGTCTCGGTGGCCCCGGTCGTCTCCGGCAGCTCCTGGGGGCCGCCGCCGTTGACCTCGTCGATGCCGTCGGCGCTGCCGGGCCCGCAGACCGACCCCTACCTGGGCCCCCCGCTCGACGACCCGTTCGATCTGCCGCCCGATCTGCCAGCCGATCTGCGGCCCGTTCACGGCTCGCTCGACGACGTCGGGCGGGGAAGCGACGAGCGCCCCGCCTCGATCGATGAGCGCCCGACGCGCCCCGAGCCGCTGCCGCGCTCGAGCCCGCTGCCGCCGCCGCGCAGCTCGATCCCCCCGGTCTCCATCCCGGCGTCGTACGGCGTCCGCCGTGGTCCGCGCGCCGAGCACGCGGCGCTGCTCGCCC
>JBKJLX010000647.1:0-8962 GCA_046596645.1 Polyangiaceae bacterium
CATCTCCCCCAGGGCGTTGGGGACGCGCACCGGCCGCAGGTAGGTGACCGGCACCGTCTCACCGCGGTTCTCGGCAAGCGCGGCCTCGAGATCGGCGAACGTGGGCGTGGGGCGACCGCGAACCTCGATCAGCACGTCGAAGGTGCGGAGGCCGGCGCGGTAGGCGGGCGAGTCGGCGCGGGTGACGCCGACCACCGTGGCGCGCCGGCTGGGGAGCACGCCGATCTCCCCGATGGTGTCGACGATCTCCAGCGGCTTCTCGACCACCTTCTCCGCCGGCGTGACCTCGACCTCGACCCGCTCCTTGCCGCGGAAGACGGTGAAGGTGAGATCCTTGTTGGCGCTCTTGGAGACGATTCGCTTCAGCTCGGCGTAGGTGGTGATGCGCTCTCCGTCGATGGCGAGGACGCGATCCCCCTCCTGCAGCTTTCCCTCGGCCGGGTGGCCGGGCATGACGATGCCGATCGTCGCCGGGGGGAAGTCGCGCTGGCCGAGGAACACCCCGAAGTAGAGGAGCACCGGGAAGAGCACGTTCATCGCCGGCCCGGCGAGCACGATGATCACGCGCTTGTAGAGCGCTTGCGCCTCGAACGTGCGCCCCCGGTCCTCGGGCAGCACCTCCTCGTCGCGCGTCTCCTCCAGCATCTTCACGAAGCCGCCGAAGGGGAACAGCGCGAGGCAATACTCGGTCTCCCGCCCGCGCAGGCGGATCAGCCGGGGCCCGAACCCGATGGAGAAGGTGAGGACCTTGACCCCGAAGATCTTCGCCCAGACGAAGTGCCCGAGCTCGTGCACGAAGATGAGCACCGAGCACAGGATGACGAAGTAGACGAGATCCACGGGCGGTCCCCGGGGACCTTCGCACCGGTGATGCGGGCGGTCTAGCCGAGCGGACCTCGTCGCCTGGCGCCAAATCAGGGGCCCGGACGAACCCTGACGAGGGAGCCCGAGGGAGCCCGCCGGCACGGGCCCGTCGTCGCGGAAGATGCTGCCCTTCGGGCGCGGCAGCCGGATCTCCCGCCCGTCGAGCGTCGCGAGGGCGCTGGCTCCAGGCCAGCTGACGGCGCGCTGGACGAGGTGGTCGACCACCGTGTTCGCGGGCGTGTAGACGGCGCCCTGGCTAGTTGACCGTGGCCGGCTCGCCGCCGCGCGCGACGCACCCCACAGCGCGCCGCCACTCGTCGAGCCACGCCGCGAGCTGCGCGATCGGAGCGCCCACGCGGAGGAGCACCGCCATGTGGAGGGAGAGCCGACCGTCGGGCTCGTTCCTGAGGCGGCAGCCGCGGAAGTCGTGCTCGAGCTTCGCCACCGCGTTCGTGGGTAGCCCCCGCGGCCAGGTCGCGGCGAACCAGAGTCGGTCGTAGGGGCCGGAGCGCAGGCGCTCGTCCTTCCGCACCAGGAAGGAGTGACCGTGTGCGCGCGCGCGTGCGCCGCCCTGCCACGACTCGGCCGTGGGATCTCCGGCCTGATGGAGGAGCGAGGCCAGGTCGGGCTCCGGGGCCGCGGTCAGGAACTCACGGCTCGACCGCCGCGCGGAGCGATCGTGGAAGATCTGCAGGTTGACCGGACCGCGGCCGTCGAAGCCCAGCACGTCGACCAGGACCGAGGCGCTTCGCCGCGCGACGTCGGCGGATTCCTCCGCGCTGCCCACGTGGGCGAACCGCCGGGCGTTGCCAGGCATGTCCCGCGTCGCGAAGCCGAGCGCGTGGAGCTTTTCCGCCTCGTCCCCGGTGAGGGCGTGCTGCTGCGCGCTCCACTCGCCCGAGGCGACCTCCCACAGGACGTCCTTGTGCCCCGGGTCCGCGACGTACTGCAGATACGTAGCCCCATCCGCAAGGCGTGCGTCGAGGATGCAGAAGCTGGTGTCCCCCTCCTGGGCATCGGGCTCCTCCGCCGCCCGCGCGACCTCGAGGATGGCCTCGGCGAGGGGCGCGACGAGCAGCGTCGTCAGCTCCTCTCGTCGAGCAAACGCGCGTGGTGGGACGATCGAGACGGTCCGCCGCCGGGGGCGGTCGACCCGGAAGGCTGCGTGGAGAGTCGTGGCACCGAAGGAGCGCATCGGGTCGTGCTTCGCGGTGAGCAAGCACCGTACCGACAGCAGCCCAGGACCCGACGGGCCCGAATTCGGCCCCACTCCTGGTTCGCGGCTATGCTCTCTGGCGTGGCGGAGCCCATCGCCGGAGGTGTGGCCGAGACCTCTCAGGCCGCGCAGGAACGCGCGGCCTCGCTCACCGGCCGCACCATCTCGGACCGGTACCGGATCCTCGAGCTCCTCGCCATGGGCGGCATGGGCGCGGTCTACCGGGCCGAGCACCTCCTCATGCACAAGGAGGTCGCGATCAAGATCCTCCACCCGGAGACCGAGAATTTCCCGGAGCTGGTGAGCCGCTTCGAGCGCGAGGCGGTGGCCGGAGCCCACATCCAGCATCCGAACGTCGCGACGGCCAGCGACTTCGGCAAGTTCGACGAGGACTCGAGGTTCCTGGTCCTCGAGTACATCCGCGGGCGCACGCTGCGCGAGCTCATCGACGACGGGCCGGTGAAGGCCGAGCGCGCCGCGAAGATCGTGCGCCAGGCCGCCTCGGCGCTCGCCGCGGTGCACGCCATGGGCATCATCCACCGCGACATCAAGCCGAGGAACATCATGATCCTGCCCGGCACGCGCCATGGCGAGGATCACGTGAAGCTCATCGACTTCGGCCTCGCCAAGGTCCCCGTCGAGCAGCTCTCCCCGCAGGCCCTCGATCCCGACTACGGCAAGCAGTCGCTCACCGCGGCGGGCGTGGTCATGGGTACCGTCGCGTACATGGCGCCCGAGGCGGCGTTCGGGATGCGCTCGGTCGGCCACCAGGCCGACCTCTACTCGCTGGGCGTCATCTTCTACGAGATGCTGACGGGCCTTCATCCGTTCGAGGCGACCGAGCCGACGCTGCTCTTCGCCCAGCACCGGACCAAGACGCCCCCTCCGCTGCGGGAGCGCAACCACACCATCGACGTCCTGCCGGCGATAGAGGCGATCGTGATGAAGCTCCTCGCCAAGGAGCCGGAGACCCGGCACCGCGACGCCGACGAGCTGATCTCGGCGATCGACGCCGCGCTGGCGCCGCCGATGCCGATGGCCCTGGGCGCGCCCCCCGGATCGCGCGTGCCCGTCGCGGAGACGTCGACGGCCTCGCTGGTCAGCGACTCGCTGCCGGCGATGCGGGGCGGGTCGCGGCGATGGCTGGCGGTCGCCCTGGGGCTGGTGCTGGCGGGTGGGGGCGCCGTGCTCTTCTTCCGCACGGGCGAGCCCGCCCCGCCCCCTCCGACGCCATCCGCCGCCTCGGTCACGCTGCCGGCGGCCGCGCAGGTCGAGGCGCTGCCGTCGCCCCGCCCCACCACGCCGCCCCCCGTGGCGCCCTCGGCGCGCGAGCGGCTGCGCCTCGTCGTCGACGCGCACGACGCACCCGGCGCGGCGGCGCTGCTGCTCGAGCTGGGACAGAAGGACCCCGGCGTCTTCAAGGACCGCGCAGTGCAGGCCGACGCGGCGGCCGCCGCCGAGCTCGCGGCGCCCGGGCCCCAGGGCGACGCCGCGTTCGAGATGCTGGGATCGAAGCTCGGCAGCGACGGACTCGACGTCCTCTACGACGTGGTCGCGCGCGAGGGGCAGGGCGCCGACAAGCAACAGGTGCTGGGGTTCGCCAAGCCGGCGGAGGCGGGGCCGCGCGCGCGCGCCATCCTCGGCAAGCCCGAGACGCTGGGCCGGGCGACGCCGGCCATGCGCGTGGCCTACGAGCTCCGCCGCGCCTCCTGCACCTGGCGCCGGAACTTGTTCCCGCGCGCAGGCAAGGAGGGCGATGACCGCGCGCTCGCCATCCTCGGCGCGATGATGCCGCCCGGCTGCTCTCCCCAGGCGCAGCTCTGCTGCCTGCCCAAGAACAACGAGCTCGAGCGCGCCATCGCCGACATCCAGGCCCGCATCCGGCGTTGAGCCGGGGCGCGCGGCGGGCGTGACCCGTCAGTGCGCGTGCGCGCTTCGGCCGATCGAGGCGCGGCGCCCCGCCGTCGTCGCGGCGGCGCCCTCCTCGATCTCCACGATCACGGCGGGATCACCGGGTCAGGAGCGCGGCGTCAGGTCGCGCGCGGGCATGGCACGGAAGGCGCAATGACGTCCCCCAGCCCAGATGAAAACCCTCAAAATCACCACGATGCTGCTCCTCTCCGCCTGTGCCCTCCCGGCCTGCGTCGAGTCCGACGTCGGCGACGAGGACGTCGCCGACAGCAGCGACGCGATCGTCGCCGGCGCTGCGTACACGACGTTCGTCGACTCCGAGGGGTGCCTCCACGGCAACGGCAAGGGCATCAACTGCAACCACTATCGCAGCAAGCAGGACGTCTACATCAACGGCGGGCCGAGCCGCGCTGGCCTGAGCGACGGCGAGTTCTACTTCACCGTGCTCACGCCCGGCTCGCAGAACGGCGGCTTCGTGCAGGGCGCCGAGGGCAACCTGAGCGACGACGTGGCGCACGGGGAGAACGATCTCGGCAGCGGTGACTCCGTCGCCGACCGCACGTTCCGCGTCGAGCAGGGCGCCATCGTCGAGAACCTGGGAACCCACCTCGAGGGCGAGACGCCGAACGGCAAGCTCGCGCTTCAGTTGTTCCCGTTCGACGACACGGCCAACAACGGCGGCGTGTACATCCTCGCGCTGTGCCGTGTAGGCGCGACGAGCCCCAGCCAGTGCAAGTTCGACGCGTTCAAGGTCCGAGAGATGGTGACCGAGCCGCCGCCCCCGCCGCCCCCGCCGCCCCCCGTCTGCGGAGATGGCACCATGGACGCGGGAGAGTCGTGCGACGACGGCAACACCGTGGACGACGACGCGTGCGCGAACGACTGCACGGTGCCGCCGCCCCCCCCGCCGCCGGAGAGCTTCTGCGGCGACGGCGTGGTCGACATGGGCGAGGCGTGCGACGACGGAAACACCGACAACACCGACGGCTGCTCGACGACCTGCGAGTGCGGGATCGTCGTGGTGGACGAGGAGCCCGCCCCGCTCGTCGCCGTCGCCGATTGAGCGCTGCGCTCGAGCGACCTGAAGATACCGCGTGAGCCGGGAGCTCGGCGGACGAGGCCCGGGGCGACATCCGTCGCTCCGGGTCTACGCGTGTGTAGATGCGCAGCGTGTGTAGGCGACAGGTGATCCGCCTCAGGCGGAATCATCCGGGCCAGCAAACATGGGCCGCCAAAGATCCAGGCGATGGGAGCGAGAGGGACGCGCGGACCCCCGTTTCCTGCGCCAATGAGGCGAGGTGTCGATGGCGCGGAGCGTGCTCAAGCTCGATCGCTCATGCATCTCCGCGCCCTTGGCCTCCTCGCCCTCCTTGCCAGCGGCTGCGCCGCGGCCCCGGCACCCGCGGCCGCCCCCGCACCTGCCCCCGCCGCCCCCATCCGGGTGGACCGAGGCCCGTCCTCGATGGAGTCCGAGATCGGGGGGATGAACGCGGAGGCGGTGGAGCGCGCGTTCGCCGAGCTGGCGACGCCGATGCTCGTGTGCGTGACCACCCGGTCCCAGCGGCTGAAGGAGCTGGGCGGGACCTTCGTCGTGTCGCTGCGCATCGATCGCGAGGGTCACGCGCGCTGGGCGTACCTCGATCAGTCGACGCTCGGCGATCGCGAGGCCGAGCGCTGCATCGTCGATCTGGCGCGGTCGGCTGCGTGGCCGAGGCCGGTCGGAGGCGAAGGTCTCGCCTCGCGGTCCTTCCACGTCGAGCCGGCGGCGGTGCCGGTGGCCTGGGAGTCGAAGCGCATCAAGTCCGCCCTGAAGCACGCCGCGCACAGCTTCGCCCGCTGCCGGAAGGGCGCGGTCGGGAGCTTCGTCGCCACCGCGTACATCCGGCCCAACGGTCGCGTCGCGACGGCCGGCATCGCCCCGCCCGACGCGGACGCCGAGGACGAGGCCGATTGCCTCGCCGACGCCGTGGGGAAGATGCGCTTCGGCTCGCCGGGCCGGCGCGCCGCCAAGGTCACGTTCGAGGTGCCCTGACGCGCACCAGCGCGAGGAGCACGAAGCCGAGGAGGATGCCGGCGCCGGCGTAGGCGAACTCCTCGCCGGTGGCGCCGAAGAGGAGCGCTACCGAGCCGGCGGCACCGAGCAGGGGGACGACCCACGGACCGCCGGGGACGCGGAAGCCGGTGGCGCCCGCGGGCTCGCGGCGGCGGAGGATGGGCACCGCCAGGCAGGTCACCGCATACTGGAAGACCACCGTGACGTTCGAGAACCCCACCAGCGTGCGGTAGTCGAAGAGGGCCGCGAGGATCGCCGTCAGCGCCGTGGTGACGGCGATGGCGACGTGGGGCGTGGCGAAGCGGGCGTGCTCCCGCGCCAGCGACGCCGGCAGCTGCCCGTCCTTCGCGATGGCGTAGGCGTAGCGCGGCGCGCCCAGCGCGCTGCCCGCGGTGAAGCCCCCGATCGAGACCAGGCTGCCCACGAACACGATGGTGCCCAGGGTCGGCGACAGGTAGCGCGCGGCGTCGACGAGCGGCGTCACCGACTCCTCGCCCAGGCGAGGGTAGGCGCCGACCAGCACCGCCTGCACCACGACGAAGAGCAGCGCCGAGAACAGGAGCGATCCGACCAGCGCGAAGGGCACGGCGCGCCGGGGGGCCTTCGTCTCCCCCGCGGGGACCGGGACCACCTCGAAGCCCTGGAGCGGGAAGAGCGCCAGGTACACGCCGGTGCCCACGCCGGCCATCCCGCGCGGCAGGGTGGTGTCGAAGGCCGACGCGTCCACCGCGAAGAGGCCGGCGGCGACGAAGCAGAGGATGGCGGTGAGCTTGCCGGCGACGACCAGCTTCACCACCGCCCCACCCGGCTTGACGCCCACGTAGTTGATCGCGCCCAGGGCCAGCACGACGGCAATGCCGGCGACCTTCGCCACCGCCGGGTCCTTCGCCCCCGCCAGCTCCACGAACAGCGTGGTGTTGGCGGCCCAGGAGAGGAACGCGTTGAGCCAGCAGCTCCACCCGACGACGAAGCCGGCTGTGCGTCCGAAGGCGCGCGTCGCGTAGATGTAGGGTCCGCCGGTGTCGTCGGTCCGGCCGGCCAGCTCGGCGAAGCAGGCGGCCACTGGCGCCAGGAGCAGCGCGCACAGGACGAAGGCCAGCGGGGAGAGCGCGCCCATCTGCCGCCGCATGTCGTCGGGGAGCGAGAAGACGCCACTCCCCACGATGGCGTTCACGCCGATCGCGAGGACGTCGAGCAGGCCGAGGCGTCGGGTGTTCAGGGCGCGGCGAGAGTACGCGCCGATCGTCGCCGCGTCGCCGCGTCGCCGCGTCGCCGCGTCGCCCCGCTTGTCCGCGATCGACGACATCGCTAGGATGTTGGCGATCGATGACATCCCGCGCCGTCTCTCCGAATGTCACCGATCGCGGACTCCCTCCCGACGTCGCCGATCGCTGACATGCGCGTGCGAACACCCCAGGACCTGGGCGCGGTCATCAAGAACCGGCGTCGCCACCTGCGGCTGGACCAGGGCAGCCTCGCCACGCGCGTCGGAGTGAGCCGGCAGTGGATCGTCGCCATCGAGCACGGCAAGCCGCGCGCCGACATGGCGCTGGTGCTGAGGACGCTCGAGGCCCTGGGCCTGCCGCTGCACGTCGACGAGGGAGCGCCGGTCGGCCTCCCGACCGCCGACGCGGCGGTCTCCGGTGTGTCGCCCGACATCGACGCCATCGTCGACGCGGCCCGCCGCCGCCCGCCGCCCCCGACCACCGTCCGCGCACCCGCACCCCGTGCGCCAGCGGACCGCGCGCCCACACCTCGCCCTCGCCGGCCCGGCGCGCACGCGGGCGCGTCGCGGTCCTCGACCCGCCGCGACGGCAGGAAGCCGCGCGGATGAGCGCGGAGCTGGCGGTCCTCCTCGGCGACAGCGACGTCGGCCGCCTGCGCCGCGATCGCAACGGGCGGGTCTCGCTGATCTACGGCGCGGCGTGGCGCGCCATGCCCTCGGCGTTTCCGCTCTCGGTCTCGATGCCGCTGGCCCTGGAGGAGCACGGCCACGCCGCCGTCGATCCCTTCCTGTGGGGACTTCTTCCGGACAACGAGCTCATCCTCGATCGGTGGGCGCGGCGCTTCCGCGTCTCGGCGCGCAGCGCCTTCGCGCTCCTCCGCCACGTCGGTGAGGACTGCGCGGGCGCCGTCCGCTTCGTCACCCTGGAGCGGCTGGCCGCGGTGCCGCAGGAGGAGCGCGGCGCCGTCGAGTGGCTCGACGAGGCCGGCGTCGCAGCGCGGCTCCGCCTCCTGCGGACCGACGCCGCAGCCTGGCGCACCGACCGCGACAACGGGCAGTTCAGCCTCGCCGGCGCCCAGCCGAAGACGGCGCTGACCTTCGTCGACGGCCGCTGGGGTGTCCCCACCGGCCGGCTCCCCACGACGCACATCCTCAAGCCCGGCATCCCTGGTCTCGACGCCCAGGCGGAGAACGAGCACTTCTGCCTGGCGCTCGGACGTGCGGTCGGCTTGCCGGTCGCCGCCTCCGAGGTGCGGCGCTTCGAGGACGAGACCGCGATCGTCGTCGAGCGCTACGACCGCGTCGTCCAGGGCAAGCGCATCCTGCGCGTGCACCAGGAGGATGCCTGCCAGGCGCTCGGCATCCACCCCGCGAAGAAGTACGAGGCCGAGGGCGGGCCCGGCGTCCGCGCCATCGCGGGTCTCCTGCGCCAGCACTCGCGGCGGGCCGCCGAGGACGTCGAGACCCTCGTCGATGCGATCGCCTTCAACTGGCTGGTGGGCGGGACCGACGCGCACGCGAAGAACTACTCGCTCCTCATCGGGGCCGAGGGCCGCGTGCGTCTCGCGCCGCTCTACGACGTCGCGAGCGCGCTGCCCTACGAGCACCTGCAGGTTCGGAAGCTGAAGCTCGCCATGAAGATCGGCGGGAAGTACCGGCTGTGGGAGATCGGGCGCCACGAGTGGACGAAGCT
>JBKJLX010000140.1:0-7516 GCA_046596645.1 Polyangiaceae bacterium
CCGTTGGTGCCTCGTGTCGAACGACGGTGCGCAGGATGCGGGCCTGGTAGTCCGCGCGTAGACGGGCCGCCTCGGCGTGGGTCGGGTCCTTGGACAGCACCTCGCCCAGCACCTGCACCGCGCGCTCCAGGTGACCCTGCGCGGCGTAGATCTCGGCGAGCGTGACGGTGGGCAGGGGCGGCGGCGGCGCCGGAGGCCACGAGCGTGACGGACGCGCTGCGCGCTCGGGCGTCTCCTGCAGATCGAGGCCGCGCTCGAGCGCGCTCTTCAGCAGCTCCTTCGCCTTGCCGAACCAGCCGCGAGCCCTGGCGCGCTCCTCCGGCTTGCTGGTGGTGCCGCGCACGACGAGCTCGTCGAGCAGCTCGGCCGTGGTGAGTGCGCGCGGGCGCGTGACACCTGCGGCCTCGGCCCGGGTGATCAGCTCGTCGCGGGAGAGGCGCTCCAGATCCTTGCGCTGCATGAGGCCGGGCTTACCACGACGCGAGGCCAGGGTCAGGGCACCATGACCGTCCGGCCTGGTGGCTTCGAGGCCCGGCGATCAGCCCCAGGCGCCGCTCGCGGTGGGTTGCGACGTGGCGAGCAGCGCTCGCGCAGCGGCGACGTCGCGGTGCATCTGCGCGACGAGAGACTCGATTCCGTCGAACCGCTCCTCCGCCCGGATGCGCGCGACCAGGTGGACGCGGAGGCGCTCGCCGTAGAGCTCACGCTCGAAGTCGGCGTCCAGCCCATCGAAGAGATAGGTCTCCACCGTCCGCCGGCCGGAGTCGTCCACCGTGGGGTTGGTGCCGACGCTGGTCGCTCCTCGGGCGAGGGCGACGACCTGGCCCGACGGGTCGACCCGATCCACGAGCGTCGCGTAGATCCCGAGGGCCGGCGCCACCTCCACCGCGCCGCCCAGGTTCGCGGTGGGAAAGCCGATGGTGCGGCCCAGTCGACGCCCGCGCTCGACGACGCCCTCCAGCATGTGCGGGCGCCCCAGCAGGGTCGCGGCGTCCTCCACCCGGCCCTCGGCGATCGCTCGGCGGATGCGGGTGCTGGAGATGGGGCCCGCCTCGTCCACCACCAGGGCCTGCGCGACGGCGCTGAAGCCGAGCGTGCCGCCGAGCTCCACCAGCGCGGTGAAGTCCCCCGCCCGCCCCTTGCCGAAGCGGAAGTCCGAGCCGACGACCACCACTTGCGCCTGGTGGTGCTGCACCAGGCTCGCCGCGAAGGCGGGCGCCGTCTGCGCGGCAAATGCGAGATCGAACGTCTGCTCCCAGAGCTCGATGGGTGGTTGCAGCCGGCCGACGAGCTCGCCCTTGCGCTGGCGCGAGGTGAGGACGGGGGGCGCGCCGCGGCCCAGCACCTCGGACGGGTGCGGGCGGAAGGTGACCACCCGGGCGGCGAGGCCGCGCGCTGCCGCGAGCTCGGCCGCCTCGCGCGCGACGGCCTGGTGACCTCGGTGGACGCCGTCGAAGTTGCCGAGGACGACGACGCGCCTCATCTGCCGGCACGTCTAGCACGTGCGCGCCTTGACGTGACCGGACCCTCGCAGTACGGCGCAGCCGACGATTCGCCTCCTCTCTGGGCGCATCGGGAGGTTCGCGATGTTCAAGCGAGTGGCGGTCTTCACCGGGAACGCGAACCCCCAGCTGGCCACCGAGATCTGCGAGCTCCTCGAGCTCCCGGTCGGCAAATCGAAGGTCACGCGCTTCAGCGATGGAGAGACGTTCTGCGTCATCCAGGAGAACGTGCGCGGGGTCGACACCTACATCGTGCAGCCGACCTGCTCCCCGGTGAACGACCACCTGATGGAGCTCCTGATCATGATCGACGCGCTCCGCCGCGCGTCGGCAGGCTCCATCACCGCCGTCATCCCCTACTACGGCTACGCCCGGCAGGACCGGAAGGTCGCGCCGCGCACGCCCATCACCTCCAAGCTGTGCGCGGACCTGTTGAACGCCGCCGGGGTGAACCGGGTGGTCGCGCTGGACCTCCACGCCGCCCAGATCCAGGCGTTCTTCAACGTCCCCTTCGACCATCTCTTCGCGATGCCGGCGCTGCTCGATCAGCACCTCATGCCGCAGTACGCGCGCGAGGTGTGCGTCGTCTCCCCCGACGCGGGCGGCGTGGAGCGCGCGCGCGCCTACGCCAAGCGGCTGCACGGCACGCTGGCCATCATCGACAAGCGCCGCGAAAAGGCGAACGAGAGCGAGGTCATGAACATCATCGGCGAGGTGGAGGGCAAGAGCTGCCTCCTCATCGACGACATGATCGACACCGCCGGGACCCTCTGCAACGCGGCCAACGCCCTCAAGCTGGCGGGCGCCAAGCGCGTCGCCGCCTGCGCCACCCACGCCGTCCTCTCCGGACACGCCGTGAAGCGCATCGCCGAGTCGCCTCTCTCCGAGGTGATCATCACCAACAGCATCCCCCTGTCGGAGGAGGCGCGCGCCTGCGGCAAGTTCAAGGTGGTGAGCGTCGCCCGCCTCCTCGCCGAGGCCATCCGTCGCATCCACAACAGCGACTCGGTCTCCTCTCTCTTCATCTGACGGGCCCGCGGCGCTGAACCCCCGCCCAGCGCGCATGAATTTGGCTGCCCGGCCTGTGCAGGGCGCGGTGCCTCTGCTAGAAGGCCCGCCCCTGGTTGTTTCCGGCCCGTAGCCGGTTGGTTGGAGAGTCGTCATGGATATCGCGAAGCTGAGCGCCACCCAGCGCACCGAGGGTGGCAAGGGCCCCAGCCGGCGCATTCGCCGCGAGGGTCGCATCCCCGCCGTCGCCTACGGGAACAAGAAGGACGCGGTGCAGATCGCCGTCTCCCCCAAGGCGCTGAAGGCCGTCCTCATGGGGGCCCACGGAGTGAACAGCGTCGTCGAGCTGGCGGTCGAGGGCGGTGAGACCTTCAACGCCATGATCCGTCAGTCCACGCACCACCCGCTGAGCCGCGAGCTGACCCACGCCGACTTCTACCGCGTCGACCTCGACAAGACGGTCGATGTGTCGGTGCCCTTCCGCACCGTCGGCAAGCCCAAGGGCGTCGTCCTCGGCGGCGTGCTGCAGCAGATCTACCGCGAGCTGCCGGTCCGCTGCCTCCCCGCCCAGATCCCGGTCTTCCTCGAGGTCGACGTGAGCGAGCTCGAGCTCAACGGCTCGACCAAGGTCGCCGAGCTCAAGCTGCCCGAGGGCGTCTCGGTCCGCCTCCCGGCGGAGCAGACTGTCGCCACCGTTCACTCGCCGGAGAAGGTCACCGAGGAGGAGACGGCGAAGGCGGCGGCTCCGGCCGCGGCTGCGGCGGGCAAGGCGGCCCCGGCGGCCAAGGCCGCTGCCCCTGCGAAGGAAGACAAGAAGAAGAAGTGACCTGACGGAGATGGTCCGTCGGCTGGTCCGTCCGCTGGCCCGTCCGCGCTCCCTGGAGCGTGGTCGGGCCGGTGCACTTCCAGCACCCTCTAGATGCTGGAAGAGAAAAGCTTTCTCGCGGTTCCAAGGAAGCACGTCGTGTGGCTCGTCGTCGGTCTCGGAAATCCTGGTCGTGAGTACGCCTCGCACCGGCACAACGTCGGCTTCATGGTCACAGGCGCGCTCGCGTCGCGTCTCCGTGCCGACGAGCCGCGCGACAAGTACTCGGCCCTGTGGACCAAGGCCGCGAGTGGAGACGACCAGGTCGTGATGCTGCAGCCGCAGACCTTCATGAACGAGTCGGGGCGCAGCGTTCAGCCGGCGGCCGCCTTCTTCAAGGTGGAGCCGGCCAACGTCCTCGTCGTGCACGACGAGCTGGACCTGCCCTTCGGGGACGTCCGCCTGAAGTTGGGCGGCGGTCACGCTGGTCACAACGGTCTGCGCTCGATCATCCAGCACCTGGGAACGTCGGATTTCCCGCGCCTGCGCTTCGGCGTGGGCCGACCGCCCCCGGGCTTTCGCGGCGAGGTCGCCGACTTCGTCCTCTCCGGCTTCGACGCCGACGAGCGTGCCCGCCTCGACGAGCTGGTGAAGGCCGCGGTCGACGCCGCGGTCGATGTGGTGGCGCGGGGCCTGGGGCCCGCCACCAACCGTTTGAACACCAAGGACTCCGCGAAGGCCAAGGCCGCGGCGGAGAAGAAGGTCGCCCGGGGAGCTGCTACCAGCGCCCCGGCGTCGGCCGAGAAGACGCCGGCGGGGAGCTGAGCCTCCACGCGTTGCGACCCGCCGAGCGCATGGTGCGCACGGAGGGAGTCCTCGCTCCGGGGCATCACGCACCCGGGGCCACTGTCCGAGAGGAACGAATCGAATGAGCCGAATGGTCACCGCTCCCGGGAAAGCCCGGGAGTACGAGACGATCTACATCCTGCGACCCGACATCGACGCCGAGGCGGCGGAGAAGGTCGGCAACCGCGTCTCCGAGGCTGTCGATCGAGAGAAGGGCCGCCTGACGAAGGTGGAGCTCTGGGGTCGCCGCCGCCTGGCCTACGACATCGCGAAGCACCGCCGCGGGGTCTACATCTACCTGAAGTACCTGGGCACCGGCGCCACGGTCAGCGAGATCGAGCGCAACCTTCGCCTGTCCGACGGCGTCATCAAGTACCAGACCGTCCTCGTCGGCAACGACGTCGAGATGGCCGCGGTCGAGGTGGTGCAGGAGGACGTGAAGTTCGAGCGCCTGGAGCTCACGCCGCTCGAGGACGAGCGCGAGGACTCGCGCGAGAAGCAGCTCGGCCTGGTCGAGGGCGAGAAGCGCGAGCGCGCGCCGGAGCAGGACTTCGAGGCCGACATCGAGGTCCCCGAGCTCGGCAACCCCGTCGAGGAAGAGGAGACCTGAGCCATGAGCACGCGTATGGACTCCCGCAACAACAGCTACGGCGGCGATGACGACCGCGATTTCGGCCGCACGCCGGACCTCAACAGCGACGCCCCCGGGCGCCGCCGCATGGGCCGCAAGCGGGTCTGCCGCTACTGCGCCGACAAGGTCCTGGTCATCGACTACAAGGACCCCCAGGCGCTGAAGTACTTCATCAGCGAGCGCGGCAAGGTCGTGCCGCGTCGCATCAGCGGCAACTGCGCCGGGCACCAGCGCAAGGTGACCCTCGCCATCAAGCAGTCGCGCGCCATCGCGCTGCTGCCCTTCACCCAGTCCGCCTGACGGGACGCGAGGAGACCAGAATCATGGCAACTCACATCCACGTCGTGCTCTCCGAGGACTTCCAGAACCTCGGCAAGAGCGGCGACCTCGTGAAGGTCCGCCCGGGCTTCGCCCGGAACTACCTGCTCCCCCGTGGCCTCGCGATGACGGCGACCGAGGGCAACGTCGCACGCATCGAGCACGCCAAGCGCGTGGCCGAGGCGCGGGCGATCAAGTCCAAGGCCGAGGCGAGCGACCTGCAGGGCAAGCTCGAAAACCTCAAGGTCACGATCCAGCGCCCGGTGGGCGAGGGCGACAAGCTCTACGGATCGGTCACCACGCGCGACATCGAGGAGGCGCTCGCCGCGCAGGGCTTCGTCGTCGACCGCCGCCGCATCGTCAGCGACGCGCTGAGGACGCTGGGCACGCACCCGGTCCAGGTTCGCCTGGCCCCGAGCGTGACCGCGACCATCCAGGTCGAGGTCGCGCGCAAGGCCTGATCTCATCCCTCCCGGGACACCGACGCCCGCGCCCGCCTTCTTCGGGCAGCGCGGGCGTCGTCGTTCCTGCGGCGGCGACGCACGGCGTGGGGGTCGCGGTGGCGCGCCGCCTCGCCGCCCTCGCGCCGGCGCGCGTGGCGGCGTTCCGCGCGTCACGCGCCCACAAGGACGCGGTTCGCGCCGGGCGTGCACCGCGACGGATCTCGTGAGGCCCGCGGCGGGTTTCGGCGCGGTGCCGCTGCTCGCCATCGCCATGGCCTTCGGGTCGTGCGCCGCGGCACCACGTCCCGCGACGACGACCCGCGCTCCCCGCGTCGTGGCCCCGTCGACGGAGAAACCTCCTGCGGCGCCCGAGCAGACCCTCGCGGCCACCCCCTGCGAGGCGCCATCGCCACGCCCGCGCTCGCCGATCGACGGCGTCGAGCTGTCCGAGGACGGCCACTGGGCCCTCGGGCGCGGAGAGGTCACCCAGGTGTGGGCGCTCGGTCCTGGCGCACATTCGCTGCGCCACCGCATCGAGCTGCCCTATCCGACGTTCGCGTCGAACGATCACATCGTCGTGGACGATGGCAGGGACATGGTCGCCATCGACCTCGCGCGCGGCGCGGTGGTCCGCCTCGCCGACGTCTCGGTCGCCGGACCGGTGGCGGGCGGATGGATCGCCGCCGGGCCGGGCCATCTCCGCGTCCTCGAACCCCGCGATCTGCACGTCGTGTCCGAGGTGCCCCTCGGGCCGGTACCGCCTCCGGTCGGGCTGGACGAGGTCCACCTGCTCCGCGGTGGACGCCGGGTCGTGACCGACGTCGCGCTCCTCGCGCTGGATCCACCCCGGGTGCTGGTCGCCGATCGATCGATGCGCGCCCTCTCGGCCGACGAGTCACGCGTCGCCGCCTGCGACCGCGAAGGGCGGGCCCTATCGATCCTGTCGACCGAGACCGGGGAGGCGGTGGCGTCCTTCCCCGCCGACGGGACGCGCCCGCTCTGCGGGTTCCCACCGTACCTGTCGCCCGACGGGAGCCACGTCGTCGTCCTCGACCAGGCGGAGGACGGCTCCACCCGGCTGTGGACGGCGGACGTGACGACCGGCGCAGTTCGCGCGACGAGCACGCGCCATTTCATCGGCTCCACCCTGTCGGTGGAGCTCCATCCGTCGCCCGACGATCCACGACGCATCTGTCTGGGAGCGTTCGGCAAGCTCGAGGCATCGACCACCTGCGCGTGGGAGCTGCGCCCTGACGGCTCGATCGCCCCCGCAGTCGACGCGCGGCCGCACCGCGTGCGCGTCGGCGAGGGCGGCGTCGCGAGCGCGCGAAGCCCGTCCAGGGCGTGGCGCGTCGTCGCGCGCATCAGGGCGGGCCGACATGGCGTGACGTTCAACATCGACCGCGTCGGTCCGGGCCGCTCGAAGGTGGTCTCCCTCGCCGGCGACATCGGCTAGTCCATGTTTGCTTGGGGCCCGACGTTGACCTTCGTGGACGAGACGCACGTCGCGTTCGCATCGAACCTCGACGGCCCCCCCGACGCGCTGATCGACGTTGAGAAGGGCGAGGTGCGGCCGCTCCCCGACCGCATCGTCGCGGTGGCGCCGGGAGCGGTCGCCGTCGGCGCCTCGCAGCTGCTCCTGGCGCCCAGCTTCACGCTGTTGACGCTGGCGCCGACCGACGAAGAATGGGAGCGCGCGACGCGCGTGCCAGCGCGATGCGCAGCGACCCTGTGAAGCGGCCCTGTGAAGCGGCCCTGCGCAGCGACCCTCCGCAGCGACCCTGTGAAGCGGCCCTGCGAAGCGTTAGACGCGCGCGCTGACGTTGCTCGTCCACACCCTCGCGTCGCGCCCTCGACGCTCCGCGCGCATCGTGCTCTCTTCACCGACCCTTCCGGAGGTCGTCATTGCGGAACGTGCAGCAGAGTGGTCGAGGAGGTCGGAACCCGGGAGGCCGCCCTCCTC
>JBKJLX010000292.1:0-4149 GCA_046596645.1 Polyangiaceae bacterium
CTTTGTCGCACCGTCCGCCGCGGAAGCGGGAACACAGTTCGCTGCGGGCGGTGACGGCGGCACGGCGGAGGAGCGTCGGCGTCTGTCGGTCGTGGCGCTCGATGTGTTGATCGCCACGAACCTCGCCGAGTCGCGCGACGCGACGGCGAGCGCTCGAGCCTCCGACGAGATCGCGCATGCTCTCGGCCTCGGCGCCGCCGTTCTCCTGCTCGTGGCGACGGCGTTCTCCATCTGGTGGCTCCGGGTGCGCGCGTTCGCGCCGATCTTCGACCTGTCGAGCGCGATGGGGCGCTTCGGCCGCGGCGACCGAACAGCGCGTGCCGCCGAGGTGGGCGCGACGGAGTTCCGCGAGATGGCCGGCCGCTTCAACGAGATGGCCGCGTCCATCGCAGGGCAGCGCGAGGTGCAGATGGCGGCGCTGGCGGGCGTCGCGCATGACCTCCGGAACCCGCTGAACGCGCTCCAGCTGTCAGCGAGCCTGCTGACGGGCACCGCCCCGCCCCCGGAGCTCGTCCGTCGCGCGGGCGACATCATCGGCCGTCAGCTTGGGAGGCTCGACCGCATGGTGGGGGACATCATCGACACGACCAAGATCGAGGCCGGAGAGCTCGCGATGTCGATCGAGACGCACGATCTCAGGCCAAGCCTCCGCGACGTCGTCGACCTGCTGGGAGCCGGCGCCGGCGGTCACGTCGTCACCCTCGACATGCCCGGCCACGCGGTGCTCGCGCCGTGCGATCCGGGGCGCATCGAGCAGGTGGTCACCAACCTCCTCAGCAACGCGATGAAGTACTCGCCCCGCGGGTCCCGGATCGAGGTGTCGCTCGCCAGGTCCGAGGGCGACGTGGTGATCGCGGTCACCGATCACGGCGACGGCATCGCGCCCGAGGACCAGTCGAGGATCTTCGAGGCCTTCCGACGCGTCGGGGCCTCGAGGCGCGTACCGGGCATGGGCCTGGGCCTCTTCGTCGTGCAGCGCATCGCGGCCGCCCACGGGGGCCGCGTCGAGGTCGAGAGCGCGGCGGGGCAGGGATCCACCTTCCGCGTCGTCCTTCTGGGTCGGTCCTCGAACCCAGGCGACGAGAGCCCAGCACGCGCCCCGGTCGGTCAGGCCGCGACCTCCCGCTGAAGCCTGGGCCCGTCCGTCCTCAGGCCGACGCGAGAGCGATCTGCTCTGACGTCTTGCCGAAGCGGCGCTGCCGGCGGGCGTAGGCAGCGATGGCCTCATCGATCGTCGCCTCCGTGAAGTCGGGCCACAGCGTCTCGCTGAAGTAGAGCTCGGCGTAGGCGCTCTCGAAGAGGAGGAAGTCGCTGAGCCGCCGCTCGCCGCCGGTGCGGATGATCAGATCCGGGTCCGACAGATCGCAGGTCGACAGGTGGCGACGGATCTGGCGCTCGTCGATGTCCTCCGGGATGAGGAGGCCGGCGCGCGCGCGGATGGCGATCTGCTTCACCGCGCTGACCATGTCGGCGCGGCCGCCGTAGGAGAGGGCGAGCGCGAGCGTCATCTGGGTGCCGCCCGCGGTCGCGGCGCAGAGCTCCTCGGTCGCGGTGCGCGTCGCGGTAGGCAGCTCCTCCAGGTCGCCGATCACCCGGACGCGGACGCCGCGCTCGACCAGCTCGGCCCGCTCGCGCTGCGCGAACTCCGCGCAGATGCGCATGAGCGTCTCCACCTCGTGCCGGGGGCGTGACCAGTTGGCGGCGCTGAAGGCGTACAGCGTCAGCGTGGGGATCCGTCGCTCGTGGCAGCCGCGCACCGCGCGTCGGACCGCGTCGGCGCCCTTCTCGTGACCGGCGGTGCGGGGCAGCCCGCGGGCCGAGGCCCAGCGCCCGTTGCCGTCGAGGATGATGCCGACGTGACGAGGCCCTTCGCCGTCGGTCTTCGCCAGCGCCGCACCGGTCGCCGCGTTCACACCGCGAGCCGCAAGCAAGTCGCTCATACCTCCTACCCTAGTGCGCCGCGTGCCTGGCGCGACCTGCAGAGTGTGGAGGTTCGGTGGAGTTCACTGCTTATGATTTCATCAATAGCCCGTCCCAGAAGGCCTGGAGATCGGCGGCGAGCGGCGACTCGTAGCGCACGCGCGCGCCGCCGCGATCGGGGTGGATGAGCTCGAGCCGCTCGGCGTGCAGCGCGTGCCGCGCCAGCTCGAGCTGCGCCAGGTCGTCCTCGGTCATGGTGCCATCGGAGCTCCGGCGGAAGAGGTCGTCGGTGAGGCCGCCGTAGAGCTTGTCGCCCACGATCGGGAAGCCAATCCCCGCGAGGTGCACGCGGATCTGATGCTGGCGACCGGTCTCCAGGTGGCATCGGAGCAGCGTGAAGGGCGCCCCGTCGTTCGCCCGCAGCCGCCGCTCCAGCACCTCGAAGCGGGTGGCCGCCACCAGGCCCTGGCCCGGGGGGGCGACGCGGATCTTCACCCGCAGTGGGTTGGGGTCCTCCTCCAGCGGTAGATCGACCCGGAAGGAATCCCGCTCCGGCGTGCCCTTGCAGATCGCCAGGTAGCTCTTCTCCACCCGGCGGACGGCGTCCAGGCGCCCTGTCGCCGGGTCGAACCCCTGGAACTGCATCTTCACGTGGCGGTCGGCGTCGCCGCGCTTGCTGAGGAGGAGGACGCCGCTGGTCTCCCGGTCGAGGCGGTGCGCCAGCCAGAAGCGCTCCCCGGGCCGCTGCGCCTCCAGCATCTTCACGACCGTCGATCGGTAGTAGCGGGCGCTGGGGTGAACCGGGACCATGGGCGGCTTGTCGACGGCGATGAGCGCGTCGTCCTCCCCCAGCACCGGGATCTCGATATCGGGGTCGCCCAGCTCGTCCCACCTCGCCCGCCACAGGCAGACCAGCTGCTCGGCGCGCACGCGGAGGCTCGAGCGGAGGGGCGTCGCGTCCTCGCCGTAGGCGCTCGCCTTGACGATCTGCTGGGCGCGGGTGCGGCTGGTCTTGCGCAGCTGGGACTGCACGAAGCGATCGACGCGCATGCCGCTCGCCTCGGGTGGGACGCGCAGGACCGTCACCACGGCGTCGGCGTCCACGCTGCTGGGGCGGGTGACCGGGCGGTCGAGCTCGTGCTGGCGGAGCCGGGTCATTCGGTCACGGGCGGCGGCGCCCGGGCGAGACGGCTCGTTCCGGGAGGTCGTCCATGGTACACGCGCGCGCCATGGACATCCTGTTCGTCGGCGGCGAGATCGCGCCCATGGTGCGTCGGAGCGACGCCGCCGAGGTGATCGCCTCGCTCTCCAAGGCGCTGCGCGCGCTGGGACACCGCGTGACCATCGCGCTGCCGCGTTTCCCTGCCATCGAGCAGGCCGGCGTGCTGGTGGCGCGGCGGCTCTCGCCGCTGGTGCTGCGCGGGGCCGCCCCGCCAGGGCTGCTTGCGGGGAGTTTCACGGCGGGCCCGCCCGCCGCCCAGACCACCGAGGTCATCCTCTACGACGGCCGGCTCGGCTCCGGCGCCGACCTCCTCCTCATCGACGTGCCCCGCGAGGGCGGTGGCGGGATCGAGCGGCCCGACGGGGGCGACGCTGTCGCCTGGGCGACGTTCTCGCGCGCCGTGGCCGCGGTGGTCGCCGATCGCACCCGCGGGGATGCCCCCTTCGACATCGTCCACGGCCACGACTGGGTGGGGGGCGCGGCCCTTTACCTGCTCCGCCAGGCGATCAACCGCGGCGAGATCACGCCGCCCCCGAAGCTCGTCCTCACCGTCCACGACATCGCCGCCCAGGGCGCCTTCGGGCGCGAGGCGGTCCCGGCGCTGGGGCTCGACGAGTCGCACTTCAGGCCCGAGGCGCTCGAGTTCTGGGGCGCGGCGAGCTTCCTCAAGGGCGGCCTCATCGCGGCGGACCTGGTGACGGCCCCCTCGGAGACCTACGCCCGCGAGCTGGCCACGCCGGAGCGCGGCGAGCGGATGGACGGCCTCGTCCGCGCCCAGGCCCGCCTCCTGGTCGGCGTCGGCAGCGGCGTCGACTACGCGGTGGACAACCCGGCCACCGATCCTTCGCTCGCCGCGCGCTTCGACGCCGACGAGCCGAGCTCGAAGGGCCGCTGCAAGAGCGCCCTCGCGCAGGAGCTGGGCCTCGAGATCGATCCGGAGCGGCCGACGGTCGGCGTCGTGGTGCGGGTCGGCCATCGAGGTGGCGCCGAGGCGCTGCTCAGCGCGC
>JBKJLX010000488.1:0-11653 GCA_046596645.1 Polyangiaceae bacterium
ACGATGTCGTCGCCGGCGAACCCGTTTTTCACGTTCTGCCAGGTCGTGTGGATGTCACTCGCCGTCGTGGAGACACCGTCCACCACGCTGGTGAGGTTGCCGATCGAGCCCATGCTGACGCCCATCTCGGCGTAGTTCGGCTCGCCGATCTGGAACAGGTGGTCCTCGCCGTTGACGGTCATCTTCATCCGCGGCTTGTCGTCATCGATCGCGATCTGGTTGACGTTGGTCTTCCACATCGACTTCTCGGCGTTGGCCGAGGTCACCGGGCTGGGCGTCTGCGGGTTGGGCACCGCGCCGGCGATGATGGGGCGATCGGGATCGCCGTTGAGACAGGTGATGACCACCTCGGTGCCGGCCTTGAGCGGCTGGTGGAAGCCGCGGTCGGCGCCGGCGCTGGGCTGCGCCATGCGGAGCGGGCGTGAGGCCTTGCCCTCGCCGCGCTCGCTGACGGTGTCGTACATGAACGAGACGCGGTAGCGCCCCTCGTCGTCGATGGCGCCGAAGTCGGTCGCGGCGCCGGTCTCCACCACGCCGGTCACCACGCCGTGCACCACCGGCTTCGGCGTGACCCGCGGCGGACGGAACGTGACGTTCATGGGGATGGCGCGGAACGTGTTCGCGTAGGGCACGTTCGCGCCCTCCGCCTGGCCCAGCGCCGCCTGGGTCGCGCGGTGCCTCACCTCGATGACGGCGAGCTCCATCTCCCCCCGCGGGTGGCCCTCGACCAGCAGCACCGAGCCGGCGCGGAGGCCTGGCAGCTCCGACTCACCCTCGAAGGTGAGGTGGCGGCACATCGCCTCCTCCGCGCGGATCCTGGCGTAGAAGGTCACCTCTTCCCCGGTCTTGGCGTGGGGGCCGAACTCGTCGACCACGCCGCCGGCCGCCAGCGTGGTGTTGGACGCCTCTCCCAGCAGGTCCATCCCCGGGTTGCGGTAGTTGTAGTCGCGCGTCTTGAAGTGCTTGGGCACCACCTGCCGCGTCGCCTCCAGCTGGTAGACGCTGGTGCGATCGCCGCGGCCGGAGAACGGCGCCGCCTGCGGCACTGTGTCCTTGAAGGCCTCGTTGTGGTCGCCGAAGACCAGGTGATCCTTGCCGTCCTTCTCCTCGAAGAAAAAGTGGATGCCGAGGTCCTCGGCCAGGCGGCAGATGAAGTCGTGGTCAGTCTCCTTGTACTGGACGACGAACTCACGCGGCGCGTAGCTGCCCTTCAACCGCAGCTCGACGTCGGTGCTCCCGATGCCGATGCCGGCGAGCTTCTTCTGGATGATCTCGGGGACCGTGAGGTCCATGAAGATGTCGCTCGTCTTGGTCAGCGTCGTCTGCCACGCCCGGGGGACGAAGGTGACCATCACCTCCCGGTGTCCCGCCTCCATCAGGGCGCGATCGCGCAGCGTGCAGATGGTGCCGACGATGCGGCGCTCCTCGGTGACGAGGTTGGTCGTGGCGTTCACCCTCTCGAAGACCAGCGAGACGAGGCTGGTCATCAGCTTCTCCTCGTCGAAGCTGGCTGGGTCGGTCGACACCAGCCTCAGCTGGAGCTCGAACAGGCGAGACACCGTCTCGGTGCCGGAGAGCTCGACGACACGGACGGAGTCGGGCTCGAACGCGGCCGACTCGATGCGGATGCTGACGTGGTCCTTCACGGGGCCTCCTGCGCAATGGACAACGCGAAGCCGCTGTCGGCCCCCCTCCCGCGCGGGCTGCAGAGTACCGAGGACGGCGGTCTGGCGGGAAGCCGAATGACGTCGCGTTTCGGACCTCGAGCGGCGTTGAATGCCGGCTCGTTTCGCCCTAGTTTCGGCCGATGAAGTCCTTGCACCTGGTCGCGCTGGCCCTCGGCGTGTCCGCCGTCGCTTGCAGCGGGCCCGACCGTGTCTTCCCCGAGGCCACCGGCACCTCCAGCGGTCCCGGTGGTGGCGGTTCGCCAGGTCCCGCAGGGACCGGCGGCAACGCGACGAGCGCGGGCGGAGACGACGCGGTCCAGAGCACCGGCCAGGGTGGCTCGGGCCAAGGTGGCTCGGGGCAGGGCGGCGCTTCAGGACAGGGCGGCGAGGGGATGGGCGGCGACGGGGGGAGCCCGCCGAGCACCCTCGACCTCGTCGTTCTGGAGGGCGCTCTCGTGCTCCGCACCGCCGACTCGGTGGTGGTTCAGATCACTGTGCTGCGCGAGGGGCCGGCGCTGGAGCCGTCGACGATCACCGTCGTCGGCTTGCCGGACGGGGTGACCGCCGATCCACTGGAGATCGCGGCGGACGCGGAGCAGGCAGACCTCACCCTCCACGGCGCGGTCGACGCGCTCCAGGGGCTCGCGAGCACCGAGGTGGTGGCGGAAGCGGGCGTCCTCTCCGACACTTCGCCGCTCGAGCTGCTGGTCGCCGGCGCCCCCGGCACGCCCGATGCGACGTTCGTCGACGACACGGGCACCTTCACGCGCCAGATCGGCGCCAGCGGCACGCGTGGGCGCGACGTCACCCTCCAGGCGGACGGAAAGATCGTCGTCGCCGGCAACAGCGCCATCGAGAACGGGCAGATGTTCGCGCTGCGACTCGACGGAGCGGGGCAGCTGGACACGGAGTTCAACGGAACCGGCATCGTCGGCGTCGGCGTCGGCATCTCGGGCGCCTGGACGGTGACCGTCGACGCGGACGACCGCGTGATCCTCGGCGGGTTCGGCATCGCGGACTTCGACGGAAACTGCCGGCTCGCCATGGTCGCGCTGCTCCCCGACGGCACGATCGACGACGAGTTCGGAGACGGGGGCTCGGTGACCACAGCCCAGGCGAACGGGTGCGGCTCGTTTCGCGGCCTCTACCCGACCGACGACAGCGTGGTCGGCATCGGCAACTTCTCCGATGGCACGCTCAATTTCATCACCCGCGTCTACGAGTACACGGACGTGCTCACCCAGACGCGCTCCGCCAGTGCCCGGCTGAGCTTCACCGGGCAGCAGCCCGACGGCAAGCTGCTCTACGGGGGGCGCGACGATTCCAACTCGATGTTCGTCACGCGGCTCGCCGACCCCAGCACCCCGGACACCACGTTCAACGCCAGCGGCACCGCCGCGGTGTTTTTCTCTGAGGGTGCGGCCACCGCATACGGCTCGCACGTCGACGACGCCGGGCGCGTCCTTCTCGGCGGTACGTTGAACGACTTCACGACGCCGGTGGTCGCCTTTGCGCGGTTCAACGCCAACGGGAGCATCGACGGCTCCTTCGGCGTCGCCGGAAAGGTGGTGACGAGCATCGGAATGCGCGCCGGCTCGGCCTCGAGCGTCGCGGTCGACTCGCAGGGCCGCATCTTCTTTGCCGGCTACCTCCCGACTTCGCCCACCACCCCGGCGGTCGCGCGCTTCCTCCCCGACGGAACCTCGGATGCGACCTTCGGCACCGACGGCACCGGCGTGGTGACGCTGGATCTCACCGTCGCCGCGGGCAACTCCGCCGCAGCCGTGTACGGCATCGCGGTGGACGAGCTCGATCGCGTGATCCTCGTGGGTGAGTTCGGCGACCCGGACGCCGCGACGCTCTTCGTGTCGCGCCTCTGGTTCTGACCGACTTTCCCATCGTCCGGGCGGAATCGCCGGTGGGCCGTCCGACGCCCCGACGCCGCGGTGGTTGCTGCCGCGCTGGCGACCCCGCTACCGTCGAGGGATGTCACGCTTGCACCAGCTGCTCGGGTCCCTGCCGGTGATGTTGTCGTTCGCCTGCACCGGACCGGACCGTGAGTTCCCCGCATCGGCGTCCGGCGGCTCGGGACCGGGTACCGGCGCGACCGGCACCACCCAGAGCGCCGGCTCGACCGGAGCCTCGGCGACCACCAGCGCCGGGTCGACGACCGGCAGCGGTGGCGATGGGCCGACCAGCGCGAGCGGCGGCGGCGCGCCGGCCGGGTCCGGCGGCGAGGGCGGCGCGGGAACCGGTGGCGAGGGCGGCACGGGCACCGGTGGCGACGCCAACGCCGGGGGGGCGGGTGGTGGCGAAGTGACCAGCGGTGGGGGCGGTGGCGCGGGTCCGGTGTGCGCCGACGTGACGCACACCTGCGTCCCCGAGCCGCCGGTGGGTTGGACAGGGCCGGTCGCCTTCTTCGAGGGTCCGTTCGCTGGCGGCACGCCGACCTGCATCGGTGCCTACGACGACTCGGTCGGGATCTTCAACGGCGACATCGACCAGGGGATGCAGTCGTGCGACTGCGCCTGCAACGACGCGACAGGGATCGTCTGTCCGAACACGGCGGCCACGATGTGCATGGGCTCCTCGATGAGCGTGTGCACGAGCATCTGCAACTCGCCGCAGGACAGCTTCAACCTACTCGCCTGCGAGCTGCGCAGCGGCGTCGCCCAGTACGTCGCGATCTCCGGGCCCGAGCCCACCGGCATGGGGACCTGCCAGCCCGATCCCAACCACACCCTGGTCCAGGCGTCTTTCGGCACGAAGGCGCGTGGCTGCGGCGGCGCCGAGGTCAGCGCGACAGGGTGCGGGCCGGACGAGCTGTGCGCGCCGAGGCGTGGCGAGGACTTCCAGAGCCTGTGCGTCGTGCAGAGCGGCGATGTTGCCTGCCCCGACGAGTTCTGGACCGAGGCCCACGTGCTCCACGAGAGCATGACCGACACCCGCGCCTGCGGCGCGTGCGGCTGCGGCGCCGCCGACTCGGCGTGCGGAGGAGCCGTCAACTTCACCTACAACGGCTGCGACCAGCTGAACACCGTCGCGGTCGCGTCCGTCGGCGTAAACTCGTGCGCCAACCTCGGCGTCGGGGTCGGTGACCAGGTCGACTACGCTCAGTACTACCAGGACCCCGGCGGCACTTGCCCACCCGAGGGCGGCGCGCCGTCGGGAACGCTGGCAGTCGACGGTACCATCACGTTCTGCTGCGCTCCGGGGACGTGAACCGGAGCCGCGTGGGCCGCGCTGGGCTCGCACTCGCCTGCGTGCTCGCCGTCCTCGCCCTCACCGCGGTGGGGCTCGGCGTGGCCCTGAACCTCTCTGCGAAGGATCTGCTCGAGCTTGCGGTGGAGGAGCTCAGCGCTCCCTTTCGCGACTCTCCGAAGAGGCGGAAGGCGCAGTCCAGCGCGGCCTCCTCGCCCCACGTCGTCCCCTCCCCCGGGCTCCGCAACTGCCGCCTCGAGCTCACCGCGCTCGGACACAATCAGGTCTCGTTTGGCTCGATCGACGGCCGGCCGGGGCACTTCCTCGCGATCCTCGGCGGCCGGGATCGCGTCACGGTCTCGGTCGCCTGTCCGCTCCACGGCACGGTCGAGCCGGCGGCGATCCGCTCCGAGTCGACGGCCTTCGCAGAGCGCTTCTCGTGGGACGTCGCGCCGACCGCATCGTCGACGACGTTCGGCATTCGCTGGCTGCACCGCAGCGGCTCGCAGGACGAGATCACGATCCACTGGGAGGTGCGCTGAGGGTCGCGACTCGCACGCTTGCGCGCACACCCTCGGCCTGGAACGATGCCTGGCACATGGCTATCGACGGCGATTCGGCGAGCGGGCGATCCATCAGGACGACGGGCGCGGCGCTCATCCTGGTCACCTGCGGCGCGGGCGCGTGCAGCGGGCTGCTCGGTCTGGGTGACTTCACCGATCAGGCGTCCGGCGAGGGCGGTGGGGCCACCACGCCGGCAAGCGCGGCGGTCACCACGACGGCCGGCAGCGGCGCGCAGACCACCACGAGCAGCGGAAGAAGCGCCTCCACCGTGACGGCGAGCTCCACGATTTCCTCCGGCGACGGGGGCGGCGGCGCGGAGGGCGACGGGGGCGCAGCAGCGACCGGGGGCGGCGGCAGCGGGGGCGACGGCGGCAGCGGAACCGGCGGCGACCGCCCGGCCATCCCCTGCAACCCGGGCACCTACACCAACGCGGACACGGACCCGTGCGACCCGCTCGATCCCGACGCCTGCCCCGACGGAGCCCACTGCTCCTTCGCGGACGCGGTCGGCAACCTCGGGTGCGTCCCCGACCTCGAGGGCGACGGCGCGCCGGGGGACGTGTGCGTCGACGACGCGGGCTGCGCCGGGAGCGCCCACTGCGTCGGCGGCAAGTGCGCCCCCTTCTGCTGCCCGGAGAGCGACGCGCCGTGCAATACCATTCTCGGTGGCGAGTGCGGGTCCCGGCTCAACGGTGACGAGGAGGGCACGTACGTCAGCGTCTGCTTCTACCGTGAGGTCTGCGAGCCGCTCCAGGACACGTGCAGCGTCGCGACCCAGAATTGCTACCTCTACGACTTCGACACGAACCTCGCGGTGTGCGTAGGCTCGCCGGAGAACACCGCCGAGGGCGGCGCGTGCATGTTCGCGAACAGCTGCCAGGAGTCGTCGATCTGCGCACTGGAGAGGGGCAACGACGTGTGTCGACAGCTCTGCGACCTCACCGACTGGATGACAAGCGTCGTCCCGACCGGCGGCTGCCCATCGGGCAGGACGTGCACGGACGCCGGGTTCGAGGGGACGTGGGAGCACATCGGGATCTGCAGGGTGAACTAAAAGCCCGTTGCCGCCCCCATCTGCGCGCGGCAGCGCGGGCGGCATCCCGGTCGACTCGACGCCGCCGCGGCCGGTAGGCTGCCTCGCGAACATGCCGTCCGATCTCGTCGCCGCCGCCATCGAGGAGCTCTCGGCGCTGGAGCCCGCGCACGAGGGGCCGGTCCTCGCTCTGTGGCGGGGAGAGCTCTCCGCCGGCGAGCTGCCGGAGGCGCTCCGCAAGGCGGCGCTGACGCTCGCCGATGCCCTGCCCTCGCACCTCGGCACCGAGGCCGGGCTGGAGGCGCTCCAGCCGCTGTTCGGCGAGCCCGGGGGCGAGGTCGTCTTCGCCTGGTGCGCGGCCAGCGCCTGGCGGCGCGACGTCGAGCTCGCCCGCTTCCTGGGGCGCGTGGCGCGGGTCGACGCCTTTCGCGACCGTGTCGCCGCCATCGCGCGCGAGCGCGTGGTGTGCGGGCCGCTGCGCGACGCGCTCGCCTGCGCGCCGCTCCTCGGCGGGGGCGCCGCGCTGGCGCTCCCCGAGAACGCCGAGGCGCGTGCTCGCCTCGAGATCCTCCTGTGGGAGGCGGGCGCCAGCGGCCTCGAGGTCCCCGCACTCGGCGCGTGGATATGGGGCTCCACTGCGACCTTCGAGGAGATGATCGCGCGGCCCGCGAGCGCATCACTGCGCGGCCGTGTCGTCGCCGCACGCTGCCTCGAGGTGGCCGCGCGCGGCATGCCGAGCCGCACCAGCGACGAGCTGGTCGGGCGCACGCTGCAGGTCCTGCAGCCGCTCCTGCTCCACCCCGAGCCGCTGGTGTGGGTCCACGCGGCGCGCGCCCTGGGTCGCCTCACCGGCAACCTGGAGCAGCTCGAGGGGATGCTCCTCGACTGGGTGCTCGGCGAGAAGAAGGTCCTGCGCCAGCGGGCCATGACCGCCTTCGCGTCGCTGCCGGCCGACCGCCTGCGGTTCCTGGGCGGGCAACTCTCGCGCATCATCGATGCCCAGGGAGAGGACCCCTGGGTGCTGGCGGCCATCGCCGCGGCGACGCCCTACCTGTTCTTCGAGCGGCGCGAGCTGTGGGATCGACTGGCAGCGCGCATCCTGCGAGGCGACGGGGGTGCCGTCGCGGCGCGCGCGCTCGCGCGTGGCCTCGCCACGCTCTGGCGGCGCGGCTCGCACCACGCCGAGATCGAAGGGCCGCTGCGCGCGCTGCGCGAGCTGGCCCGCCGCGCGCGGTCGGCGGATCTCGACGAGGCCCGCCGCTGGATCGAGGTCATCGCCGTCACCGACGCGATCGACGTCGCCGAGCGAGACCCGCTCGATCTCGAGCTGGGGCTGGAGAACCTGGTGCGCCTCGCCGCCCAGTACGACGACGAGGAGGCCGACGCGCGTGCCGCCCGCTTCGCGGGGTCGATCGGCGCCGCCTTCCAGGAGGCGCGCCGGCTCGCGCTGGGCCCAGGGCGGGTGCGCCAGCGGGCGGCCGCGATCAACGCCGTCGAGGGTTGCGCTCGCGCGCTCGCCCTCCGGCTCTGGTCGCCGCTCCTCGCCACCCACCCGGCGGGCGACGCCATCGAGGAGCCGCACCTCGGCGAGACATGGAAGCTGCTGGCGATGGCGCCCGCCGAGCTCCTCGACCTGGTGAAGGAGCGGCGACACGACGACCAGCGCCCGGACGACGATCTCGACGCGCTGGAGGTGCTCGCCATCCGCCTCGGCGGCTATGCCCTCGACGCGTGTGGAGAGGACGCTGCGCTCGGCCCCGGCCGCGGCAAGACCGCGCACGACACCTGCCTCTGGCTGCGCAAGGTGGAGGGGCTGTTCGACGGCTCGCGCGTGCTGCCGCGCCCGCTGCAGAGCGCGATCAGCACGCTGTTCTGGCGCCTGGTCGACACCACGCGCGGCACCTCGCTGGGGGAGGTCGAGGACCTGCGCTGGCTCGGTCCCTTCGCGGCGTGGTGGGCGCTCGTCATCGATCGCCCCGCGATGCTGCAGCAGCTCACCCACGCCCTGCCGATGATGGACCCGGCGGCGCTGGCCACCTGCTGCGAGCGGGCGGAGGCGCTGCGCAAGGCGGTGGCGACGGGCGACGTCGACGGCGCGTGGGGCCCGGCAGCGGCGGAGGAGCTGATCGCCCTCCACGCCGAGGACACCGAGCTCACCCAGGCGCTGGGTGCCCTCGCGGTGGCGCTCGCCGGCTTCTCCGCCGCCGCGGGGCACAAGCCGGACCTGGAGCCACTGTGCAACGAGCTGGTCCTCGCCGGCGATCGCCTGCAAGCGGCCCTGGCAGATCCGGTGCGCGGTCTGCACGCCGGCGCCCCGGCCAGCGACGACGAGAACGGTCACCGCGTCGCCGCGCTGGTGGCACGCGCCATCCGCGCGCGCGACCCGGCCCTCCTCGACGTGTGGTTCGCGTCGCTGGGCCCGGTCGCCTCCTCGCTCCTGGAGACTGCGGTGCGCGGCGCCATCCAGAGGTCGCCCCCTCCGCCGCCCAAGATCAAGAAAGACCCGACGGTCATCGAGGGCTACGAGCTGGTGAAGCCGCTGGGCGAGGGCGGCATCGGCTCGGTGTGGCTGGTGCGCAAGCCGGGCGCCGATCGCCTGTTCGTCCTCAAGATCCCCAAGGCGGACGCGCTCGCCAGCGCGACCGAGATCGAGCGCGAGGGCATCCTCGCCTCGTTCGTGGAGGAGGCGAAGGCGCTGGCCGGGCTCTACCACCCCAACGTCGCCAACATCATCGATCGCGGCGTGTCGGCGGGCGCGCCTTACCTGGTGCTCGAGTACCTGATCGGCGCCGACCTCAAGCAGTACTCGTCGGCCCGATCGATGACGCTCTTCGAGCTGCGCCACGTGGTGAGCGAGGCCTGCGCCGGGCTGGCGTCACTGCACAACGCCGGTCTCGTCCACCGCGACATCAAGCCCGCCAACCTGTGGCTGCGCCTGCCGCTGGCCGGCGGCGAGCGGTTCGACCCGGCAAAGCACCGCGATCCCGCCTTGGCGACGCCGCTCTCCACCGTGGTCATCGACTTCGGTATGGTGCGCGCGGTGCGCATTCCCGCCGAGGCCAGCGGTCGCTTCGTCGCCGGGACCGCGGGCTACATCGCCCCCGAGCAGGTGCTGGACCCGGTGGAGCTCGACCCGCGCTCCGACGTCTACGCGCTCGCCGGCACCATCTACAACGTGACCACCGGTCGCGCGTTCTTCGACGACATCGACAACCCACGCGATCGCATCCTCGCCCACATGCGGCGCGACCCCTTCGAGGACCCTGAGCGCCTGCGCGACTACCCGGCGGCGATCGCCAGGCTGCTGCGGGCGGCGACGGCGCTCGACCCGGCGGATCGCCCGTCGCCGCTCGAGCTCGGCCGCGAGTTCGCCGCGTCCATCTAGGGCGTCGGTCTCACCGTCCTCCGCCATGACGGCAAGGGCGGCCTCGGCTTCGAGGAGAGGCCGCTCGTCGTGATGAACGACGGCCTACGTCGATCTCGGGCGCGTCGACGAGCAGACGGCGCCCACCCGCTGACCGAAAGCAGCCCCTCTCAGTGCGGAATCAGGCCGCCGAACCATGCGCCGGCGGCGGCGATGGCGAGGACGGCGACGAAGACCGCGGCCTTCATCGCCCCGCTCCTGGTGCCACCGTCGGAGGCGGGCGCGCCGCCGGAGGCCGGGGGCGCGAGGGGCGCGCGGCTGGGGGTCGACGCCGAGGACGGCGGCGCGGAGTGGGGCGAGTCCGGCGCCGGCGAGACGCGCGAGAAGTCGGGGGCCGCGTCGTCCTCCAGCGCGGCGAGGTTGCCGAGACCGCCGAGGGCGACCTGCGGCAACGTCATGCGCATGACGTCGTCGCTCGTCGTCTTGCCCATGTTGCTCATGCCGAGCATGCTGTTGCGCGCGCCGCCCGGGCTCGCCAGCTCGTCGGCCCAGTTGCCGATGTCCTCGAAGCCCGTGATCTTGATGGGCTGCCCGGGGTTGGAGGGCCCATGCGCCGCGACGTGCGCCGCCTCCTCCTCCTCATCGAGGGAGCGGAACTCGAAGAGCGCCTCCTCGATCAGGCGGTCGATGAGGGACCCTTTGTCCGGCGCCTTGTCGAGGCGGAGCTTCATCGCTCCGCGCACCAGGTCCGAGACCTCGAAGGCGCTCACCGCGCGGCCGTTGCGGTAGAGGAAGTCGGTCAGGTCCTTGGCGAGCGCGCGCGCGTTGCCGTAGCGGAGCGCCTTGTCCCTCGCGAGGGCCTTGGCGAGGATCGCGTCGAGCGCCTTGGGCACGTCCTGACGGATCGAGGAAATTGGAGGCACCTGCGCGGTCTGGACCTGCTTGACCGTCTGGAAGTCGGTGTCCCCCAGGAAGAGGCGGCGGCCGGCCAGCAGCTCCCAGAGGATGATGCCGACCGCGAAGATGTCGGTGCGGTGATCGACCTCCTCCCCCATCGCCGCCTCGGGAGACAGGTAGCCGAACTTGCCCTTGATGATGCCGGCCTCGCTCTTCTCGAGCTGGCTGGTGGCCTTGGCGAGGCCAAAATCCACGATCTTCACCTCGCCGTGGCGGGTGATGAGGACGTTGGGCGGCGACATGTCGCGGTGGACGATGTGGAGCGGCTTGCCGTCGGACCCGGTGGCCTCGTGCGCGTAGGCCAGGCCCTCGCAGATGCGCTCGCAGATCAGCACCGCGGCCTCGAGCGGGAAGGGCTTGCCGTCCTTCTTCAGGAACTCGACGACGCCCTTCAGATCGGCGCCGTCAACGTACTCCATGACGATGAAGTACGCGTTGTCACCGATGCCGATGTCGAACACCTGGACGCAGTTCGAGTGCGACAGCGCCGCCGACAGGCGCGCCTCGTCCAGGAACATCGAGATGAAGCGTTTCTTCTGGGAGAGGTGAGGGAGGACTCGCTTGATCGCGACCCGCTTCTTGAAGCCCTCGAGCCCCGCGCTCTCCGCGACGAACACCTCGGCCATGCCGCCCGACGCGAGGCGGTCGATGACGCGGTAGCGCTGCTGGTGGGATTCGCTCATTCCCTGAGAGGAGAGTAGACCAGAGGTGGGCCCTATGGGTCGAGAGAGGCGCTAGGTACGGCCGCCCATGGCCGCTGGCGGCGCCCCTGCGGCGTCCTGGCCCTCCGCTGACGCACCGGCAGGCGCCGAGGCATGGCGTCCTGCGCCGGATTCGGCACCGTCAGGTGCTGAACGAGGCGCCGGG
>JBKJLX010000644.1:0-3286 GCA_046596645.1 Polyangiaceae bacterium
CCCGCGCCGCCCTGGCCCGCGCCGCCCTGGCCCGCGCCGCCCTGGCCCGCGCCGCCCTGGCCGCCGGTCCCCTCCGAGGATGAGGTCTGCCCCGTCGTGGTTGGCCCGGTCGTCGTCTGCCCGGTGGTGCTCGCACCGGTCCCGTCGAACCCGCCGAATCCCCCGACGCCGCCGACCTCGAATGTATCGTCACTGCATCCGACCCCCAGGCCCGCTTGGCCGAGGGCCAGCAAGAGGCTGCCGAAGGCGACCCATCCATTCCCTGCTCGCACCGAACCTCGTGTCATCGAGTTCCGTCCTTTCGTCCCGGGGGTCGTCCGCCTGGAGCACCGGACCCGCTCCCCTGAGGTGCGGAAGGGCGCGCTCGGAAGCTCAGCTTTCTGATCTCGTCGTCCTCACCCCCGGTCAGCGCTGCGGGTGCCCATGTCCGACCGGGTGGACACATGCACCCACACAGATGGTGACCGCCGAGCTCCTGAGACGAAAGGTTACCCTTGGAAACAAGGCGGACGAGTGCGCTCGGGCCTCAGACCACCAGCGCGAGCCGGTCGCGCACCGCGCGAATTAAGGACGCGCGCTTCATCCGATCGGCCAGCGGCCGGTCGAGCCAGCCCGCGCCCGCCAGGCGCTCGAAGGCGTCGCCATAGCCGAGCGGCGTCCCGAGCCTGGCGTGGAAACGGCGGACACCGCCAGATCGATGCAAGATCTGCGTCGCTTGCCAGGTCCGAGCTCGCGCAGGACGTCGCGCATTCCCGCGCTGACCAGCGGCTCGGCGTCGCAGCAGAACCGAACCGCCTCGGAGCGCCAGGCCATCATTCCCGCCTCACCGACGAACGCGAGGTCCAAGTCGCAGCCCTCGTGGCGTCGCCCCGAGCGCGCGGACCGCGGAGGAGCAGCAGCCGGAGGCCGGGAAACCCTGTGGCCACCTCCGCTGCCCGCTCGTTGGCTGCGGCCTCCGTCGTCGTCGTCACGAGGCCACAGCGTACATGCTCTCGCCGATCACGCCTCGCGGCGCGCGTAGGCTCCCGCCTCTCGGCGGATGCCCTCGAGGGCGCCCTGTCGCGGGGTGAACCCGAGCACGCGCGCCGCCTTGCCGGCGTCGTACACGACGTCGCGAGTGAGGATGATCACGGAGAACGGCGTGAGCGGCGGCGCCTTCTCCGCGCGCGCCAGGACGTAGCCGCCTTCGACGAGGCGGCTCGCCGCGAGCGCGACGCCGAAGGGGATCGAGCGCCGCGGGGGCGGTGCTCCGATGGCGTCGGCGATGGCGGTCGCGATCTCCACCACCGAGGGGGGGCGGCGATCGACCTCGTCCATCACGTTGAAGACCTCACCTGCGGCTCGCGGCTTCTCCGAAGCGGCGAGCATGCAGTCGATCAGGTGATCGACCCACACCAGGTTGAGCGGCGCCCGGCCCCCGTCGATGAGCAGGAAGCGCCCCTCGCGCAGCGCCTTCACCGCCCGGGGCAGGAAGTTGCGGTCGTACGGACCGTAGATGACGGGCGGCCTCAGCGCCGACACCTCGACGCCCAGCTCGCGCCCGCGCGCGAACGCGACGCGCTCGGAGTCCACCTTGGTGTCGTCGTACGCTTGGCCGGAGCGGCGGGTCGGCCACGCCTCGGTGACCTGGCCGCGGTCGGGGCGGCCGTACACCGCGGTGGACGAGAGGTGGACGACGCGGCGTACGCCCCCGCGCGCTGCAGCCTCCACCAGGCGCCGCGTCCCGGCGACGTTGACAGCGACGAACGTCTCCGGCGGGCCCCACTCGCCGACGTGCGCGGCGGTGTGGAAGGCCACGTCGGCGCCGGCGACCAGACGTTCGAGGGCGCCCTCGTCGGCGAGGTCGCCCGGCACCAGCGTCACCCCGACCTCGGCGAGGCGGCGCGCGTCGGCCCGCGCGGGGTCGCGGACCAGGCCGACCACCTCGTCGCCCCGCGCCCGCAGCACCTCGCACAGGCGCATGCCGACGCCGCTCGTCGCCCCGGTCACCGCGGCCCGCATCGCGGCGGCCACGTTGGCACGGAAGCGCCTCCGCGGTAAGGCGAGGACCGATGGTTCCCCTCGTCGACGAGCGCCTGGCGGCCTACGCGGAGGCGCACACCACGCCTCGCCCGCCGCTGTTCGACGAGCTGCGACGGGTCACCCTCGAGCGCACCACCGCCCCGCAGATGCAGGTGGGCGCGGTCGAGGGCACGCTCCTCAAGCTCCTCTGCGCGACCCTCGGCGCCCGCCGCGTCATCGAGGTCGGCACCTTCACCGGCTGGTCGGCTCTCTGCATGGCGGAGGCGCTGCCCGAGGGCGGCCGCATCGTCACCTGCGACGTCGATCCCGCGGCCACCGCGATCGCGCGCGAGTTCTTCGACCGCTCCCCCCACGGCGCCAAGATCGAGATCCGCATGGGGGACGCGCTCGGCACCATCGCCGCGCTGGGCGACGAGCCGTTCGACCTCGCCTTCATCGACGCGGACAAGGCGCGCTACCGCGCCTACTACGCCGCGCTCCTCCCGCGCCTCCGCCCGGGCGGCCTGTTCGTGGCCGACAACACGCTGTGGAGCGGCCGCGTCCTCGATCCGAAGAGCGACGACGACCGCGGCATCGCCGCCTTCAACGACGCCGTGGTCGCCGACCGCCGCGTCGAGGTGGTCCAGCTCTCGGTGCGCGACGGCGTCACGATTGCTCGGAAACTCTAGTCGCCCGGAAGCTCTGAGGAACGCCATGCTGCTCGCCGTCGACGTCGGCAACACCAACATCAGCTACGGCGTGCTCGACGGCGAGCGACTGGTGCTGCACCTGCGGACGGAGAGCAACCGCCAGCGCACCGCCGACGAGTACGCGGTCCTGGTCCGGCAGATGATGCTGCTGCGGGGCGTCGACCCGTCGCAGGTCGACGCCGGCATCGTGGCCAGCGTCGTCCCCGCGCTCACCGACGTCATGGTCGACTTCGTCGAGCGCGCCTTCGGGCTGACCGCGCTGGTCGTCGGTCCCGGCATCAAGAGCGGCATGCCGATCCTCTACGAGGACCCGCGCGAGGTCGGCGCCGACCGCATCGTCAACGCGGTCGCCGCGTTCGAGTCGCTGCGCGCGGGCTGCATCGTCGTCGACTTCGGCACCGCGACGACGTTCGACGTCGTCACGCCGAAGGGCGAGTATCTGGGCGGGGCGATCGCCCCCGGCGTGCACGTCTCCGCGGACGCGCTCTACCGCGCCGCCGCCAAGCTGCCCCGGGTCGAGGTCGTCCGCCCCGCGCGCGTGATCGGCAAGAACACCGTCGGCGCCTTGCAGTCGG
>JBKJLX010000884.1:0-9426 GCA_046596645.1 Polyangiaceae bacterium
GCGTCGGTGTGGCGCAAGGCGACGATCACGAAGGGAGAAGGTGCGCCTCGATGAAGCGCTGGGCGAAGCGGCGAGCCCGATCCTGCGGCGTCACCTCGGCGCCGTAGGCGCGCACCGCGGAGAGGAGGTCGGGGTGCCGGGGCGCGCCCGGCCCGGACACCGCGACCGACGCGAGCGCGTCGAGCGTGCGCAGGAGCCGCGCCGCGGTCGCCCCGCGATCGGGCCCCGCGTCGCCCGGCGCCAGCAGCAGCCCCAGCGATCCGACGTCCTCGATCAGGCTGCGCGTCAGGCGGTCGCGGTGGTCCGGCTTCCAGGCGCGATCGAGCGGGCGCGGACGCTCCGGGGTCGCGGCGTGGGAGGCCGCCCGTTCCCGCGACACCGAGAAGTCGCCTCCGCGATTCGGCAGGTCCCACGCGATCGCGGCGACCGAGGGCTCGCCGTCGAGCCCGATCACCGCGCCTCCTCCCTCCACGGCGCCTGTCCTCGCGGTGACGAAGGCGGCGACGCTGAGCCAGGCGCCGGTCACGGTGCCGACGTCGCCCGAGTCGTCCGACCACACCTCGACGCGCTCCAGGAGATCACCCGATCCACCGATCTCGAGCTCGGCGCGATCGGCGAGCCACGCCGCGGTGCGCGCCGGATCGCTGGTCACGTCGACGAGGAGCCGCGCCTTCGCGGTGGCGATCGCTCCCGCGGCGCGTCGGAGCAGGCGGCCCAGGTCGCCCGCCTCCGGCCGCCCCCGTCCGCGCTCGATCGCCGCAAGCCGCGGCCGCTCGGGCCCGTCGCGTCGCAGCGCGAGCCGCAGGAACGCAGCGGCCTCGGCGGGGATCCGCCCGCGCGCGGTGTCGCCCGTGTGGAGAAGACCCGCGGCGGCGAGCGACGAGAGGCGCCCCGGGAGGCGCGGCGAGTCGATCGCACCGACGATCACCTCCTCCACGCCTTCGAGAAGCAGCGAACGAGCTCGGTCGAGCGCGTCGGCGAAGGCCCCGGCGCCGCCGCGGTGGAGGGTCGATCGCGGATCGATCTCGACACCGAGCTGCTGCGCGATCGCGGCGATGACGCCGTCCGGCGCGTCGGGGGCGAGGGCGCAGGCGACGGTCCGCGGCGTCCTCCCGGGCCGCTCGCCGAGTGACTCGCGGAGCGCCGGTGCGCCGAGGGCGGCCAGCAGCTCCACCGGCTCGCCGTCCTCGACGCTGCGGCTCGTCGCGGCGTTCGCAGTCGCGCCCGACGCTGCCGGGGAGGCGCTCCCCCCCGCGCGGACTACCGGCACCGTGCGGAGCTCGAGCTGTCCGGCGCGCGCCGCGAGGACCGCGACCCGGGAGCCCACAGCGATCGCGTGATGCGCGCCCCAGCCCAGCACCGTGGTGCGAGGTGGTCGCCTCATCGGAGCGCCCCCCTCGTACGGACCAGGGGGTAACGACGACAGCAGAGCCTCGCGTAGGCGCGACTCGCACTCGAAAGGGACGATATTCTGCGAGCGCCATTTCGATACGCTGAGGACGTCGGGAGCGTCATGGCCACGCCCGCGACCGAGGAGGGCTCGTGCGATCGGCATCCACCAGAAAACCCAGCATCCGCCTGGCGCGCATCGAGAACGAGCCCGCCGCTTCGGCGCCAGAGGCTGCCTCTGTCCATGCCACGGCGGGTCCCGGCGCCCTCGCCCTCGGCACGGTTTCGAGCGTCGATCGCGACGGCGAGCCGGGATGGTCGCTCACGCGCTGGAGCGACGGTGAGGTCGTGAGCGCGACCCTGCACGCGACGCTCGACCTCGCGGTGGCGCGCACCGCCGCGCGGACCGGCGAGCCGGTCGTCTTCGTCGAGCAAGATGGCGCCGCCCTGATCGTCGGCGCGCTCCGCACCCGGGGGACGCCCGGCGTCGACGAGCTGGACGAGGTCGCGATCGAGGCGCGAACCATCACGCTGAAGGGGGTGCGCGTCGCCATCGAGGGCGGCGAGGAGCTGACGCTTCGTAGCCAGGCGGCGTTCGTCGTCCTCCGCGCCGCGTCGGAGATCGAGTCCTTCGCCGACCGGATCGTGACCCGCGCCGAGGGCGTCCACAAGCTCGTCGGTCGCATGCTCCGCCTCAACTGATCTGCCGCAACGGAGGCCTGTGTGCAGAGCGAAGTGATCCGTTACGAGCTGGAAGGCCTCGGCGACGAGGGGACGATCCCCGTCCCGGAGCTGGTCCTCACCGAGGGGCTCGGCGAGCGCGTCCGCGCCGAGATCGTGGTGGGGACCGATCGCGTTCCCGCCTTCGAGCCGATGCTCGACGCCGTCCAGCTGCGCGCGCGAGGCGCGCTGACCCGCCACTGGACGCTCTGCCTCTCCTCGGTCCGCTACCTGGGCTTCCACGACGGCGCGCATCGTACGCGCCTCCGCTTCGAGGACCCTCTCCTTCCGCTCCGCCACCGGACCAACACCCGGAAGTTTCGCGGACTCCCGGCAGAGAAGATCATCGCGTCCATCCTCTCGGACCACGCGATCGAGAGCGACGTGCGCGTCGCCTCGACCATGCAGCGCGACTACTGCGTCCAGTATCGCGAGACCGATCTCGACTTCATCACGCGTCTCGCCGCGTTCGAGGGGTTCCACTGGTTCTTCACGCCCGACGGCGTGTTCTCGCTGCGCGACGACTCTCGCGCCTCGCCGCGCCTGCGCGACGGCGCGGTCTTCCCGCTGGTGGAAAGCTCGGGCTCCCTCGACCAGGGGCTCCCCTCGATCTGGGCGCTGCGGCGCGGCGCGCGCATGACGATCGACGGCGTCACGCTCGCCGACCACGACTGGCAGAAGCCGGACGTCCTGCTGCGCGAGGTCGCGACCGCGCAGCGCGACGCCCACCTCGAGCTGTACGACTACCCCGCCGGGTTCCGGGACGGCGCGCGGGGCGTCCAGCTCGCCCAGCTCCGTGCCGAGGCGCTCCGCTCCGAGGCGCGCTACCTCCACGGCTCCTCCAGCGCCGTCGACATCCGACCCGGCGGGGTGGTGTCCCTCGATCCCGCCCTGCCCAACGCCTTCGGCGTCGAGTGGACGGTCGTGCGCATGCGCCACCACTACGTGGCCGACCGGATCTACGAGAACAGCTTCGACGCCGTCCCCGTCTTCCAGCACTGGCGCATGCCGCCGCCGGCGCGTGGCCCTCGCATCGCCGGCCACCACACCGCCTTCGTGCGCGGCGCCGCCGGCGAGGAGATCCACACCGACAAGTTCGGCCGCTTCTCCGCGCAGATGCACTGGGATCGCGAGGCCGTCGGCACCGACGAGGACTCGCGCTGGCTCCGCTGGCTGCAGGAGACGTCGAGCTCCATGCAGCTGGCCCGCGTCGGCTGGGAGGTCTACCTGGCCTTCATCGACGGCGACCCCGATCGTCCGATCGGCGTCGGCCGCGCCATCGACGGCGGCGCCCCGCCGACCTACGGCCTGCCCGGCAACAAGACGAAGATGTCGGTGTGGACGCCGACATCGCCCGCGACCGGCGGGTACAACGAGGTGTCGATGGACGACGCCGCGGGGGCCGAGGTGCTCCACGTCCGCGCCGAGCGAGACTGGGAGGGCGTGGTCAAGAACGACCGCGACGAGCTCATCAAGCGCGACGAATCCCGCTCGATCGGCGCCGAGCAGAAGATCACCATCGAGGGTCACCGCAAGACGACGATCGGTCACGACGACGACGCCACCTACGGCGCGACCAGCGAGCGCGACGTCACCGTCGATCGCTCGGTCACCATCGGCGGCAACGAGTCGGTGAAGATCGGCAACGGCCTGGACGACACCGTCTCTGCGCAGGAGAGCGAGAAGGTCGGCGCCGTGCGGGCCAGCCTGGTGGGCAGCCTGCAGATGCCCGACTGGAAGGCGATGGCGAAGAAGGCGCTCGAGGGCCTCATCCCCGCCCCGGTGACGCAGGTCCAGGCGTTGCTGAAGGACCCGGGGAAGGCCTTCGAGTCGTTCCTCGGCGGCACCTTCACCACCGCTGCGAACGCTGCGGGCGGCGCCATGGTCGAGGGCGGCAGCATGACCGACGCTTTCGGCGGCTCGGTCCAGACCTCGGTCCGCAACACCCTCGGCGGCTTCGTCGGCGGGGGCGGCGGCGGCAAGGAGGGCGAGGGCGGTGAAGGTGGCGAAGGGAAGGGCGAGGGCGCGGCTGGCGGCTGGCTCCCCAGCCTGGAGGGGCTGCAGCAGCAGTACTCGGCCGCCGGCATCCAGCAGCAGCTGACCGGCGCGCTCAGCACGGCGACCGGCGGCATCTCCGATCTCTTCAAGGGCGACGGGCAGGGCGATCGGTCGGGCGTGAAGTTCGGGTGGGCGGAGGCGGAGAAGCTGGTCGACCTCTTCTCCATCGGCGGCATCGAGAAGAACGCGTCGGCGAGCGCACGGCGCATGGTCGGCGGCGCCCAGATCCAGGCGGCGATCAAGCCTGTCGAGTGGAGCTCCTCCGGGCTCTACACCGAGACGGTCGGCGGGCTGAAGCTCACCAAGGCGACCGCCGACGTCACCCAGGAGGTGCGCGGCATCATGAAGCTCACCGTCCTCGGGCCGGTGCTGCGCTCGGGGACGGTCGCCATCGAGCACGAGGTCGGCCTCACCGACACGCTGCAGGTCATCGCCGCGGTGTCGCTCGACGCGAAGACCGAGCTGACCTTCAAGTCCGATGGGCCCTTGCTCTTCAAGGCCGGCGACGAGATCTCCATCGACGCCGGTGAGGGCAAGTCGACGATGAAGCTCACCAAGGGCGGCATCGCGCTCGCCACCGACAAGCTCGACGTGACGGCCGACGGCAACGTCGTCATCCGCCATCAGAACGTCGGTTTGACCACCGGAGGATGACCATGCCCGAGGTGATCAGCGGGGGAGGATTGAGCAGCCGCGAAGCGGAGCGGATCGATCTGGTCGTCACCCTGGACGACGGGAAGGAGCTGGCGCTCCGACCGCGCAGCGTGGTCGGCTTCGAGGAGGTCGGCACGCCGTTCCGCTACGAGGTGGTGGCACGCGCGGCGCTCCGTCGCGGCCTGGTTCGCGAGCTGGTGGGGCGCAAGGTCGAGCTCACGCTGCGCGGCGACGGCGTCGACGCCGACGGCTCCACCCTCGGCCGCAGCGTCTCCGGCCTGATCTCCGAGGCGCTGGACGAGGCCACCGACGCCGACGCCGACACGCCGGTGACCGAGACCGAGGCCTCCGGCGTGCTGCGGGTGGTCGTCTCGCCCCTGGCCTACCCGGCGACGCTGGGCCGCGGGCGGCACGTCTACCGGGACCTCGATGCCCGGGCGATCATCGGCCGGGTGCTCGGGCGCGCCAGCGTCGCCTACCGCGACGACGCGCGACGGGGGTGCGCCGTGCGCAAATACACGGTGCAGCAGGACGAGTCGGACTGGGCCTTCGTCCTCCGCCTCTGCGAGGAGGAGGGGCTCTACACCTGGTTCGACCACGAGCTCGGATCCATCCTCGTTGTGAGCGAGCGCTCCTCTGCCGCTCCCCGGCACACGCGGGGCGGGGTGCTCGCGCGCCGATCGGCGTCGGGCCTGGGCAGGACGGCCCTGGCGGTGAGCGAGGTGGGTCCCATCGGCCGTGTTCGTCCGCAGCGGATCGCGCTCGCATCCTTCGATCCCGATCGACCCTCGCTGGGGCTCGCCGCCGCCAGCGGGCCGGCCTTCGGCCTCGAGGTCTACGACGCGCCCGGCTCCTTCGTGCGCGACCCGGCCGAGCTCCGCCGCTGGGCGGAGATGCTGCGCCAGCGCGCGGCGGTCGAAGCGCGCGCGGTGGCGGGAGACGCCGCGCTGCCGCACCTCTCGCCCGGGCGGCAGATCGTGATCGACGGCCATGGCGAGGACGGCCCGGAGGGTGACCTCTTCATCACCCGGATCGACCTCTCCCTGACCGCTGCGCGCGCGGGCCGATCGGGCGACGAGGCACCGATGGTGCGGTTCGAGGGCGTCCCCATCGACCTGCCGTTCCGGCTGGCGCGGCGCGCTCCCACGCCGCGACAGCCGGGGCTCGCCATCGGACGCGTGGTGGGGGTGGGGGGGGAGGAGATCGACCTCGACGGCGGCGGTCACGCCCGCACCCATCACCACTGGGATCGCGAGCCCGACGCGACGTCCCCTGGGCGCTGGATGCGCGTGGTGCAGCGCGGCACCGGCGGCTCGATGCTGCTCCCCCGCGTCGGGTGGAACGTCCACACCATGGCCAGCGAGGGGAGCGTCGACGAGCCGAGCGTCGTCGCGCGCGTGGTCGACGCCGAGCACATGCCCCCCTACGCCCTGCCCGCGCAGAAGACGCGCGTCACCTACCAGACGCCGAGCTCCCCCGGCGGCGGCAACTCGAACGAGATCCACTTCGAGGACGCCGCGGGCGGCGAGGTCATGTTCGTGCACGCCTCGCGCGACATGACGACCGACGTCGGCAAGGACCGCTCGGACACGGTGAAGGGGAACGCCAAGCGCGTCGTCCAGCGCGATCAGAAGAGCGACGTCCGCAAGACCCGCGACGAGCACGTCGACCAGACCGACACGCTGACCGTCGGCAACGACTGGATCGAGAAGGTCGACGTCGACTTCAAGAACACGGTCAAGGGCGCGCAGGTGACGAAGGTCGGCGGCACCCGCACCCTTTCGACAGGTCAGAACCACAAGCTCGCCGCCCTGAGCGGCCGCAACCTGAAGGTCGGCGCCGCCATGCTCGACGTGACGCTGGGCGCAGTGAAGTCCCTGTCACCCATCCAGCACGTGCTGGTGGGCGGCGCGGTGATCAAGGCCTCGCCCCGCGATCTCTCGGAGAAGGTCGGCTCGGAGGTCGACGCCGGCATGGTGCTGGGGCGCCTGCCGGCCAAGGTGCAGGGCGTGCTGAAGATGCCCTTCATCGCGGGGGCCGTCTCCAAGCTGACCGCCAAGCTGAAGAAGAGCGTGGGCCTGGCCATCCAGACCGTTGGCGCGATGAAGATCGAGACGGGGGTCGATCGAAAGCTGGAGGTCGACGGCGCGCTGCTCGAGACCTGCGGACCGACCACCTGGGTCACGGCGAAGTTCACCGAGACCTCGCACGGCGCGATGACCATCCAGGCGGCCAAGCTGACGGCCAAGGCGGTCGACAAGATCACCCTCCAGAGCGACGAGAAGGTGACGTTGCAGGTGGGCGGCACCGTGATCGAGGTGACCGCGACCAGCGTCAAGCTGGCCGCCAAGTCGCTCCAGCTCGACAAGGCGACGTCGACCAGCCTCACCGGTGCGGCGATCTACGTGAACGCGAAGGGAGCGCCGTCGTGAACCTCGTCACCTCGCGCGATCGCGTCCGCTACGTCGTGCGCATGCCCACCGGCCGCTACGAGGCGCGCCAGGTCCGCGGCGAGGAGGGCCTCTCCCGTCCCTCGCGGTTCGAGGTGCGCTTCGCGCCCGAGCGCCCGCAGGATCTGAACCTGGAGGGCCTCATCGGTCAGCTGGCCACCATCGAGGTCGACCGGGTGGGCGTCGCTCACTGGGGTGGCATCTCGCGGGTCATCATCCTGCAAGTCACCGACATCTCGCTCGAGCTCACCTCCACCGGGGGGCGGACCGGCGTCGAGGTGATCGCGGTCCTGGAGAGCCCGATGGCGCGGCTTCACTACCGCACCGACATCCGCGTGTACCGCGACCGGACGGTGCCCCAGATCGTGCAACAGGTGCTCGAGCCGCACCGCATCCGCTGCAAGCTCGCGCTCACCCGCGAGTACGCGGTGCGCCCCTACACCGTGCACTTCCGGGAGACCGACTTCCAGTTCGTCCATCGCCTGCTGGAGGACGAGGGCATCCACTACCGGTGCCTCGACGGCGCGCTCGACGCGACCCACGATGATGAGCAGGACCTCGAGGCGCGGATCCTCTTCGCGGACGCGCCCGGCGCTTACGAGGAGCTGCCCTACCTCGAGCGCGTCCCCTACGCCGCAGCATCGCTCCTCGATCGCGAGGCAGAGTCGATCACCTCCGTCGCCGAGCGAAGCCACATGGTCGCCGGCAAGATCACGGTGCGCGACTGGAGCTACGATCGCCCCAGCTACGACCTCGTCGGCCACGCCTCGGTGCCGGGGCCGGTGGCCGCCGCCGAGGACTACGTCTGGCCGGGCGGCTTCGAGAACCCGGCGGATGGTGATCCGCGCGCGCGTCGCCGGGCCGAGGCGGTGATCGCGCACCGCGATCGTGTGGTGGGGAGCTCCGACGTCACCCGCCTTGCGCCCGGCCTCACGTTCGCCGTCGACGGCGCGCCGGGCGGCTTCGACGGGATCGAGCTGGTGGCGGTGACGGTGCGTCACCACTTCGAGGAGGGGGCCGCGACGCGCACTGGCGGGGTCGAGGCCGGCTCGCGCCTCACCGTCGACTTCGAGGCCCTGGAGGCGAAGACCATCTTCCGCCCCCTGCCCGTGACGCCGCGCCCCATCGTGGACGGCGTGCTGGAGGGCGTGGTCTGCGGGCCCGAGGGCGAGGACGTCCACACCGAGGCGATGGGACGCGTGAAGGTCCGCTTCCCCTGGGACCGCAAGCAGGAGCCCGGCCCCGACGTCTCGCACTGGGTGCCGGTCCTGCAGGACAACACCGCCGGGTCGGGCGCGATGCCCCGCATCGGCTGGGAGGTGCTGTGCGCCTTCACCGAGGGCGATCCCGATCGGCCGGTGGTGCTGGGGCGTCTCTACAATGGCGCCGACCCGTTCCCCACCGAGCTGCCGGCGGGCAAGACCAAGAGCGCGCTGCGCAGCGTGAGCTCGCCGGGGCGCGAGGGGACCAACGCGATCTGGCTCGACGACAAGGCGGGCGGCGAGCTGATCAGCGTCTACGCGGAGCGCGACCAGGTCATGGTCGTCGACAACGACCGCACCGAGAAGGTGGTGGAGACCGAGCGGCTCATCGTCGAGAAGAACGAGACCGTCGAGATCGGCCACGACCGCAAGACGTCGATCACCAGCCAGCACATCTCCAGCGTCGAGCAGTCGCAGACCATCCGCGTGGGGGGCAACCACCGCATGAAGGTGGGCGCCGGCTGGAAGGAGGTGGTGGAGAAGACGCGATCGCTCACCATCGGTGGCTCGCACCTCCGCAAGATCGGCGGCGAGGACCAGCAGACGGTCACCGGCGCCCTGAAGGAGACGATCGGAGGCCTGGTGCTGGAGGCGTCCCTCAAGGAAAACCAGCACACCGCGGGTCTCGTCAGCACGCTCACCGTCGGCGGCGCCATCATCGAGATCACCGGCAAGGAGAAGAGTGAGCAGGTGGAGATGCTCCGGGTGGAGACCATCCTCGGCGCGCTCAAGACCAAGGCCACCAACATGATCTCCTTGAAGGCCAAGGCGATCCGCAAGGCCAAGCTCGCGAGCCTGACCGTGCAGACGACGCTGACCGACCTGGGGTTCTTCGCCGTCAAGGCCGCCGCACCGCCCGACGGCGCCGCGGGCGCCGCCGCCGCCGCGGGCGG
>JBKJLX010000477.1:0-4778 GCA_046596645.1 Polyangiaceae bacterium
GTCGATGGTGCCGAGGGCCCCGGCGTGGTGGCTCGTCCGCTCGTTCTCGAGCCGCTCCTGCAGCTCGTTGGCGAAGGCCTCGTACAGATCGGGGTGGAGCTCGCGCGCACGCGCGGCGAGCCGGCGCACCTCCTTCACGATGGGGGGAGGGAGCGCGGCGAGCGCGCGCAGCTCGGGGGTCGCCGCGTCCTCCTTGAGGTCGTGCACGAACTCGACCGCCATGAGCCAGCTCGACACCAGGGCTCCCATCGCGGTCGCGGTCAGCGCGCCGTCCCCCAGCCGGAACTGCCGCCAGGCCTCACCCAGGCCGATGCCCTTCTCCAGGAAGGAGAGCGTCCTCGGCCCGCCCTCCGGCAGGTGCGGGCGGAACCGACCGTCGTCGGCGAAGAGGCCGAGGACGACGTCGTCGACCCCGAGGCTCTCGAGCAGCAGCGTCAGTCGATCACGAGGAGCCGCGCGGAGGCCGTCGAGCCAGGCGTCGGCGGACTCCAGCGTCGGCGCGCCTTCCCGGAGAAAGCCCTCGACCTCCTCCGGCCTGGCGACGCCGAGCGCCGCCTCGCGCACGACGGTGGGGAGGGCCTTCTCGAAGACGGTGCCCGCCTCGTACAGCTCGAAGACCGGCGTCTCCTTCACCGTGTCCTTGTTCAGCCCCGGGAGGTGGACGAGGACGTGGTCCCGCTCGAGGCCGCTGCCGTACGGCTCCAGCGCCAGCATCAGCTCGAGGTAGCTGCCGCGGAACGACACGACGGGGTAGGGGAACCCGTGCTCGCCGCGCGACATGGCCTCGACGACGCCGGCGTACCGCTTGTCGGCGTCCAGCCAGATGACGAGGCCGCTCTCGCGGACCTTCTTCCTGACCTCGCTCGCGAGGTTGCCGCTGGCGGGACTCTGGCTGCTGTCGGTCTGCACGGAGGCGACGAGACTATCCAGTCCTCAGCCCATCCGCCCCATCACCACGCCGCCGTGGCGCGGTGTAAAATGCACTCGCCGAGACGTGAGCCCGTGACGACCCAAGCCGACCCCCCGGATCAGGAGGCCCTGCGCTGCGCGGAGCGCTGCGCATGGACGTCCCGGCGCGCGCCGATCAGCTCGGCGTCGAGGACATCATCCGGAGAGCGCGCCAGGGTCGCCTCCGGCTTCCTCGCTTCCAGCGCTGGCTGGCCTGGGAGAGCGTCGATCGTCGCAACCTCCTCGACAGCATCGAGCGAGGCTATCCGGTCGGTCCGCTCCTCCTGTGGAGGCGCCCGGCGTCGGCCGCGGAGGGGATGCCGCTGCCGGGTGCACCGTCGGCGCCACCGTCGGGGGACGTCGACCTCATCGTCGACGGCCAGCAGCGCATCGTGACCCTGTGGGACGCGCTGGGACGCGAGCCGGCGCCGGGGAGCAGGCGCTCGGCTTCGAGATCCCCGAGGGCGCGTTCCGGTTCCGTCCGGCTCCGCGCGTCGATGCGGGGGCGCTGCTGCCGGCGCGGGTCGGCGATAGGTGGTTCATGCCCCTGCACATCGCGCTCGACGCCACGACACTGGCGGAGTGGATGCCGCAGGACATGCCTCGCGAGGTGAAGCGCCGCTCTTCGACGTGGGCAAGCGGCTCCGCGAGTACAAGGTGGCGGTATACGTCGTCGAGGGCGACGACGTGGAGGTGCTGCGCGAGGTCTTCGACCGCGTGAACTCCTCGGGCAAGCCCCTCAACCGCGACGAGGTCTTCGACGCCCTGGTCGGGTCGAAGGTCGTCGACGGCGATGACGCCGGGCTGGGGCTGGTGACGGCGCGACTCCGCGATCTCGACTTCGGAGGTCTCGAGCGGGACACGATCCACAACACGCTCGAGGCAGTGCGCGGAGATCGCATCGGCAAGGCGGACCCTCGCGCGATGACCGTCGACGTCGTCGCCGAAGGGCTCGAGCGCTCGACCGCCGCGCTGCGAGCCACGATGCACTTCCTGCGCTCCGTCGCGAGCGTGCCCCACCTCGCGGTCATGCCGTACGAGCTCCCGCTCGTCGTGCTCGCTCGCTTCTTCTCGCTGTTCCCGGCGCCCACCGAGCGCAGCCTCTCGCTGCTCCGACGGTGGCTCTGGCGGGGTTCGCTCAATGGCGCCCTCAGCGGCGCGTCGGGGACACTCCAGCGCCACGTGGACGACGATCTGCCGGGCGCGCTCCGCGTCCAGGCCGAGCCGGGGGAGACTGCGACGCCGCCCTCGGACCCGGTCCCCGTGCCGCTGGCGGAGAAGCGCGGCCCGGGCATCCGGTTCTCGCTGGCTGGCGTCCAGCTGAAGGCCTCCGTCGTCGCCGATGGGGGCCGGGTGACGCTGCCGCTGGTGGGTGAGCAGGCCGGCTGGATCGCCAAGTTTCCCAGCGGGCGCCACGAGGCTCTGCCCGAGAACGAGCCGAGCATGCTGCGGTGGGCGCAGCGCGTGGGCCTCGACGTTCCGCCCCATCGGCTCGTCGCCGTCCGCTCGATCGAGAACCTGCCGCAGGGGTTGGAGCCCGAGCTGAAGTACGTCGACGAGGGACTTCCGGACGGCGTCCACTACGGGGCCATCGCCGCCATCGTCCGCCGTCACTGTGGAGACGCGACCTGGACGAGGTCCTCCACCGGCTGGTCTTCCACATCCTGTGCGGCAACGACGATGCCCATTGCAAGAACTGGGCGCTCACTTATCCCGATGGCCGGCGTGCGAGGCTCTCGCCTGGGTCCGCCTCGCGGACGAGGGCGAGGTCCCCGAGCTGGTCGTTCACGCGGTGCGCAGCCACCTGGATCGCGTGCAGCTCTGAACGCTGCGGCTGGTGGCGGTCTGCACGGCACCTCGCTCACGTCACGCGCGCTCGACGGTGCACACGGACGCGGCGCGCGCGAGCACCTCCTCGTCGAGCGTCACGAGCGGCGCCGCCGCTGAACGGGCGACCCACGCGTAGATCGCATCCGCGGCCCGGAGCTTCGTCGTCATCGCCACGATCTGGATCGACGGCGCGCGCTTCGGCCCGATGGTGACGACCTCGGCTGCCGCGAGGAGCGCGTCGACGTACGTGTTCACGACCTTCGCGTCGACTCCCACGCGCGCGAGGGCGGAGGCCACCTCGACCTGGAAGATGGCCGGCACGATGATCTCATCCGTCCCGGCGAGCACGCGGTCGACGCGCACGCGCGCCGTCGCGTGGTGTCGCTCCCTCGGTCGCACTGCCGCAACCGCGACCGACGCGTCGAGGCAGATCCTCACCGACGACCCGAGAGCAGATCGTCGACGGCCGAGACGGCCGGCTCGCCCTGCCCCTCGAACATGGCATGCAGCGCGGCGATCTCCTGGGGCGTCATCCCGCGTCGCTTCCGCGCGGACGCCAGCAGCGACTCCGGCCCGACGATCGCGGCGGTCTTTCCGTGCTTCTGGATCATCGTGACGGTCCCGTGGTGCTCGGCGGCCGCGACCAGCTCTGCGAAGTGGGCCTTGGCGTGGACGGCGGACACTTTTCGCATGAGGTCATTATGACCAGTTGGCGCAGCGCAGTCCAGTTGCGCGACGAGCCCGCCGGCCGGCAACCGGCAAGCGGTTGCGCGTCGAGCCGCAGAGGGCGGGGTCCTTCTGCGCTTCGTAATCAGCGTGCCGGTAGCCTCGCTGCGCTGGCTCGCGCGGCGCTTCTGGAGGATGATCCGGCAGTGGAGAAGGTGCTCGAGTTCGTGACCGCCGCCGAGGCGCCGCGGCGCGCGGCTGCGGCCATCATGGCGCTCCCTCCTGGCGAGCGGATCGCAATCGTGGAGGACCTGAGGCGCATGGCCTTCGGGTACGTCGATGGACCTGCACCCCGACTGGAGCGCGTTCTTCAGATCGTTGATCTCCCACCAGGTGCGGTTCCTTCTCATCGGCGCCCACGCGCTCGCGGTGCACGGTAGGCCCCGGGCGACCGAGGACATCGACGTGTGGGTCGAGCCCACGCAGGACAATGCGGCGCGGCTGACGACGGCGCTCGAGGACTTCGGCTTCGCCGGCGCCAGTGCGCAGCGCGATGCCTTTGCCGAGCCGGGTCGCATGGCCACGCTCGGACGTCACCCGTTCGCGATCGACGTCCTGACGTCCATCGCCGGGGTCGCCTTCGACGATGCGTGGGGACGGCGTCTCGAGGTCCCCCTCGGGGGCGTGGTCCTGCCGGTGCTCTCGCTGCAGGATCTGGTGACCAACAAGCGTGCCACCGGCCGGACCAAGGACCGCCTCGACATCGCCCTGCTCGAGGAGGGAGGGTTGTTGCCGACGCCTCCCGGCAAGAGGCGCCCGCGTCGCCGCCGGTGACGCGCCGCCGGTGAGCCGGGGCATCGCGGCGTGCGCGCTCACGCGTGTTCGTCGCCCTCGCCCTCGCCCTCGCCCTCGTCCTCGCCCTCGTCCTCCGTCGAGGGAGCGGTGTCCTCGCCGGGCTCGTCCGATCCGCCATGCGGCATCGCTCGCTTGCGCGACGTTCCTAGATCCTAAGATGGGATCCATGCCCTCGACCCGCATCTCTCCCCGAAGTGAAGCGCATCGGCGAAACAGGTCAGGTGTCCGTTGGCAAGGCGCTGGCCGGCAAGCTGGTTCGCGTCGAGCCGCAGGAGGGCGGGGTGCTTCTGCGCTTCGTGGTCGACGTGCCGGAGGGCGACGCGTGGTGGATGCACGAGCCCTACAAGACCGAGCTCCAGGCCGCCCTGCTCTGGGCCAAGGAGAACCCGGCGCGCTCGACGGATCTCGGCGCGCTGCTGGCGCGCGCGCAATCCACGGCAAGCAAGAAGGCGAAGGGCCTGACCGCCGCCGGTCGCCGG
>JBKJLX010000508.1:0-5139 GCA_046596645.1 Polyangiaceae bacterium
GGAGATGGCCGACTTCTCCATCTTCGAGAGCGGCGTCGCCGCGCTCACTCCCGACGCCGGCCAGGGCACCATCGAGCAGCGCACCGGGCTGGAGCACGCCGACCTCTACGTCTGGGACGTGCCGCAGGGCTCGAGCGAGTGGCAGGCCGAGCTGCGTCCCGGCGACCGCGTCGTCGCCGTCGACGACGTCGAGATCGCCGCGTGGTCGCAGCTCGCAGAGCGGCTCCATGCCGAGCCGGAGCGGGCGCACAAGGTCGACTGGATGCGCCAGGGCCAGCGGCGCAGCGGCTTCGTGCAGCTCCGCCGCGAGGTGTGGATCGACGAGTACGGCGCCGAGCGACCGCGCTACCTGCTGCGCGCCCAGAACTGGTCGCCGGTGGTGCCCGAGCCCGCGGTGGAGGACCCCGATCTGGTCGGCTACGCGTTCGCCAGCGCGGTGGAGGAGACGTACGACGTCGTCCGCTTCATCGTGGTCGGAATTCTCCGCATCATGCAGGGCAAGGTCGGCATCAGCACACTGGGCGGGCCGATCAGCGTCTACGACGTGGTCGGCGAGGAGAGCGCCAAGGGCGTCAGCTACTTCGTGTGGGCGATGGCCGTCATCTCCATCAACCTCGGCCTGGTGAACCTGCTGCCGATCCCGATGCTCGACGGTGGGCACCTGCTCTTCTTCGGCGCCGAGGCGGTGCTTCGCCGACGCGTCCCGCTGCGGGTCCGCGAGATCGCGAGCCTGGTCGGCATGCTCCTCCTCCTCTCCCTCATGGGTGTCGCCCTGAAGAACGATCTCGAACGTCGCTGGCCCGTGATCCGCGGACAGATCGAGGAGCTGACCCGGTGACGCGGGACACTTCCGTCCCCGGCGCGCGCGCGATCGCCGCCCACGTGCTGGCGAGGGTGGACCGTGACGGCGCTTACGCGACCCTGGCCCTCGACGCCGAGATCAAGCGCTGGCCCCAGCTCGACCCGCGCGACGTCGGGCTCGCCACCGAGCTCGTCTACGGCGTGCTGCGCACGCGCGGCTTCCTGGAGACGCACCTGGAGCGGCTGGCAACCAAGGGCGGCATCACGCTGACCGGCGAGGCGCGCGCTCACCTGCTGATCGGGGCCTACAGCATCGGCTTCCTGGAGCGGGTGCCTGTGTTCGCCGCGGTCGACGAGGCGGCCGGTGGCGCCTCGCGCGACGCCGGCCCGCGGGTCGCCGGCTTCGTCAACGCGCTGCTGCGCGGCTTCGCGCGCGAGGTGGAGGCCAAGGGCCGACCGTCGATGGAGCAGGCCGCGGCGGAGAGCGCGCCGGGGTGGCTGCGCGGCGCGCTCCGCCGATCGATCGGCCGCTCGGGCACCGTCGCCTTTCTCGCTGCCGGGCCGGTCCCCCCTCCCCTCGGCATCGCGCTGCGCGCCGGCGAGGATCGCGACGCATGGGTGGCGCGGCTGCGCGAGGCGGCGCCGGAGGGCGCCGTCATCGAGGCGGGGCGCGCGTCGCCCCGCGCGATCCTGGTCCGCGGCGCCAGCGATCCGCGCCGGCTCCCCGGCTGTGACGCGGCGTGGATCGCCCAGGAGGAGGGCGCCCAGGTCCTGGCGCTCCTGACTGGCGCCCAGCCCGGCGAGCGCGTGCTCGACGCCTGCGCCGGGCGGGGGAACAAGGCCTGGATCCTGGCCGATGAGGTCGGAGCGAGCGGCGCAGTGGAGGCGGCGGATCTCCACGCGCGCAAGCTGGAGGCGCTGACCGCGGGCCCGCTGCGCGGGCGCATCGCGGCGACGCACGCGGTCGACTGGACGCAGGGCACCGGGGACGTCGCCGAGGGCTTCGATCGCGTGCTGGTCGACGCGCCCTGCAGCGGCGTGGGCACCCTGCGACGGCGGCCGGAGATCGCGTGGACCCGCTCGGAGGAGGACGTCGCGCGCCTCGCCGACCTGCAGGTCGCGATCACCCGCCGCGCTGCGACCCGCGCGCGGGACGGCGGTCGCGTCGTCTTCGCGGTGTGCAGCGTCCTCGCCGAGGAGTGCGAGGGAGTCGTCGACCGGCTGGCGGCCCTCGGCGACCTCGGCGGTCGCGCCCTGGTGCCGGCGCCGCTTCCGGTGGTGACTGGCGTCGCGATCGCCCTGGAGGAGGGCGCCACACGCGCCCGGCTCCTTCCCCACCTGCACGGGACCGACGGCTACTTCGTGGCCAGCTTCGACGTGAAGCTCGGGGGGAGGGGCCGGTGAAGCGAGACCCCCTCAGCGATGCGGCGCTGGACGCGCTCGCGAGCGTGCTCGACCGGGTGCAGGACCACTTCCGCGACGTCGAGGGCGACGGGGTCGACGCCCTCCGGGGCCGGCCGGAGAGCTGGAGCTTCGTTCACTGGCGCACCCGCGACGTCATCGATCAGCTGCAGCTGGCCCGCAGTCAGTTCCCGGAGGGGAAGACCCCCACCTTCCTGGAGTGCGGGGCGGGCTTCGGTTTCGTCTCCGACCTGGCGCGAGAGCTCGGCTTCAAGGTGACCGGCCTGGAGATCGACCCCCGCTACCTCGCGTGGGCCCGCCGTCTCTTCCCCCTCACCCGGGTCATCGAGAAGGATCTCCTCACCTACGAGGACTGGGGCAGCTGGGACGTGATCTACTACTACGCGCCCTTCCACGACGCGCACCAGGAGGTGGCGACCGCCTTCGAGCTGAAGGTCGAGGAGGGCGTGAAGCCCGGGGGCGTGGTCGTCGCCAACCACAAGGTTAGCGACCTCTGGAAGGCCGACCCCCGGTTCGAACAGCTCCGTGCCGAGGCGGACATCGCGTTCGTCTTCCGAAAGCGGATCGGCTGACTCGCTGCTAGCCTTGGCGCATGGTCGTCTCGTCCCGCCTCGCTTCCACCTCCCTCCACCTCTTCGCTGCGCTCCTCGCCGGGGCGTCCGCCGGCTGTGACGGCTGCGGCGACTCCGGCACCGACGACGGCAGCGGCGGCGCAGGCAACTCGAGCGGCACCGTCAACAACGGCAACGGCGGAAGCAGCAGCACCGAGGCCGAGGGCTCGATCGCCGTGGTGGTGGGCACCAGCACCGGCTGCGTCCCCGCCACCTGCGAGGGGCTCGGCGCGACGTGCGGGCAGGCGAGCGACGGCTGCGACGGCGTCCTCGAGTGCGGCTCGTGCGAGGACGGCTTCAGCTGCGTCGGCGACCCGCCGACCTGTGAGCCCGGCGGGCCGTGCACGGCCCTCACCTGCGCGGAGGCGGGCGCCGAGTGCGGGCGCGTCATCGACGGCTGCGGCGGACTCACCGACAACTGCGGCAGCTGCGACCAGCCGGAGAAGTGCGGCGGCGACGGGCCGCCGGCCGAGTCCAACGTCTGCTCCATCCCCGCGAGCTGCACCGGCCTCTGCCTCGATCAGGTGACCTGCGCCGACCCGGCGGTGACGACGACCATCTCCGGCGTCGTCCGCGCCCCCGGCCACCCCGGCATCCCGGGCGACCCGCTGTTCGACGCCCTGGTCTACATTCCGAACGGGCAGGTCGCGGCCTTCACCACCGGCATCACCTGCAGCCAGTGCGGGGAAGAGGCGTCCGGCGACCCCATCGTCAGCGCGCGCACCGACTTCCAGGGCCGCTTCGTGCTGGAGAACGTTCCCGTCTCCGCCGCGATGAACCTGGTGATCCAGCTCGGCCGCTGGCGCCGCCAGGTGCCGATCCCGGCGACCACCGCCTGCGTCGACACGCCGCTCGACGCCGAGCTGACCCGCCTGCCCCGCAACAAGAGCGAGGGAGACATCCCCCTCATCGCCATCTCCACCGGCGCCGTCGACGGGCTGGAGTGTGTTCTCCGCAAGATCGGCGTCGACGATGCGGAGTTCACCAACCCAGACGGCGGTGGACGCATCCACCTCTACCGCGGCGAGGGAGCGGCCGGCACGCGCATCAACGGCTCGACGCCCAACGAGGGTGTGCTCCTCGATACGCCTTCCACGCTCGACGATTACGACCTGGTGCTGTTCCCCTGCCAGGGCGGCAGCTATCCCGGCCGCGCCACCGCGCAGCGGCGGGCCAACCTGGTCAACTACGCCGACGCCGGCGGACGCATCTTCGCCACCCACTACAGCTACGACTGGATGCACACCACCGATCCCTTCAACGACGTGGCCACCTGGGACGCGGGCGTCGCCTCGATCGACGACCAGGACGGCATCATCAACACCAGCTTCCCCAAGGGCCTGATCTTCGCCCAGTGGCTGGTGAACGTCGGCGCGTCCACGGTGGAGGGGCTCATGCCGGTCAAGGTGGTGCGCCAGAACATGGACGCCGTCGTCGACCCGCTGGGCACCCAGTGGATGAGCGGATTCGGCGACTGCGACCCCGACGGCAACAACTGCAACGAGGGCGCCGAGATCCCGCTGCACATGACGTTCAACACGCCGGTCGGCGCCGCGCCGGAGGACCAGTGCGGTCGCGCACTGTTCAGCGACTTCCACATCTCGGACGACAGCGACCTCGGCAGCACCACCTTCCCCGCCGGCTGCAACGACGCGCCGACGGTCGCGATGACCCCGCAGGAGAAGCTGGTCGAGTTCATGCTGTTCGATCTCGGCGCCTGCCTGACGCCCGACGTCCCGATGTGCGAGCCGATCTCCTGCGAGGACCAGGGCCTCGAGTGCGGCCTGGCGCTCGACGGCTGCGAGAACGAGCTCGACTGCGGCGACTGCCCGCCCGGCGAGACCTGCGGTGGCGGCGGCGAGCCGGGCATCTGCGGCAACGAGCAGTGCGTCCCCAAGAGCTGCGAGGAGCTGGCGAAGAACTGCGGCATGGTCGGCAACGGTTGCGGCATGCTGCAGGACTGCGGCGACTGCACCGGGACCCAGACCTGCGGCGGCGGCAACATCGACAACGTCTGCGGCGGCGGTATCCCCGGCTGATGTTCCCGGGGGCCCTTCGGTGGTGTGGGTTGCCCGGACGGGTGACCTTGCACTGAGATACCGTCTCCCTCAGCAAGTGGTTCTCTTGCCCGATTGGTTGGTGGCCGGCACGACGCCGAAGTGGGCGGCGAAGGCGTCGGCGCTGGCGTAGGTACTCGGGTCGCCGAACTCGGAGAGAATGCGTGCCGCAGTCGTCGGGCCGATGCCGTCGATCGTCTGAAGCAGCGCGCCGAGCTCGGACGTCTCGATGAGCTTCCCGATGTTGC
>JBKJLX010000539.1:0-22845 GCA_046596645.1 Polyangiaceae bacterium
CTCCGCGCGATCCCCATCGGCGAGGCCGATCTCATGATCACGCTGCTCACCGCATCGCGCGGGGTGCTCGCAGCGGCCGCGCGCGGCGCCCGGAAGAGCTCTCGTCGCTTCGGCGCGCTGGAGCCGATGCACGAGCTCCTGGTGACGGTCGACCTGCGAGGGGGCATCGACGTCGGCACCCTGGTCGAGGCCCGCATCGAGCGCCTGCGCTCGCGGCTCACAGGGTCGCTGGAGCGGCTCGACGCCGCCGGGCGCCTCCTCCGCTGGACCCGGCGCGGCGCCCCCAGCAATGTGCCCGAGCCCGAGGCCTTCGTCGTGATCGCCGGCGCACTCGACGCGCTCGATGATGAGGAGGCGATCGACCCCTCGTCGGTGCTCGCGGCGGCCGGTCTCGGTCTGCTCGATGCCCTGGGCTGGGGCCTCGATCTGGAGCGCTGCGTTGCCTGCGGTCGAGGCTGCCCGGAGGGCGCGCCGGCCTCGATCGACCCCGTGCGCGGCGGCCTGGTATGCCGGGCCTGTGGCGGCGCGCGGCGCATCTGGCCGGCGACCCTGCGTGCCCGGGTGCTACGCGCACGCGGCGGGGGCGCGGCGCTCGACGTCGAAGCCACGGCCGCCGTGGTCGACGTGATCGAGGCGGTGCTCGATGCCCACGTGGCGCCGAGCGCGCCTCAGCCCAAGCGCGCCAGGTGACGGCGGATCGCCCGCGGGGCCGCCCCCGGCTCGATGACGAGGTAGGGCCGCCCGGGCGACGTCTTCTCGGGAAAGGCGAAGCTGCCGGTGTTGGCGTACCCCTCCTCCAGCGCCTCGCGGTGGGCGTGGCCGAGCACCACCAGCGACGCCCCGGTGGCGGCGCGCACGCGCGCGGCTCCGCTTCGCAGCCGCTCCGGCACGGTGCCGCCGAAGCGATCGAAGCGGAGCAGCCAGGTCGCGGTGAGCCACCCCAGACCCAGCACCAGGAGCGCACCACCCCGTCGGCGTGCTGCGGCCGAGCTGGGGCCGAGCCCGAGCGCCGCTGCGCCGGCTGCGGTGGCCAGGGTCGCGAGGACGCGATCGAAGTAGAGGCGGCTCACCGTCGATCGCAGATCGCGTAGCGTCGAGACCGCCGCCTGGGCGAGCACGGCCTCGGCCAGCTCGCGCGAGACGCCGGCCTCGCGGGCAAAGGCGTCCATCGCTTGCGCCCCGGCCGCGCGCTCCCCGGAAGCCCGATAGAGCGGCCCCGAGCGCGCCATCGCCTCGAACGCCGCGCGGAAGTAGCGGTAGACGACGTGCGGCCCGCGCGGTCCGTACCAGCGGAACGCGGAAACGAGAAGGCGCAGCGGCGTGTCGTCGGTCGCCTCCAGGTAGGCGAAGGCCCCGGTGGGCGCGATGAAGGATCGGACGAAGTGGACGCCCAGGCTGGGCTCGCCGTCGATCAGTGGGTGCTCGGGCGCGTTGTCCTCGTCGTAGAGGTGCCCGTGCTCGAGGTGGAGCCCGCCCTCGCGCGCAAACCATGGTGTGGTCCTGATGCGGCCGCGCGCCGCCCCCGAGACCCCCAGGGCGTCTGCGAGCGCCGCTGCGGCGCCCGGCGCGCCCACGAAGGCGTCGTGGTTGCCGGCGACGAGGAGTATCTCCCCCTCGTCGTCGAGGTGCCGCGCCAGCGCCGTGCGCGCCTCGGGGTGCGCTTCGAGGGCGGCGCGCATCGCCTGGTGAGGGTGCGCCTCGGGCATGTCGGCCGACCCGTCGAACAGGTCGCCGCAGGCCACGATGCGCGCCCCGCCGTGCTCGGACGCCAGGCGCGCCAGGTCCCGGCCGACCGCGCGCGGCGTCTTGGTCGTCAGGTGCACGTCCCCGAGGACGATGGTCGGCCGCATGGGCGAGACGCTCTTCAGCACGCCCAGCCGCCCCGGGCAACCCGGCTTCTGCCATGCTGCGGGAGCCCATGACCCAGAGCGCAGTGCTCCTGATCTGCCACGGAACGGTCTCCGATCCCGCCGACGTCCCCGCCTTCCTCGCCAACATCCGGCGCGGCCGACCTGCGCCGCCGGAGATGGTTCTGGAGATCCGCCATCGCCTCGAGGTGATCGGCGGCTCGCCGCTGATGCGCATCACCGCCGCGCAGGCGACGGCCCTGGAGGAGCGCCTCGGCCTTCCGTGCCGCATCGCAGGCCGGATGTGGGGCCCGTATCCGGCCGAGGTCCTGGCGGAGCTCGCGCAAGCGGGCGTCTCGCGCGTGGTGTCGCTGCCGCTCGCCGCGCACAGCGTCCACGTCTACAACGAGACCGTCCGGCAGGCGGCGGCGACGGCGCCCAGCATCACGCTGGTCGAGGCGCCGCCCTGGGGCGAGGAGCCGGCGCTGATCGACGCGCTGGTCGAGACCGTGGAAGAGGGGCTAGGACGCGCCGACGCGCTGGGGCGCGATCCGGCGGAGACGGCGATCATCCTCTCCGCCCACAGCCTGCCGCTGCGCGCCCTCGCCGCGGGCGACCCCTACGAGGCGCAGTTCCGCGCCACCGCGGCGCAGGTCGAGGCGCGCCTGGCGAGCACGCGGCACCCGATCGCCGTCGCCTTTCAGAGCCAGGGGATGACGGCCGACCCCTGGCTCGGTCCCGATCTGCCGACGGCCTTCCGCGCGGCCCGTGCGGCCGGCGCGCGGGCGGTGGTGGTGGCGCCCATCGGCTTCCTCGCCGAGCACGTGGAGACGCTCTACGACCTCGACGTCGACGCACCCCGGCTCGCCGAGCACGAGGGGATCCAGTGCTTTCGCGCGCCTGCGGTCTGCGCGCGATCCCGGCTGATCGACGCGCTGGAGGTGGTCGCCCGCCGCGCGCTCGGCGACTGAAGCGGCGCCCGGGCTGGAACCTCGAGCGCCCTGCGCGTACAAACCGAGGACCGATGCTCCGTCGCGCCGCGATCCTCGCCCTCTCGGCCGCCTGCGCGCTGGCACCCGCGTCCGCGGGGGCGCAGGGCAACCCGCCTCGCTCGCCGCTGCCCCCGATCGCGGCGCCCGCGGCCGACCCCTTGGCCCCCGCGCGGGAGATGCTGCGCACCGGCAAGTACCAGGAGGCGGACGCAGCCGCCCAGGTGGCGAAGAAGGGGGGCGCCCCGGCGTCCGTCGCCGCCGTCGTCCGCGGCCAGGCGCTGGAGGCGACGGGCCAGATCGATCGCGCGATCGAGGTGCTGCGCGAGGTGGAGGGCGACCCGCTCGCGCGGCGCGCCCGCCTGATGCTGGGCGAGTACCTGATCGCGACCGGGCGCCGCAAGGACGCGCGCGCTCCGCTGATGACGCTGATCGAGGACTACAACGCCGACGCCATCGGCGCCGTCGACGCCGAGGGCCTCACCCTGGTCGGCCGCGCCGCCCATCTCCTGCGCAGCGCGCGCGACGCCAACGACGCCTTCAACGATGCCGAGAAGGCGGGCGGCAACCTGCGCATCGACATGCTCCTCTGGCGGGCCGAGCTCTTCCTCGACAAGTACGACCCCGGCCACGCCGGTCAGGTGGTGCAGGAGGCGGCCAAGCTCGCGCCGGAGGACCCGAGCGTGCGCATCGCCATCGCGCGGGTGAAGCTCGAGAGCGCGCTCGACTTCGACGGCGCCGAGGCGGAGCTGCGCAAGGCCCTGGAGGTGAACCCCAGGCTGGCTGCGGCGCACGCGGTGCGGGCCGGCCTCGCGCTGCGCGACCTCGAGATCGAGGCCGCCGACAGGGCGTGCGACGAGGGCCTGGCGACCAACCCGCGCGACCTCGAGCTGCTCAGCATGAAGGCCGCGGCGCGCTTCCTCGCAGACGACGACAAGGGCTTCAAGGCCATCGAGGCCAAGGTGCTCGGCTTCAACCCCGAGTACACGCGCTTCTACCAGATCGTGTCCGAGTACGCGGAGTGGGAGCACCGCTACGAGGCCATCATCGCCTTCATGCGCCAGGCGACGGCGCTCGACCCGCGCGACGAGAAGGGCTGGGCGCAGCTGGGGCTCAACCTCATCCGTGCCGGGGACGAGAAGGGCGGCCTCGAGGCGCTTCAGAAGGCGTGGGACATCGATCGCTTCAACGTCCGCGTCTACAACACGCTCAACCTCTACGAGCGCGACATCGCCACCCAGTACGTCACGGTGGACGGTCAGACCTTCCGCGTCCGCTACCACAAGGACGAGAAGGCGGTCCTGGAGCGCCTGGTGCCGCGCATGCTGGAGGAGGCGTGGCGCGACATGGTCAAGCGCTACCACTTCACGCCGACCACGCCGGTCTCCATCGAGCTCTACGGCGACGGCGAACATTTCAGCGTGCGCACCAGCGGTCTGCCCAACGTCGGCATCCAGGGCGTCTGCTTCGGCAAGACGCTGGCCATGCTCAGCCCCCGCGCCGCCGGCTTCAACTGGGGCAACGTGCTGTGGCACGAGCTCGCGCACGTGTTCGCGATCCAGGCGTCGAAGAGCCACGTGCCGCGCTGGTTCACCGAAGGGCTGAGCGAATACGAGACGATCGTGCGTCGCCCCGAGTGGCGGCGCGAGGAAGACCCGGCGCTCTACGCGGCGCTGCGCGCGGGGCGGCTGCCCACCATCGAACGCTTCAACCGCGCCTTCACCCACGTCGACACGGTGGAGGAGGTGACCACCGCCTACTACGCGGCGAGCCAGCTCATCGTCTACATGGTGGAGCGCTTCGGGTTCGAGCGCGTGCAGGCCATGCTGCCCCTCTGGGCGATGGGCAAGCGCACCGGTGACGTCGTGCGCGAGGCGCTGGGCGTCTCGTCCGACGACGTCGATCGAGGCTTCCGCGGGTGGCTCAAGGCGCGCCTCGCCCGCTACGACAAGCAGTTCGTTCCCGACCTCTCCGCGCCGCCGCTCCCCGATGCGGAGGACGCGGTACGCGCCAGCCCGCGCGACGCCAGGAAGCGCGTGCTGCTGGCGGTCGCCCTGCTTCGCGAGGGGGACGAGGAGGCAGCCCGCAAGGAGCTGGCCGAGGCGCTGAAGATCGACCCCGCTCAGCCCGACGCTCGCTACCTGCAGCTCCGCCTGGCCATGGGCGACGACGACGGTGCCGCGGCCGCGCGCCTGGTGCAGGAGCTCGCCAGCTCGGGGCACGACGGCTACGCCGTCCGCATGCGCGCGGCGGACGTCGCCGAGGGCAAGAAGGACTGGAAGGCGCTGCGCCGCGAGCTGGAGGCGGCCCACCGCTTCGATCCCAGCCAGGCCGAGCCGCTGCAGGCCCTGGTCGACGTGGCGCACGCCAGGCGTGACGCCGTGTCCGAGCTGGCCGCCCTGCGGCCGCTGGTGCTGATCGATCAGCACGATCGTCGCGCGTGGGATCGACTGCTGGAGGGCCTGGTCGCCCGCCACGAGTGGCCCGAGGCCATCCGCCTGGCGGATGGCGTGGCGTTCGTCGACCCCGCCAACCCCGAGGTGCACCGCCTGCGCGCGCGCGCGTATGCCCGCGATGGGCGGCACCTCTCCGCCATCGAGGCCTACAACACCGCGCTGGTCGCGGGCGCATCGGGGACGGAGGCGCGCGGTATCTACGCCGAGCTCGCAAAGGGCTACGCCAAGCTCGGCCGCGCCGACCTCGCGACGCGCGCGCGAGAGATGGCGGGCCAGGTGAAGGACCCGCCGGTGCCCGGCTCCGCTCCGCCCCGTCGCCCGCCGGCGCCGGCTCGCCCACCACCGGCTGGCCGCGAGCCGGCCGGGCCGCCCCGGCCTCCGCCTCCCGCTCGCGAGGCCCCGCCCAGGCGCTGAGCGCCAGGGCGCGATCACTCGTCGCCGACGTCCGCCTCGGCCTTGTCTCCGCGGAGGCCGAGCGCCCGGCACTTCTTGTAGAGGTGGCTCCGCTCCAGGCCGAGGGCGCGCGCGGTGGCGGCCATCTGCCCGTGGTGGGCGAGCGCCTGCTCGAGGATGGCGCGCTCAGCCTCCTCCGCCAGGACGCGGAAGGGCACGCCAGCGCGGTAGAGCGCGCCCTGCGGCACCGAGCCACCACCCAGGCAAGTGCGCACGTCCGCCTCGTCGATCGTCTCGTCCGGCGTGAGGATGACCAGCCGCTCCACCACGTTGCGCAGCTCGCGCACGTTGCCCGGCCACGCGTGGGCCGCCATCGCGCTCAGCGCCGCGTCGGTGATCCGCATGCCGGCGCGGTCGTTGACCTGGGTCGCGATGGCAAGGAAATGCCGGACCAGGATCGGGACGTCCTCCCGTCGGGCGCGGAGCGGCGGCACATGGAGCGGGAGCACGTTGAGCCGGTCGTGGAGGTCGGCGCGGAACCGATCCTCGCGGCTCATCGCCTCGAGATCGCGGTTGGTGGCGGCGACCACGCGGACGTCGACCACCAGCGTCTCGTGCCCGCCGACGCGCTCGATCTCGCGCTCCTGCAGCACCCGCAGCAGCTTGGCCTGCATCGGCAGCGGCATGTCGCCGATCTCGTCCAGGAACAGCGTGCCGCCGCCCGCGCGCTCGAACTTGCCGCGGCGCTGCTTGGTCGCGCCGGTGAAGGCGCCCGCTTCGTGCCCGAACAGCTCGCTCTCGAAGAGCTCGCTCGGGATGGCCGCGCAGTTCATCTTCTCCAGCGGGCCCTTGGCTCGCTTGGAGCCGAGGTGGATGGCGCGCGCGACCAGCTCCTTGCCGGTCCCTCGCTCGCCCGTCACCAGCACCGTGGCCACCGACCGGGCCGCACGCTCGATCTGCTCGCGCAGCGACGTCATGGCGCGGCTCTGGCCGACCAGCTCGCCCATGCCGGCCTGGGTGCGGAGCGCCTTGGCCTCGGCCTCGGCGCGCACGAGGCGAAGCGCGTTCTCGATCACGAGGAGCAGGCGGTCGGTCGAGACCGGCTTCTCCAGGAAGTCAAAGGCGCCCAGACGCGTCGCGCGCACGGCGGCGTCCACCGTCGCGTGGCCGCTCATCATGACCACCGGCAAGTCCGAGCCGCCCTCCCGGACGCGCTGCAGCAGCGTGACCCCGTCGCCATCGGGCAGGGCCACGTCGAAGAGGGCGATGTCGTAGCTCTGCTTGGCCAGCTTCTCCTCGGCGACCTTCACGCCGCCGGCGACGTCCACGGTGTACCCCTCGAGCGACAGCGCCGGCGGCGTCCACGGTGTACCCCTCGAGCGACAGCGCCTTTTGCAGCGTCGTCAGGATGGCGCGCTCGTCGTCGACGACGATGACGTGACCTCGGGGCATGTCTTTCTTCCTACCACCACCCGCCGTCATGGGGAGAAGCCCACCGCAGCCGAGACTCCCAGCCGGGGAAGGGGTCCTGTGATAGCCTGGCGGTGCCCATGTCCGTGGCAGCTCCGCCGACGGCGGAAGGGGATCTCACCGGGACCCCCTTCGCGCATCTGGTCGTGTATGCGCTCGAGCGCAAGCTCACGGGCACGCTCTTTTTGGAGGAGTCGGAGCAGCAGATCCACACGCTGACGTTCGTCCGCGGCTCTCCCGCCAAGTGCCGTCCGGGCGATGATTTCGCGCCCCTGGGCCGCCTTCTCATCGACGAGGGACTGGTCGACGAGAGCGTGCTCGAGGCCGCGCTGTCTGCCGACGGCCTGCTCCACCAGGGCGGGCTGCTGGGCGACATGCTGGTGATGGCTGGCCACATCGAGGCCGAGGTGCTCGACACCGTCCTCGAGCGCCAGTTCCGGCTGCGCTTCATCCGCATGTTCGCGCTCGCCGGGGCGACGAAGTACCGCTGGTACGAGAACCACGATGAGCTGGCGGAGTGGGGCGCGGATCCGACGCGCACCGATCCGTTCGAGCTCCTGTGGGCGGGCCTCGAGCAGCACGGCGAGAACGCGAGCTCGTTCGAGCCGACGATCACCGCGCTGCGCGCCGACCAGCTCCTCGCCATCCACGCCCAGGCGCCGCTGGAGCGGCTCGGCCTCGAGGGGCTGGGGTCGGAGGCCGTCGAGCTCCTGCTGCTGGAGCCGATGTCCTTCGCCGAGCTCTGCTCGCTAGAGGTGGTGCCGATCGAGCTCTGCCAGCGCGTGGTGTACACCATGCTGCTGCTGCGCTTCTTCGAGCTCGGCCGCGGCGCGCTGCCGATCGGCGTGGTCGAGAAGGGGCCGACCACCCTGGCGCGGGTGCAGCTCAAACAGTCGGCGCAAAACCGGCTGGTCGCGGCGGCGGAGGACGAGTCGGGCGACGGGGAGCGCGTCGCCCGCGTGCGCCGCACCGTCGATCGCCGGCGCGACAGCTTCCACGATGTCGACGCCGAGGCCTCTGGCGCGAGCGCCGCGCCGGTCCAGGAGCTCGTCGCCCAGATCGGCACGCCGTCGCGCCCGAAGACACTGGACCCCGCGAGCACCTACAAGGCGCCGCTGCGACCGGTCACCGGGGGCCGCGCCCTCGCCCGGGAAGAGGCGCCCACGCCGCTGCCGCGGGTCATGTTCGAGGCGCGCTCGAAGGAGGCGGCCGAAGCCTCCGTCCCGCCCCCCGCGCCGGTGGAGGACGCGAGGGCTGCAGCCCGGAAGCCAGACGCAGCGAAGCCGGCGGCAGCCCCCGCGAAGCCCGCGGTAGCCCCCGCGAAGCCGGCGGTAGCCCCCGCGAAGCCGGCGACGGCCAACGCGAAGCCCGCGAAGGCCGGGCTCCGGCCGCCGAGGGCGCGTCCTGCAGTCCCCGCTGCGGCGCCCTCCGAGGCCGAGCCGGACTCCAGCGTCCGCGCGATCCGCAGCATCATCGAGGGCAAGCCGCTCGCCGACATCCTCTCGCTGGCGCGTGCCCGCCTCGAGGCCAAGGACGGCGCCACGGCGCTCGAGCTGGCCGAGGCGGCGCTGGAGCGCGAGCCCGGACTGGTGGAGGCGAAGCTCCTCTCGATCATGGCGCGGTCGCTGCGACCCCACGCCGATCTCAAGCCGCTCTCGGTCGAGATCGACGAGGTGTGCACCGCGAACCACGAGCACGCCGACGCGCATTACCACCGCGGCCTCCTGCGCAAGCGGCTGGGCGACGACGCCGGGGCCAAGCGCGACTTCGACAAGGCGCTCGAGCTCGACGAGGCGCATCTCGGCGCCGCGCACGAGCTGGCCACGACGGCAGCGCGAAACTCGCAGGCGCCCCCCGCGGCCAAGGGTGGAGTCGGCCTCCTCGGTCGACTCTTCCGCCGCTGAACGCGCACCGCGTGCCGCCGTCGCGCTCGTCGAGGCTCACGCTCCCCTCCGGCGCGACCGCCGAGCTCGACCTCGCCTCAGCTTCCGACGCTTCCCAGGCGATCCCGGCCGCGGCGTCGAGCCTCGAGCGTTCGGCGCGAGTCCTCGCGACCGACGGTGTCGTGGTCCTTCGCCGCGACGGGGCCGCGGTGACGCTGGATGATCTGCCGCTCGCCGACCTCCACGTGCTCCGCGTCGCCCTGGCGCAGGGGGGCGCGGTGCCCGAGCCCGAGATCACCCTCGACTGCGAGAACTGCGACCAGCCGCTCCGTGTGGTCCCGGCGATGCGCGTCGAGCTGGGACCGTTCCGGGACGACGAGCTCGACGATCCCGAGCTCGACGCGCCCTTCCCCTGGGGCGAGGAGCACCCCATCCCCCCGGTGCGCGTCGGCCGCGCCCTGGCCAGGACGATCCGGCTCGCGCCACGCACCGTCGGTGATGCCCGCATGCTGCTGCGGCGCGACCCGTCGACCCCGTTCGACGTGACGCCCGCCCTGGTGACGGCGCTGGGCGTGGTCGCCATCGGTCATGAGCGCCGCGCCTCGGCGATCGCGCGCACCCTCGCCGCCGCGCCGGCCGCCACGTGGGACGCGGTCTGCGACCTCTGGGACGAGGCCCACGGTCACCCGCGCCTCATCGCCTCGGCGCGCTGCGAGGGGTGCGGCGCGCGCAACGACGTCCCAGCGCCGGCGGAGCGCGAGCTCTCGGTGCCGGGCGGGCCGTCCGCGTCGCGCCGCCGCGGCGCGGCCCCAGCCTTTCCCGACGCGGACGCGTTCGCGCGGCTCGTGCGGACGCACGCCGACGCCGTCTTCGAGCGGCGGCGCGTCCGTGGCGTCGATCTGATCGTGGACGAGGGCGTCCCCGCGGTCGACGACGGGGGCGAGCCCCTCCTCGGGTGCTACACGCCGCCGCACACCGACGATCTGCTGATCGAGCGGCCGCCCGAGATTCGCCTGTTCATGCGCACCTTCCGCGCCGAGGTCGGGACGGACCCCGCCTTCGACCTGGCGGCCGAGGTTCGCGAGACCATCGACCACGAGCTCGAGCACCACCTCAATTTCCTCATCGGCGACGACCCTCTCGACGACGAGGAGCGCGACGCCATCGCCGACGAGCGGCGCCGGCTGGTCGGACGCCGGGAGTCGACCCGGCGTGGCTTCCGCGCGCTGGGCGCCGACCTCCAGGGGTTCCTCCGCGTGGGCTGGCCGCTGCTCGCGCTGGGTGCGTTCGCCACCTGGGTCGCCACCTGCCGCTGACGTCGGGTCGCCGTCCCATGCGGCAAATTGGGGCCTGGCCGTGGCCCCATGCGACCATCCACGGCCGGAGATGACGAAGGAACAGCCGCCGCCGCCCGGCCGCGCGCGGAGCAACCGCCGCTCAGCGCCCGACGTCGTCGACAAGCGGCGCGCGGCGCGCCGGTTCAACGCGCTGCTCGAGGGCGGGGCCCGCCCCGCCGGCCTCGACGGCCGCACCGAGAAGCGCCGTCAGCGGATGCTCGCCGAGCTGCGCGACGGCACGGTGCGAGCGACGCGGCGCCCGCTCAAGCCCATCGACGTCCTCCTCCGCGTGCAGGCTCTCCTCGACCTGGGCGAGACCGCGGCCGCCATCCGGCGCGCATGTCGCCCTGCGCGCGCCGTGCCTCCCAGCACCGAGCTGATCGCCGGTCTGGCCAGCCTGCATGCGGCCTACGGCTTCCACGCCGCCACCTACGCCTTCGTCGGTCTGGAAGAGGAGACGCTGCGTGCGGCCGGCATCGTCGCCTCGCGCCCGGGCGTGCGCACCGCCTCGCCGCGGCCCGAGCCGGCGAGCCCGCGGGTCCGCCGCGGCGGCGCGGCCTGATCCGCGGCGGGCTGCCGCCGGCTCGACCGGGCCGGCCTTGACCGAGGCGGGGGTGGCGCGTAGACGCTCTCGCATGCGGCGCGCGCTCCTCCCGGTCGCTGCGGCGGTCTTCGCGGGTCTCCTAATGTTCGCCGTCGGCGTCGCCGACCTGGCCGCGCAGCCTGCCCCCGCAGCCCCGCCGACTCCCGCGGCACCGCCCGCCGCACCGCCCGCACCGGCGGCGGCCTCGGCGGCGGTCCCCACAGCCTCGGGGGACGACGCGCTGATCGTCGCCCGCGTCGGCACCGCGACCATCACCGCGGGCCAGCTTCGTCGCCGCATGGCGAAGATGCCGCCGTTCCAGCTGCGCGATCTCGGCAAGACGCCGGAGGAGATCCAGCGCGCCTTCCTCGACCAGGTGATGGTCCTCGAGCTCCTGCAGTCGGCCGAGGCGGAGGCGCGCGGCCTCGCCCGTCGCCCCGAGCTGGCCGAGCGCCTCAGCGGCATCCAGCGCGCGGCCCTCCTCGCCGATCTGCGGCGCGAGGCGAGCGAGACGGCCGTCTCCGACGACGATGCGAAGGCCTACTACCAGGCGAACCTCGCCAAGTTCGTCGCCCCCGAGAAGGTCGCGCTGTGGCGCATCCTCCTGGGCAGCGAGGACGAGGCGAAGAAGCTCCTCGCCCAGCTCGGCGCCGCGCCCGACCCCAAGGTGTGGGCGGAGATCGCGCGCGATAAGTCGCTCGACAAGGCGACCTCGCTCCGGGGGGGGAACCTCGGGTTCATCGACCCCTCGGGGGAGACGAGCCAGCGCGGCGTGAAGGTCGACCCGGCGCTACTCCGCGTGGTGAAGAGCCTGAAGGACGGCGAGCTCGCCCCCCAGCCAGTGCGCGAGGGCAAGGGCTGGGCGGTGGTGTGGAAGCGCCAGACGATGCGCCCGGTGACGCGCTCCTACGAGGCCGAGCGCTCCGCCATCCGCCAGCTGCTCGGTCAGGAGCGCGTGCAGACCGCGGTGCAGTCGCTGCTCACCAGGCTGCGCACCGAGCACGTGGTCGAGGAGCACGCCGAGATCGTCGACGTGCTGACCATCGACAGCGCCGGCGAGATCGCGCGCGCGCTCCGACCCGGCACGCTCCCGCGCTCCAGGCGCGCCGCGCGCCCCCAGCCCGAGCCCGGGCCGAACGGCACGCGCTAGTCAGTGCAGCGTCTCGTGGCGCGCCCGTGGGGCGGGCGTGGCCGACGGTCGGTCCGGCGTGGGGACGTGGGCCGGCCCGCCGAATCGGGCCGCGGCGAACAGGGTCGCTGCTCCGATGGCGGCCGTCGCCCACAAGCCCTCGCCCCAGGCGAAGCGGATGGTGCGCAGCGCCGTCGACGCCGGCGCGTTGAGCACTCGCACGACCACAGTCGCCAGCGCCACCGCCGCGAGGAAGCCGATCGCCACGCGCGCCCCGCGCATGCGGGCGACGCTGCGCCGCGTGATCACCAGCGGAATCATGACGAACCACGCCACCGCGGGGGCCCAGAGCCAGCCCAGCCGACGCGCGAGGTCGAGGCCGCTGAGGACCTGACGCTCCGGGATCGACTCGCGGACCCAGGGGAGGAGGAACGCGGCGAGACCCGCTGCCGCCAGACCGACGATCAGCCCCCGGCCGCGGCCGGCGTAGGCCCACGGCAGCTGGATCTCGTCGGGCGGCGTGCGCGCGGCCTCGGCGTCGAGCTCCGCCTGCGTCTTCGGCAGGCGGTGGGTCGCCACGAGCGCGACGTCACATTCGGGGCACGCGGCGTGCTCGCCGGCCTCGAACATCTCGCGGCAGAAGGGACAGGCGACGAGGCCGGCGGCCATCGGGAGGGAGGGAGCGTAGCCCACGAAGCATCGGGACACCCGGGGGCGCCGCGGGTTCCCACCCGGCGTGGCCCGACGCGACATTGGAGCGCGAGCGAGGCATCATGCAGCGGGTGACGACCCCCACCAAGCGACCGAAGAAGCTCGATCACCCCCACGTCGCCGATTTTATCTCGGTCAGCCCAGGGTGGGAGCGAGACGGAGAGACGCTGGTGAAGACCTTCGCCTTCGAGCGCTACGGCGACGGCCTCGGCTTCGCCGTGGCGGTGGGCGTAGAGGCGGAGAAGGCGGACCATCACCCCGACCTGTTCATCGGGTGGCGCAAGGTCCGCGTGCTGTGGGCCACCCACGACGCCGGCGGGATCACCGAGCTCGACCTGCGCATGGCCGAGCGCTGCGATGCCATCGTCGCGCGCGCTGCCTCCGCCTCCACCCGCCCCGCGACGTGACGGACGTCCGGCTGCCCGACGCCCTGGTCGCCCTCGTCGGGCCACCTCAGGGTCTGCCGCACCTGGCGGAGGCGCTCTCTCACCCCAGCTGGGCCAACGAGCAGAAGCGGGGCCCGCGGCTCGACTACCAGCGGCTGGAGTTCCTGGGCGACGCGGTGCTGCAGCTCTCGGTGAGCGAGCTGCTGGTCGAGCGCTTTCCGGCCGCCGGCGAGGGAGAGCTATCGCGCCGCCGCGCGGCCATCGTGGGGACCGATGCGCTCGCCGAGTACGCGCGTCTGTGCGGCCTGGCGGCGTGCCTCCGCATGGGGCGCGGCGCCGACAGCAGCGGCGAGCGAGACCGCTCCAGCGTGCTGGCCGATGCGCTGGAGGCGGTGGTCGCGGCGGTCTACCTCGATCGTGGGTTCGACGTGGCGCGCGCCCTGGCGCGGGCGATCGCGGAGGACGCCCTCGAGCGCGCGGAGGACGTGCGCGATGCCAAGAGCATGCTGCAGGAGCGCGCGCAGGGAACCGGGTTGCCGGCGCCGACCTACCGGCTGGCCTCGGAGGAGGGACCCGCCCACGAGCGCTGCTTCGTGGTCCGGGTGGAGGTCGGTGGGCGCGAGGTGGCCGAGGGTCGGGGTCGCTCGAAGAAGCTCGCCGAGCAGGACGCGGCGCAGACGGCCCTGGCCCAGCTTCCGCCCGCGCCGGAAGAGGGGTAGCTCCGACCGCATGACGCCGCGACCGTGCCGGAGCCCGCGCTCTTCGTCTCGCTGGCACCTCCGGAGGGCCCTCGTTGCGCTGATCACCTGCATCTTCGTGCTCGCCGTGGCGCCGCGGTCGGCGCAGGCGGGCAGCTACCTCGACCGGGCCGCCGTCCTCCTCGGCGGCTCGCGCCACGAGAGCGACCAGCTGCGCACCCGCCTCACCGACAAGGAGCTGGCGCGAGTCATCGCGGCCATCGCCGAGACGAGGGTCCACGTCGCCAGCCGGATGGAAGTGCCCGCCGCGGTGGGAAAGGCGCACCCGCACCTGCTCATGGCCCTCGAGCACGCAGAGCGGGCGGCGGCCGCTGCGCTCGACGGTAGCTACAAGGTGGCCCTCGAACGCCTGGAGGCCGCGCGCAGGGAGCAGGAGTCCTTCCGCGGCGTGCTCAAGGAGCTGGGGCTCGCGCTGCCGGTGGGCGGCGGCCCCCGCGCCCCATGAGCGCCGGTGAGCGGCTCCGGGCGTCACCGCTGGAGACGCCCTTCCGCATCGTCCTCCTCGAGCCGGAGATCCCGCAGAACACCGGCAACATCGCGCGCCTCGCGGCGGCGACGGCGTCCCCATTGCACCTCGTGGGGCCGCTCGGGTTCCGCATCGACGAGCACGCCGTCCGCCGCGCCGGGCTCGACTACTGGCACCTCGTCGACCTCCACCGCCACGACACGCTGGGCGACTTCACCGCCGCGCACCCCCGCGCCCGCCCGCGGCTGTTCAGCGCGACCGCGACCCGGAGCCACCTGGAGGCCGGTCTGACCCCGGGAGACGCGCTGCTCTTCGGCAAGGAGAGCGTGGGCCTGCCCAGCGAACTGCTGGCAGCGCACGAGGGGGCAGTGTTCGCCATCCCCACCCTGGGCGCGGTGCGCTCGCTGAATCTCGGGAACGCGGTGTCGATCGTGCTCTACGAGGCGCTCCGTGGCGCCGGCGCCCTCGATCGCACCTTCCGCGCCTGAGCGAGGTCTGGCCGCCGCCCCGCGGCCCGTCCCTCGCGTTGGACGGGCCGCGCGCGCCGCGGTAGTCGAGGAGTAACTTCATGGCGACGATCTTCAGCGGCATGCAGCCGACCGGCGAGATCCACCTCGGCAACTGGATGGGCGCGCTCCGCCAGTGGGTGGCGCTCTCTCGATCCGGTCAACACGACTGCATCTTCAGCGTGGTCGACGCGCACTCGCTCACCATCGAGTACGACGCGAAGGAGCTGCCGAAGCGCGTCTTCGAGACCGCCTTGGCCTACCTCGCCGCCGGCGTCGACGACAGCGCCATCGTCATGGTGCAGAGCGACGTGAAGGAGCACACCGAGCTCGCCTGGTACCTCTCCTGCGTCGCCCCCATGGGCGAGCTGGGTCGCATGACCCAGTTCAAGGAGAAGACCGACGATCACCGCCACGTCGCCAACGCCGGGCTCTTCACCTATCCGATCCTCATGGCCGCCGACATCCTCGTCTACAAGGCGACGCTGGTGCCGGTCGGCCACGACCAGATCCAGCACCTCGAGTTCGCGCGGGATCTGACGCGCCACTTCGCGGCGCGCTTCAAGCGCGAGGTCTTCCCCGAGCCCAAGCCGCACCCGCTCACGCTGCGCATCAAGGGGACGGACGGCCACGAGAAGATGTCGAAGAGCCGCAACAACTCCATCGCCTTGCTGGAGACGCCGAACGGAATCTGGAAGCGGCTGAAGGGGGCCTTCACCGATCCCCAGCGCGTCACCCGGGACATCCCGGGCCGCCCCGAGGTCTGCAACATCTTCACGATGCACACGGCGGTCTCCACCCCGGAGCGGGTGGAGGAGGCTCGCGTCGGCTGCACCACGGCCGGCATCGGCTGCGGCGACTGCAAGAAGATGCTCGCCGAATCGCTGGAGACCGAGCTCGCCCCCATCCGCGCCCGCGCGGAGGAGCTGCGGGCGAAGCCCGACGCGGTCGTGGAGCGCCTGAAGGAGGGCGCCGCCGCGTGCCGCAAGCGCGCCGGGGAGACCGTGCGCGAGGTGCGCGACGTGATGGGGCTGCGCGGTGCCGAAGGCCGCTGACGCGTCGCCGCCCCGGCGTCCCGGGGCGCTGTGCCACGCTGCGCGCGCGCTGGTGCTGGTGGCCATGGTCGGCGCGACCGGCTGCGAGGGCCGCCGCCCGGACGCCAAGCCCGAGGGCGCGGTGCGCGAGGTCATCGAGCGCTTGCGCGCAGCCCACGGTCAGCCGGCCTCGGCGAACGCCGCCTACGAGCTGCTCTCCAGGGCCACGAGGGAGAACCTGGAGGCGCGCGCCCGGCGCTACGGCGCCGCCAGCGGCAAGAACATCTCGCCCGCGGCCATGCTGGCTCCTTCCAGCCTGGTCGAGCGCTGGGTGGGCCGGGAGTACCGCGCCCAGATCGTCGGGGCCCACGCCCTGGTCGAGGTGCGCGGCCTGCTCCCCGAGGAGCGCGCCACGGTCCGCTGCGTGTGGGAGGACGGCGGCTGGCGCGTCGTCATCGATCTACCTCCGCTCCCCGAGGTCCTCAGCAACCCGCGCGAGGACGGGCCGCAGGAGATCCGCCGGAAGTGATGGGCGCGCCGCGGTGGTCGGGTCAGGCGGGGGCCTCGGGCGGCGCGGCGACCTCCGGCGGTGCGGCCTCCGCCTCGACGTGCTTGGTCTCGCCTGCCCGGTCGAGGCCGAACTTGAAGAGCACCGGCCCCACCATCTCGTTGATGGCAACGACGCCTATGGCCAGGCTGCGGAAGCCGTCCCCGAACTCGGGGAACGCGCGCGCGACCACGATCGAGAACCCGATGGTGAGCCCGGCCTGCGACACCAGGCCCGACCAGCCCCAGCGCTTCATCACCGGCGGGTCGTTGGCGGCGCTGGCGGCGATGCGTCCGGCCATGTAGGTCGTGACGCCGCGCACGCCGGCCAGCGTCAACGCGATCGGCCAGAGGGCAAAGAGCAGCGGGATGTCGAGGTGCGCCCCGGCGGTGGCGAAGAACACGACGAAGACGACCGCGCCCGCCTCCTCCACCGCGTGGAGGAGCTTGCCCCCCTGCTCGGAGAAGTTCTGCACCACGAAGCCGGCGACCATGAAGGTGAGCAGCGGGTCGAAGTGCACGTAGCGCAGGAGCTCGGTCATCCCGAAGCCCAGCGCGACCAGGACGACCAGCAGCTGCTTGCCCACGAAGCGCAGGTAGATCATCAGCACCAGGCCCAGCGTCGTCCCCAGCGCCGTGCTGCCGAGGAGCTCGTGCCCGAGCGTGACGAAGTCGCCGAGCTGCACCGCCGCGCCGGGGTCCACCAGCACCTTGGCAATGGTCATCATCAGGGCGAGCGACACCACCAGCACGATGTCGGAGGCCATGACGAACGACAGCGTGAAGGTCGTGACCGGCCCCTTGGGGCGTAGCTGGGTGATGATCCCGAGCACCGCCGACGGGCTGCGCGTCATGCTGATCGTGCCCCAGAGGAGGGCGACGCCGAGGACGGCCATCGGCGGGAGGTGATCGAGGAAAGGCAGGAAGCGCGCGACGAGGAGGAACGTCAACGTCATCACCACCAGCACCAACCCGCACTGCACCAGCATCGCCCACGCGAGGCTCCGCGCCGACTCGCGGAGCTGCTCGAGGCGCAGCTCCGCCCCGCCGGCGATGGCGATGAGCGCGAGGGCCAGGGTATTGACGATGCTGAGGCTTTCGACCGCGTCGTGGTCGACCAGATGCAGCACGTGCGGCCCGGCGATCAGGCCGGCGATGAGGTAGCCGGAAAGATGGGGCAGGCCGATGGTCTCGACCAGCTCGCTGAGGAGGGTGCCGGCCAGGAGGAGGAAGCCGAGCCCGGCGACCGTTCCCACGACGGCGCGCGACGCCGGCGCGAGCTGGGTCGCCGTGAACAGGATGCCGAAGATGACGACCAGCGCCGAGGCCTGGACCATACGGGCGCCGATGGTCTTGCGAGCGCCGGCGCCGCTCACGGCATGCTCCCGCGGTCGGGCTTGGTCTCGGCTGCTGCCCGGCTCCGCGCGCGCGCCGCCACGATCCCACCTCGTCCCCGCCGCGCCACCGCCGCCGCTGCTGCGGGCACTCGCGAGGCCGGCACAGGGGTGCGGGTCGCTGCGTCCGGGACCTCGCCGGCGCCGCGGAGCTCGCGGCGGAGCATCGCCGGACCGAGCAGCTCGCCGATGACGCAGCTGGCGATGCTGGTCGCGAGGACAACACGACCGACGGGCCCCGGGAATCGCAGCGCCGCGGCCAGCCCCACGCACGCGGTCAGCGCGCCCGACGAGAGCATCGCCAGCCCCAGGAAAGGTGAGCTCTTCGCCGCGGCCGGGCTCACCTGTGCCACCAGCATCCCCGCGGCCGCCTTGGCGATGACGCGCGCGGTGACCGCGACGCCGACGATGGCCCAGGCCGAGGAGCCGTCGGCGAGATCGAGGTGCGCGCCGGCCAGCACCAGCGCCGGCATCATGATCGGCCGCTCGGTCGAGCTCAGCATCGAGCGGAGCTCCCGGCCGTGGCGGGAGAACACGTTGAGCGCGATACCCATGACGAACATCGCCGAGGGCGCCGACAGCCCCAGCCGCATCGCGACCCCGGTGTTGAGGAGGGCGGTGCCGAGGAGGAAGCCCCACCGCTCGGTGGTCCGCTTCTCCACGTCCGCGAGGGCGCTGGCCGTCGCGCCCAGCACCGCGCCCAGCCCCAGGGTAGCCAGGAGCCCGCCCCATGCCGGCACCGTGACCACCGCCCCCTCCGGTGTGGGACCGATGGCGAAGAGGACGGCGAGCCCAAGGAACGGCACCGAGTCGTCCGCCTCGGCCAGGTCGGAGACCAGGTCGGACAGCGGACCGCGCGCGCCGTGGCGCTCCGTCACCCAGCGCACGGCGGCGCGCGTCGTCTCGCAGGACGCGCAACCGACCCCGATCGCGAGGTAGATTCGATCGGGCCCCGTGAGGTCGATCAGCCAGGGCGCCGCGAACCACGCCGCGCCCCCGGTGAGGGCCATGCACAGCGCGCCGATCCCGATGCTGGCCGCCGTCCGCCGCAGCGGGATCCGATTCTCGCCGGCGTAGCCGAGGTTGGCGCCGGCCACGAGCGCAAGCCACGACAGCGTCGCGATGGCGATGGGCTCGAAGGTGCCGAGCGCGGATCGAGTCAGTGTGCCGAGGCCGATGGGCCCGACCGCGACACCCAGCACCAGGTACTCGGTGCCCGAGGGCAGGCCGTAGCCCTGGATGCTACGGCCGCGGAAGAGGGCGCTCCCCGCGTACGCGAGCACCAGCAGCGCGACGAGGACGAGGTACGCATTCACCCGCGGCCACCCTCCGCCGCGGCTGCCTGGCGCGCGGCGGTCACCTCGGCGCCGGCGCGCAGGAGGAGCTGGGAGCGGGCGTCGGCGTCGTCGGTGGTCGCGGCCAGCGCGAAGCGCGCCTCGTGCAGCTCGAGCTTCACCAGCTCCACCCGGGCATCGGCGCCGACCGAGGCCGCGGCGTCGAGCAGCCGTCGACGCATGTCCTCGGTGGCGAGCGCCGTCTCGACGACCACCTCGGCGACGATGCGCGGCAGCGCTCCGTGGATGCGCGTTGGGTGCCAGAGCAGCGCCAGGTGCGGCACGCGCACCTCGTTGGCCTCGTCGTCCTCCAGGATGGTCTCGAACAGGCTGACGTCGATGATGCGCCCGGCGCGGGCGCCGACCTCCGCCCACTCGCCCTGCCGGATGCGCCGCCCGAACACCACGCCGGCTCCGACGATCGCGGTGGCGAGGACCGGCACCGCGCCGATCCCCACCGCGATCACCGCCACGAGGCCGCTCCGCGCGAGCGCGCCGTCAGGGTCGCCGGTGATCACCGGCGCCACGAACACCAGCGCCAGCACCACCATGCCGATGCGGAGGAGCGCGCTGGTCGGCCGCGCAAGGTCGGCGGGGAGCCACGCCAGCGACGTCGTGCCCTGGGCGACGCCCTCGAAGAACAGGCCGACCACGCGCAGGAGGATGGCCAGCGCCAGACCCGCGATCAGCGCCAGCGCGACCACCGGCAGGCTCGTCGCGAAGCGACCGGTGAAGCTCGCAAGGGGCTGCAGGAAAAAGCCGGTCAGGCGCTCGGTGAGGCCGCGCGTCGCCTCGAACAGGGAGAGCGCCGCGATCAGCCACGCGTAGACGAGCCCCAGCTGACCGACCCAGCGGCCCACGCCGACGCCGAGCGCCAGCGCGCTGCGGACGGCCGCCGGGTGCAGCACCTCGATCGACCGCAGCCGAATGGCAGGGACGCGCTCGGGGTTGTCCTCCAGCCAGGCGTCGGCGCGGCGCGACAGCTCCCGCACCTTTCGCAGGAGAAACAGCGTCATCACCGCGAAGAAGACAGCCAGCGAGACGCTGAAGATGGTGTTGGCGACCGCGCTCCGCTTCTGCTCGGCGCGCAGCGTGCGCCGGACCGCAGCGGCCACCGAGTCGGCGTGGACCTCGAGGCTGGCGTCGCTCGCCAGCTCCGCGTCGAGCGGCCCCAGCTGCACGATGGGCGCGGTGCCGGCGTAGATGACGGCGACGCCGTCCTTGGTCTCGACGCGCACCTCGTCGGGGTTCGCGAGGCCCATGACCTCGCGCAGGGCCTTGCTGGCAGCGCGAGCGCGCGCATCGGCGCTGTTGTCGCCAAACGACGCGCGCACGATGAACACCACGGCGTCGCCGGCGCGGACCTCGGCGGGCTTGGCGGCCTTCTCCGCCGCGACGCGCGGCGTGGTCGCCGTCGGCGGGGGAGCCGGAGGCGCCACAGGCTCGACCGCCGCGGACGCGGTGGGCGTCGGCGACGCGGTCGGCGGTGGCGGCGCTACGACCTCCGGGGGGGCGACCGCGGATGGCGCTGCCGAGGGAGCCGGAGGCGTGACAGTCGCCGCGGTCGTCGGGGGCGCGGTCGTGGGGCCGCTGGCGGGCGCGCGCGAGGTGGCCGTCGGCAGCGCGCCAGGCCGCGCTGGCACAGCCATCGTCGATGCCGGAGGTGCGGCGGCCGGGGGGACCTGCGCCGCTGTCACCCCGGCGACGCTGGCCACCGCGACGGCGATCAGGAGGCCGGCGGAGCGCCCGCGATGCGTACGCAGCCCGCTCACGGGCGTCAGGATGGCCTGATTGTCGACCCCGTGACAACCCCCCGAAATCCTGAGCGCGAGGCGTCGCGACGAACGTGGATTGCCACGCGATTCAGGCGCTCTTCCGGCGGTTCTCGAATGCAACTGCCCCACCGTGGCGAGCCGCGGTGGGGCAGCGGTCTCCTCGAAGGGATGCCGACGGGTCGACATCCCTCTCGAGCACGACGGTCAGTTCGCGAGGAAGATGGCCTCGATCTCGGTGCGGACCTGCTCCTCGGTCTGGGCGCGCGCGATGGCGATCTCCTTCACGATGAGGGTGCGCGCGGTGTCGAGCATCTTCCGCTCGCCGAACGAGAGCTGCTTGTCCGTCTTGAGGCGATAAAGGTCGCGCAGGACCTCGGCCACGTCGTAGATCGAGCCGGTCTTGATCTTGTCCATGAAGCCGCGGTAGCGGCGGTTCCACGTCTGGTTGTCGAACGCGATCGTCCGCTCCCGGAGGATCTCGAAGATCTCCCGGATCTCCTGCTCCGAGATGACCTGACGCAGGCCGACGGCGCTCGCGTTGGTCACCGGGACCATGATCTTGCGATCGGTGTCGAGGATGCGCAGGACGTAGAACCGCTGGCGGCTGCCACCGATGTCCTTCTCCTCGATGTTGATGACCTCGGCGACCCCTTGCGTGGGGTAGACCGCCTTGTCACCGACCTTGAACGAAACGTCTACACGAGCAGCAGCCTGCATGACTTCTCCCTGTCGAACCGGCTGCGCCGGCGTCGGCTGGCTTCCAGACCCTTTTCGTCCGTCCATGGGGCGCTCTCCTGGCCGTCGTCGACGGGGTGGAACCCAGCCGGGGACGCCGATATTCCAGCGGCGTGGGGCTGGAACAGAAACAGCTCCAGCGCCTCACCGAGGTCGCTGGCGCAGTGGCAAATCCCGGCGCGCGGGTCGACGTTGGAAAGCCGGCCGTGCCGCCCGGGCGTGCGTCGCTCCTGGGGAGCATCGGCGCAGCGCCGTGAGAGTGGTTCGACCGGCCAACCTGACACGCCCGAGAGGCGACACCTCGCGGTACGCTCCCGATCGTGCCGTCATTTGCAACATTCTCCCTAGGTGGGAGTGCTGGCCAGAATTGCGCCAGCGCGGCGCACTCTACTGATCGACATCCAGCGTGTCAAGTTTGTTTCGACGCTCCGCGTTGACCCGTGTTGTCGGGGCAACGCTACGCGGCCGGGCCCGATAGGAGTCGGCAGGCCAGCCCCCAGCGCACCCCGCGGTCGGAGACGACGATCGCGTCGGCCCCCGCCCACGAGGCGACCTCCTCGCAGAGGATGGCGCCAGCGACGATCACGTCGGCCCGCTTGGGCGACAGCCCGGGCAGCCGCAGCCGCTCCGCCAGCGAGAGGCCAGCGAGCCGCGCCACGACCCGCTTCAGCGCGTCGCGCTCGAGGCGCGCCCCGTGGATGCGCGCCGCATCGTAGGGGTCGACCTGGCCATCGATCGCGGCGAGCGAGGTGATGGTGCCTGCGACGCCGACCAGCGTGGCGCCGGCGCCACGCTGCCCGGCGAGGTCGGGGGGCAGCGTCTCCAGGGCGGCGCGCACGTCGCGGCGTACAGCCGAAAGCTCGGCCGCGCTCGGCGGATCGCGGACCACGTGCCGCTCGGTGAGCCGCACCGAGCCGACGTCCAGGCTGCGCGCAGCCAGCACCTGGCCCCCACGGCCGTGGACGATCTCGGTGCTGCCGCCGCCGACGTCGAACACGAGGACGTCGCCCGCGGGCGACGGCACGCCGACCAGCGCGCCCTCGAAGGTGAGTCGCGCCTCGTCGTCGCCGGAGACCACGCGCGGCCGTACGCCGAGCAGCGCCTCGGCGCGGT
>JBKJLX010000125.1:0-2813 GCA_046596645.1 Polyangiaceae bacterium
TTCCTTCTCGACGCCGAGGCCCCCGCCGAGCCGGGCGACGTCCTGCTCGACGGTGAGGACCTGACCTCGGGCGCCCAGGCGTTGCGCGGGTCGGACGTGCTCCTGACGTGGAGCCGCGGCGAGGTGCCGGCGGAGAGGGCGACCACCGACCGGATCTACGTCGACGTCCAGGCGGCGGACGGCGAGGTCCACCGCTGCGCCTTCGAGGACACCGGGTCGGCCGTGGTGCCCGGCGCGCTGTTCGCGGCGCCCTCGGTGGCGGTCGCCGTGCACCGCCTCCGCGAGACGACGATCGGGCTCCCCAATGAGATCGGCGTCGACGACGAACCCGGCCGCGTGGTCGTGCGCTTCGATCTGGCCGTCGTCGGTCGGGTCGCGGTCACCCGTGCGGAGGTCGGCGCCAGCGGTGTCGGCACGTCTGCTCCCCCGGCGACCGGCGCGCCTGCGGCGGCCAGCGCCGGCGACGTCGATCGCTCCGGCGGCTGGCCTCCCCAGGCCGATGACCACCGCCGAGGAGCGGGAGGCGTCGCTCTCGCGCGCGCAGGCGCTGGAGGAGGCGTGTGATTTCAGCGGCGCCGCGCTGGCCGCGCAGGAGGCCGGCGCCCTGGGACGGGCCGTCCACCTGGCGTCGCTCGCCGGCGAACAGCGCCTGATCGCGGAGCTGGTGGAGGCGCTGGCCGACCAGGGGCAGGACGCCGCGACGCGCGCCGGGGAGGACCTGCTCGCGCGCGGCCATGGCAAGACGGCGGGCGCGCTATTCCTCCGCGGCGGCGCGTGGGCGCGCGCCGGCGAGGCCTTCGCCACCGCCTCGCAGCCGGTCGCGAGCGCCGCGGCCTACGAGCGCGGCGGACAGCCCGGCGACGGCGCGCGCGTGCTCGACGCCGCGCTGCGCGCCAACCCCGACGACGACGTGGCGCGCCTGGCGCTGGCGGAGCTTCTGGCGCGGCACGGTCGCACCGAGGGCGCGGTGCGCGCGCTGCAAGCGCTGGGGATGGGCTCCGAGCAGCGGCGGCGTGGGTTGCCGCTGCTCGCGCGGTCGCTGCGCGCGCTCGGCTTCGACGACGCTGCGCGCGAGGTCGACGCCGAGATGAAGGCGCTCGACATCGACGCAGAGGGTGACGGGCCGCTCGCCGCGACCGAGACGGCGCCGGCGCGGGGCATCGTGCTCTTCGGCCGCTTCGAGATCGTGCGCGAGGTGGCGTTCACGCCGCACGCGCGGCTGGTGGAGGCGTTCGATCGCGTGGGTCAACGCGGCGTCGCGGTGAAGCTGCTGGCGCCCTCCCAGGCGGCCACCGGTCGCGACGCGCTGGTGCGCTTCGAGCGCGAGGCGCGGGCGCTCGCGCAGCTGCGTCACCCGTCGATCGTTCCGCTGGTCGCCTACCTTCCCGAGGGGCCGGCGATGGCGCTGGAGTGGATGCCGGGCGGCAGCCTCGCCGACCTCATGGTGCGCGAGGCGCTGGCGCCAGCGCGCGCGGTGGAGATCGCGATGGCGTTGCTCACCGCGCTCGGCGTCGCGCACCGGCTCGGCATCCTCCACCGAGACGTGAAGCCCTCCAACGTGCTGTTCGACGCTATCGGCAGCCCGCGCCTCTCCGACTTCGGCGCCGCGCACCTGGGCGACGGGCAGAACACCGCGACGGCCGGCGCGATCGGAACCTTCGCCTACATGTCCCCCGAGCAGCGGCTGGGCCAACCGGCGACGGTGCAGAGCGACGTCTACGCCGCGGGCGCGCTGCTCTACGAGATGATCACCGGCGAGGCCGCGGACCCGCTGGAGACGGACGAGTTCGGCGACCTGCCGCCGAGCGCGTTCCACCCTGATCTGAAGCGGCAGCACGACGCGCCGATCGCCGCGATGCTGCAGCGCGATCCGGCCCGACGCCCGCTCGACGCCTTCGACGCGCGCCGTGCGCTGGAGGCGCTCACCTGGCCCCGCGACGTGGTCGCGAGACCGGGGCCGGCATCGTCCCGCGGTCGGATCAGCGTCCCGCCGCCGTCGCGACCGGAGCGGCTCGGTCCTGCGAAGGGGCCGCGCGACGGGCGCGACGAAGGGCGCGTCGCGCACGACAGCTGGACCGGCCGCGACGTCCTCCTCGTCCACCTCGACCCGGCGGAGCTGGCGCGGGCGCGCGCCTTTGCCCGCGCGGCGCACGGAGCCTTGCCGGCGGTGCTGCGCGCGTCGACCGCCGAGGCGGCGGTCTGGCTCGAGCTGCCACGAGGGCGCGCCCTTTCGGACGTCGGGGTGGCGCTGGCGCCTGCGCAGGTCGAGACGCTGCGCGAGGCGCTCCGCCTGCTCCACGAGGGCGGCGGCGCGCACGGAGCCCTCGACGCGGCGCACGTCTACCTCGACGACGAGGACGTCGCGCTCGCCTACCCGCGGACCGCGCCCACCGAGGGCGACGCCGAGCGCGATCGGGAAGCGCTCGCGAGGTGGTCGCGGCGATCGGCGCCACGATGACCGCGCCGGCGGTGCGCAGGATCGTCCTCGGCGACAACCTGGCGGTCCTGCCGCGACTGCCGGCTGCGTTCGCGTCGCTCGTGTACATCGACCCGCCGTTCAACACCGGCAAGAAGCAGGAGCGGAGACGCATCCGCGCGACGAGGGCCGAGGGGCCGGGCACCCGCTCCGGGTTCGGGGGCCACCGCTACGACGTCGAAGAGGTCGCGAGCAGCGCGTACGGGGACGACTTCGAGGACTTCGAGGCGTTCCTCCTGCCGCGCGTCGAGGCCGCGCTCCGCTGCATGACCCCCGCGGCGTCGCTCTTCGTGCACCTCGCGCGCGTCGAGGTGGACGAAGAGCGACGCCGCGGGGG
>JBKJLX010000264.1:0-7162 GCA_046596645.1 Polyangiaceae bacterium
CTGCAGAAGCTCCGCTACGTCGTGGTGGACGAGTCGCACACCTACCGCGGCGTCTTCGGCTCGCACGTCGCGCACGTCCTCCGCCGCCTGCGGCGGGTGGCAGCCTTCCACGGAGCGAACCCCACGTTCCTCCTCGCCACCGCGACCATCGGCAACCCCCGCGAGCACGCCGCGCGCCTCGCCGGCGTGCTGGAGGAGGACGTGGAGCTGGTCTCCGACAGCGGCGCACCGCAGGGCGAGCGCCGCGTCTTTCTGTACAATCCGCCGGTGGTGAACCAGGAGCTGGGCATCCGCGCCAGCTACCTGAAGAGCGCGGTGCGCCTGGCCGCCGATCTCCTCAAGGCCAAGGTGCCGACCATGGTCTTCGGTCCCTCACGCAACTCGGTCGAGATCATGCTCAAGTACCTGCGCGACGCCCTCCACGGCCACGTCGACGAGCGCGCGGTGATGGCCTACCGCGGCGGGTACCTGCCGGAGACGCGCCGCAAGATCGAGAAGGGCCTGCGCGACGGGGAGATCCTGGGCGTGGTCGCCACCAACGCGCTCGAGCTCGGCATCGACGTGGGCGATCTCGACGCGGTGGTGTGCGCCGGGTACCCCGGGTCGGTCGCCGGGACCTGGCAGCGCTTTGGTCGCGCCGGTCGCCGCGGCGAGAAGAGCCTGGCGGTCCTGGTGACGACCAGCGACGCCCTCGACCAGTATCTCGCCGCCAACCCTGGTCACCTTCTCGACGGCGCGATCGAGGAGGCGCGCATCGAGCCGGAGAACACCGAGATCCTGGTGCAGCACCTCAAGTGCGCGGCCTTCGAGCTCCCCTTCCTCGCGGGCGAGGCCTACCCCCCGCTCCCGGCAGAGGACACCAAGGAGGCGCTCGGCTTCCTCGCCGGCCACGGCGTGGTGCACGAGGAGGACGGCCGCTTTCACTGGGCCACCGACTCCTATCCCGCCAACCACGTCAGCCTGCGCAGCGTGGGCTGGGACAACACCGTCATCATCGACAGGTCGACCGGTCGCACCCTGGCCGAGCTCGACTGGCGCGCGACGCCGACGATGCTGCACGAGCAGGCCATCTACCAGCACGACGGCGAACAGTACCAGGTGGAGCGGCTCGACCACGAGAACCACAAGGCCTACGTGACCAAGGTCACCCCCGACTACTTCACGACGGCCATGACCAACCGCAAGGTCACGGTGATGGACGTGACTTCGGAGGAGGCGATCGGCGGCGGCGCTCTCGGCTCCATCGCTGGACTGGGCGAGGTCTCGATCGTGGAGAAGGTGGTCGGCTTCAAGAAGGTGAAGTTCTTCACCCACGAGAACGCCGGCTACGGCGAGGTGCGCCTGCCCGACATCCAGATGCACACCACCAGCTTCTGGTGGACCATCCCCGAGGCGGTCGCCGCCGACCTCGGCCCCTCGGGCCCCCCCCATCCCCCCGGGGGGAGCTGGGGTCGGGCGGCCGCCATCGAGGGCCTGCGCGGCATCGGTCGCGCGCTGGAGACGGTGGCGACGCTGCAGCTCATGTGCGATCCGCGCGACATCGGCACGTCGATCGGCGACGCCGGCGAGGGGGACGGGCCGGCGCCGTCGGACCTTGCTCCCTCCCAGCGAGCACCCGCGCGCTCGGGCCGGCCGCGCGCCGGCTTCGATCCGACGCTGTTTCTCTTCGACAACGTGCCGGGCGGCATCGGCCTCGCGCCGCGCATCCACGAGAACGCCGCGCCGTGGCTGCGTCAGGCGCGCGCGCTACTCGCGGCGTGCGACTGCGCGGTCGGCTGCCCGCGCTGCGTGGGGCCGTCGTCGGTCGCCGTCCCGGGCGCCGCGACCTCGGCGGCGCCGCCCAGCGCGGAGGCGAAGGCGGCTGCGGCTGCGCTGGCGCCGGTGCGCAAGAAGGCCGCGCTGCGCCTCCTTGACCTGCTGCTCCTCGACGGATGACCACCGATCGGGGGAGACGCGACGGCGACGACGACCTCCACCGTCGAAGCCGGCCGGCCGGCGACCGCGTGCGAGTGGGCTCCGCGGCGCTTCGTTGTATTACAGGACCAACAACTGCAGCCCGGCGGACACTACAGGTTCGGGACGAGGATGCCGAGCGCGCCGATGCACATCTCGTCGAGGGTTTCCTCGCCGAGCGCGACGTCCACCGGCTGCTCGAGACCGCGATCCTCGAGCGCCTTGCGCAGGAACGGGTTGCCCAGCGTGTTGTCATAGGTGCACTTCATTCGAACCACGTCACCGCCGGTGGCCGTCGGCAGCTCTTCGATCGGAACGTCGTACTCGTAGAAGCGCTGCCAGTTGAAGTCCCAGGCCGGCGTTCGCACCAGGCACTCCTCCGCGGGCTGATCGCCGGTCGGGTCCGCGCGCTCGATGCTGAGGCGCATGTCGGTGCCGACGTAGTGCATGTGCGGCGCGGCAAAGAGGAGCGGGATGTCGATGGCCACCGACGCGTCGACCCCGAACAGCATCTCCTCGGTGTGCCCCTCGACGCCCGCGGGAATGTGGAACTCGGCGTCGCCGCGGTCGTTGGGGCCGGGGAGCAGGCCCTGGGCCTCGCTGGAGAAGTTGCCCGGCAGGACCACCTGGAAGAGCCAGGCCGGCGTCTGCTCGGTGAAGCGCAGCTCCACCGACGACGCGTCGTCCTTGGCCTCGCCGACCGGGTGGTAGTGCATCTGCACCACCAGCACGTCGTCCGCCGTCATGGGGACGCCAACGCCGTCAGGCAGGTCGAATGGCTGGCCGCCCGGAGCCCACGCGTGGATGAGCTGCCCCGGCGGGTTGCCGAAGCAGGTGAAGCGGTCCTCGCCTCCGCTCATGTCGAGCGCGTCCTCCCGCGAGAGCGCGAAGGTCAGCGCGTGGTGCGCGACCTCGGTGTTGCCCGGACGGAAGTGGATGCCGTCGAGGTAGGCCACGTCGCCCTCGATCTGGGGGTCAAAGATGAAGCACTCGAACAGGTCCTGCTCGCCGGCGACGGTGAACGGCGACGCCATCTCCAGTGTCATCGACGCGCCCTGGAGCTGCGTCGCTGCCAGCTGGTAGGGCGGCGGGCCGTCGTCGGCGTTGCCCGCCGGCGCGCCCGCGGCGTCCCACGCGACGAGGGTCGCGAGCTGCTCGTCGTCGAGGCGAGGATCGTCCTTCCACGGGTAGCGCTGCTCGCAGTCGTCGGTCTCCTTCGCGTGGAAGGGCGGCATTTCACCGGCCTGGGTGCGCTCCACGATGATGTCGGAGAGCGGCGACGCGTCCTCGTAGGCCTCGAGGCTGAAGCCGCCGATCTGACCGTCGGTGTGGCAGTGAAGGCATTTGTCGTGGAGGATCCACGCGACGTCGCCGTAGAACGTGGGGCCGTCGACCGCGCCGCCCCCGGTGCCGGTCGCGGCGCCGCCCTCGCCGGTGGAAGCGGACCCCGTCGAGGTCGACGTCGACGCCGAGGTCGCGCCACCGCTGCCCGATGCGCCGCCGCTGCCGGTGGTGTCGTCACCGCAACCAGCGGCGAGCGACGCAGCCCCCAGCACGCCGACACCGAGGATCGAGAGTCCACGCATGGACTCGATCCCTATCCGATCGGCCCGGCGGCTACGACGACGACGGCGCGGCGAGGACCCGCGTCAGCGCCTCGCCCCCGGCCTCGGCCAGCGCGGCCAGCGCCTCACCCACCTGCTGCTCGGCGGCGGCTCGTCCAGGTGGGGGACCGTCCTCCCCCAGCGAGGCGGCGAGGAGGACCATCGCCGGTCGACCGTGCACCAGGACCGGCACCGCGACCACGTCGCCGTCCGCTGGAGGGATGCCGGCGCGCACGTCGCTCCGCACCAGGGGCCCGCGGTAGGTCCCCGCCGCCATCGCGGTCGCCAGGACGCTGGGGACCCCGTGCGGGATGGCGACCCGGCGGAGCGCCGCGGCGTCGCCGAAGGATTCGTTGCAGGCCCAGCCGTGGAAGCCGTCGCGGCGCGCCACGAAGACCGCGACCCGCCTGGCGAACAGCCGCGCGCCCCGCAGCAGCTGACGGACGACCTCGTCCCGGCTCCCCGCGACCCCCAGCGCGCGGAGCACGCCGCGCAGGGTCGCCGGCGGCGGCACCGACACGTGGCCGCTGCGGCTGGGCGCGGGGGGCACCGGCTCCGACCCGTCCTCCCGCGGGGGGAGGGCCGCTCGCGGCTTCACCGCCAAGACGCCGCCCGGCGGCGAGAGCTTGCGCACCAGCGGGATCGGCGTCTCGTCGGCGGGCGCCGGGGGAAGGCTGGAGTTGGGCGCGCCGTGCGGGAAGGCCGGCGTCATGTGACGGAAGCGCCGCAGCGAGACGGGGGGCGGGTCGAGCGAGCGGATCGCCTCGTCGAGGAGGCCGAGCGGCGCCGAGCGCAGGCGCACCGTCGCGCCCAGGTGCCAGCCGAGCTCGTCGGCCACGTGCAGGTCGAAGGGGTCGAGGGCCGCGGCGTCGATCACCCCGGAGATGGGATCGACGCGGGTGGGCAGCGCGAAGAGCCGGCGGCACATCCCCGGGGGGAGCCGCGCCACCAGGTCGGCGGCCGCCGCCACATGGCGCATCGGCAGCTGACCCAGCCGCGACGCCTCGTCGACGATCTGCTGCTCCTGCACGCTGCCCCGCTCCACCAGAGCGCGCAGGACGTGGATCTCGCGCATCCACGCGAGGAACAGCGCCGCCTCGAGCTCCGCGTCGTCGATGACGCCGGCGTCGAGGAATCGACGGCTGAGGTCGCTACGCACCGCGCGCAAAGTAGCGAAGGCGAGGCTGGACCGGAAGCGGCGAACCGGGCGATCAGCGACGCGGCGGGAACTGGAAGACGACCTCGCTCTGCCGGACCAGCCCCAGATCGTCGCGGGCCAGGCGCTCCACGGCCGCGGGGTCGTCGCGCAGGCGCTCCACGCGGCCCCGGAGCTCCTCGATCTCCCGATCCAGGCGGCGGTTCTCGTCCTCCACCGAGGACATCTCCCGCTCCAGCCCCCGGAGGCGGGGGAGCCCCTCGGGCGAGAAGATGAGGATGGGAACGCCCACCAGCGCGACCACCATGACGGCGATCGGCAGCACGCGCTCGACGAGGGGCACCAGCCTCTTCACGACTGCCGCGTTGCGTCGCACGTCCCGGGAGGCAGGGCCAACTTCTCTTGAGGATTGTTTCCTCGTCCAGCGGCTGACGGCGCCGGAATTTCTGTAGCACCCGGGCGCGTCCCCCTCGCACCGGAGCCGCGCGCGTGCGTAACATGCCGCGCCTTTCGGCCAGCAGGAGGACCATGTCGATCGACATCGTGCGCGGCGAGCTCGAACGCCTCTTCTCCCTCGAGGAGATGACGGCCCTCGCGGGCGACTACCTGGGGCTCGATCCGGCGGAGGTGGGGGGCACCGCATCCAAGGCCTCCTTCGCAAGGGCGCTGGTGGCGCGCTGCGCGCAGATCGACGCGATCGGCGCCCTGGCCGACGTCGTCTCCGCGTCCCGACCCGAGGTCGACGCCCGCGTGCGCGAGGCGGCGCGGACCGCCGGAGCGCTGGAGGAGCTGCGCCCAGGGGCGACCTTCGGCCCCTTCACCATCGTCCGCCGCCTGGGAGAGGGCCCGCGGGGGGCCGTCTACGCGGCCAAGCACGGTGACCGGGAGAGGACGGTCAAGATCTACCGCCCCGACGTGACGCGCGACGCCAGCGCGGTGGCGCGCTTGCTCGCCGCGGTGCGCCTGGGCGCCCGCGCCCGCCACGAGAACCTCCCCCAGGAGGTCGAGGCCGCCACCAGCGACGGCCGGGTCTGGGTGTCGTACGCCCCGATCGACGGCCAGCCGCTCAGCCTGCGCATCGCGCGGACCGGGCCGCTGCACATGAACGAGGCCAAGCCCATCCTGCGCGGGGTGCTGGCCGCCATCGGCGCGCTGCACGAGGCGCGCGTCGCCCACGGCGCAGTCCGCGCAGAGAACGTGCTCCTGGTGCGCGGGGGCGACGGCTCGACACGCCCGGTGCTGGTGGACCTGGCGGCCGACCGCCTGGTCTCCAGCGTCGAGGGCCCGGGGTCGCTGCGCCACGCGGCGATCGCGCGCTCGGCCAGCCCGGAGCGGATCCGCGGTGGATCGGCCGACCTGTCGTCGGATCTCTACGCCTTCGGCGTCCTCGCCTTCGAGCTCCTGTCGGGCAAGTCGCCCTTCGCAGGCTCGGTCGGGGCGGACGTGCTCGCCTCGCATCTGCGCGAGGTGCCGCCGCTCGCGAGCTCCGCCGCCCCCAAGGGCTGGGTGTCCAAGGACTCCGACGAGCTGCTCACCAAGCTGCTGGCGAAGGACCCCACCCACCGCCCGAAGAACGTGGGCGCGGCGATGTCGCTCCTGGAGCCGCGCAGCGGCCCGGCGTCGGTGCGGCCGGGCAGCGTCATGCCCACGGCGCAGCAGCTCGACTCGGCGATCGACGCCCTGGTCGCCGACCCGAAGAGCGCCGAGGCGGCGCTGGCCCTCGAGGGCGCGGTCGACGCCGGCGGGGACCCCGCCAAGATCGCGGCTGCATTCCTCATGGCGGCCGACGGGCTCGACATGCCCGAGGGCGACGGCAAGCAGGCGGCGATCGACGCCAAGAAGTCCCTCCTCTTCCGAGCAGCGCGGCTCTTCGAGACCCCTCTCGACAATCGGGAGAAGGCAGAGGAGGTCATGGCCTCCATCGTCGCGCTCGACCCCACCGACGACGTCGCCTCGGTCGGGCTGGAGGATCTGCGCCGCGCCCTCGGCAAGCACGAGGAGCTCATCGAGATGCTGCTGGAGCGCAGCGAGAAGAGCGAGAGCCACACCGAGCGCGCCCGCGCGCTGGCCACCATCGGTCACCTCTACATCCGCGAGCTGGACGATCGCGCCCAGGGCGTCTACGCGCTGGCGCAGGCGCTGGCGCAGGACGTGCTCGACGACGAGTACGCGACCGATCTCGAGCGCAACGCCGGCACCGACATGAACCTTTGGGCGGAGGCGCTGCAGCTGCTCAGTGAGGTCTCGACCCACCCCCGCATGCCGGTGGAGCCCAAGACCTGCCTCTTCCTGCGGCTCGGCCGCTGGTACTCGGAGAAGATCGCGCGCCCCGATCTGGGCATCCCCTGCTTCCAGGCGGTGCTGGCGATCGACCCCGCGAACGACGCCGCGCTCGCCGGCATCGGCACCATCTACCGCCGGGCGCAGCAGTGGGGCGAGTACGGCCAGG
>JBKJLX010000297.1:0-5245 GCA_046596645.1 Polyangiaceae bacterium
CTCCCACCGCGGAGGGCGCGACGCCGACTGCGCCGAGGTGGACCGCCCGCGGGGTGGACGGCCGCCCGGCGGGCGCGCGCGCGGCGTCGTCCGCCTCGGGATCGTCGAGCGGCAGCGCGGCCACGACCGCGGCGACCGCACGCGCGTCCCCGATGCGTGCGAGGGCGCGGAGCGCCGCGGCGCGCACCAGCTCGGCGCCCTCGGCGCGTGGCGCCGGCGCCGAGGAGGCGGCGGGCGTGGTGCTCGAGCCGCCGAGCGCCAGCGGCGCCAGGGCGAGCACGGCGTCGGTGGCGCGCAGCACGCCCAGCGCGTCGATCGCCTCCATCCGGACCTGCAGCGACGCGTCGGCGAGGGCCACCACGAGCGCCGAGCTCGCGCGGGGGTCTCCGAGCTCCCGCAGCGCACGCGCCGCTGCGCGACGGACGTCGGGCGCCGCGTCCTGAAGGCGACCGACGAGGGGAAGCACCGATCGCGCGTCGCGCAACCGACCGAGCGCGCGCACCACCTCGGCGCGGACCTCGGGGCTCGCGTCGTCGACGTGGCCCAGCAGCGGCGAGACCGCCTCGGGGAGGGCCGAGGCTCCCAGCGCGGCCGCAGCGGCGCCGCGCACCTCGGCGCTGGCGTCGGCCAGGGCGCGGGCCAGTGCGGCCACGCTGGCGGGCGTCGGCGAGGCGCGGACGACGTGGCACGCCGCGAGGCGTAGGCGCACGTCGGTCTCGGCGAGCCACGGGACCACGAGATCGCCCGCCTGCGGGACCTCCGCCGAGACCGCTGCGGTCGCGGCGAGGAGGCGCACCTCGGCGTCGGGATCGCCGAGCGCGCGGCGGATCAGCGGCGCGGCGACCTCCCGCGGGAGGTCGCCCAGTCGCCGCGCGGCGGCGCGCCGCTCCACCGCGTCCCCCGCGGCGAGGCCTCGCTCCACACGGTCGGGCACGTGCGGCCACGAGAACGGGCCGGCCGCGGCGGACCCCGTCATCAGGGCCGGGACCACCAGGAGCGCCGAGAGGGCCCCTGCCCGGATGACGCGACCAAAGCGACCCCGCATCGGCCGGAGGCTACACCCGGAATGCCCGTCGGGCCCGCGGGCGTTCCGACCGCCATGCCCCATCTCGGCCGCCCCGTCGCCCTGCTGCTCCTCGCCGCGCTCGCTGCCCTCGGCTGCGATCCCTCTCCCACCGGGGTGGAGAGCAGCGCCTCGGCCGGCGGTGGTCGCGACGCGGAGTTCGCGCCGATCCCGGCGCCGAGGGTGGCGCCGGCCCCGTCGCCGGTCGTCGACGAGGCGTCGGCGCAGGCGGTGCGCCTACGCCGCTTCGTCCAGCAGGTCGATGGGCTGTCCGAGCCCGACGCCGAGTTCTTCTCCGACAATCTGGTCTCCAACGAGACGTCGTTCCTCCACATCGCCGAGGATCTCCCGACCGTCGCACCGAAGGGCGCCGCCTACGTCGGCGTCGGCCCGGAGCAGAATTTCTCCTACATCGCGCGGCTCGACCCGAGCGTCGCCTACGTGGTGGACATACGCCGCGACAACCTGCGGCTCCATCTCCTCTACAAGGCGGCGTTCGAGCTGGCGGGCTCGCGAGCGCAGCTGGTCGCGCTCCTCCTCGGTCGTCCGGCACCGGCCGCGGGCGAAACCGACGGCGACGTCGCGGGGGTGCTGCGCCGCGCGACCGCCGCGCCGGCCACCGCCGACAGCTTCGCGGCCGCGCGCGCCGCGCTGCGCGAGCGGATCACCAGCTGGGGCCTCCGACTGGGGCCGGCCGAGCTGGGTCGCATCGAGGCCATCCACCGTCGCTTCTTCGAGGACCAGCTCGGCCTCCGCTTCGCGTTGAAGGAGGCGAACGGCCGGACCTACCCGACGCTGGAGGAGATGCTCTCGGCGACCGACACCGGCGGCCGTGCGCGCGGCTTCCTCGCTGATCGTCACGCCTTCGACGTCGTCGCCAGCCTGCAGCGCCAGCACCGCATCGTGCCGCTCGTCGGCGACTTCGCGGGCGACCGGGCGATGCCCGGCGTGGCTGCAGCCATGAAGCGCGACGGCCAGACCCTGGGCACCTTCTACGTCTCCAACGTCGAGCAGTACCTGCTCGAGCCGGCGGTCTGGGCGCGCTGGCGCCGCAACGTCGCCGCCTTCCCGCGGGCCGAGGGCGCGGTGTTCGTCCGCGCGTGGCTCGATCAGGGGCGCGCGCACCCCCGGCAGCGCGAGGGGCACCGTACCGCGACCCTCCTCGCCTCCATCGACGGCTTCGAGGCCGCCCAGCGCGAGCGCCCCTACGGCTCGTGGTGGGCCATCGCCACCGACGCGATGTTGCCCACGACCCCCTGACCGTCAGCGCGACAGCTGGATCCCCAGCGTGGTCACCGCCCACGGTCGCCCGGCGATCGCGACGGAGTCCCCGCCGACCTCCACCGTGATCCGCGGCGCAGTGAGCAGCAGCTGCGCCTCCACGACCAGCGCGACGCTGTCGGTGAGCCGCAGCCCACCGCCGGCGCCCCCGAGGAAGGCCGCCGCGAAGGCGCTCCCCGAGCGGCCCGTGGCTGGCGCCACCAGCGTCCCCCCGGCATCGAGGTGAAAGAGGCCGGCGTCGATCGCCCCGTATGCGAACCACCGCCTTTGGGTCCGCGGCGCGTACAGGGCGCCCGCGGTCAGCATCCATGGCGAGAGCGCGACCCCGCCTCCTTCGACGTCGACGTCGGGTCCCCATCCAGGCCCCATCCATCTCAGGCGGCCTCCAAAGCCGGATGGCGCGGTCACCGCGACGGCGAACGTCGGCGCGATCTGGATGCCCAGGGGGTCGAAGCCGAGGAAGGCCGACGGCCCGGCGGTCAACGCGAGCTCGGCGCGGCGCGGGGCCGGAGGCGGCGGCGCTGCGAGCCCGCGCTGTGCAAAGGCGACGGCGGCGCGCGGCGGCGTCGGGCGCGGCGGCGGCTCGGCGGCCGGCGTGGGCGCGGACCGAGTGATCTCGATGAGGCTCGCGCGCAGCAGCTCCACCGCCTGGATCGCGAGCACCGCCGCGGCCTTGTGCTCGTCCGGCTCGTTGGCCACCAGCGGGCGGATCGACATCTTGCCGCTGAGGCGGTCGTCGACCCACACCTCGACCGTCGCCTCGCCCTCGGGGTCGACGATGGCGATGGCCGCGATGGCCTGCGCGTCGGCGGCCTCGATGGCGGTCCGCGGCGCCGCGCCCGGGGTCCCGTCGACGATGCGCACGTCGAAGCCGCTCGCCGTGAGCTCGGCCTGCGTCCGCCTCAGCATCTCGTCGATCATCGGCGACGGCGACGTGGGCCGTACCAGCACCACCACCGGCCGCCCGTCGCCCGCGCGCGCGGGCGACGCCGTCCAGGCGGCGGCGAGCACGATCAGGAGGGCGGCGACGATCCGCACGGGGGCGTCGTACCCCAAGGCGTCGGCCCGTGCGACTTCCACCGAGCGTGGGCCGCCGGCGCCGGCGAACCCCGTGCGCCTCCGGCTAGGGCGCGCTCGGCATGGCGCCCGGGTCCCGGGGCAGGACCGGCGTCGGAGCGGGCGGGCGCGCGGTCGAGGGGTCCTCGGCCAGTGTGCGTGCGATGGCCGCGTGCGCCCCGCCGGGGTAGCTCGCGAGGTAGGCGCGTGCCACCGGCGCTGCCGCGGCGTCACCCGACGTGCGACGAACTGCCAGCATCTTCCGGCCCAGCGCCTCGGCCGCGAAGGCGCCGCCCTCCGCGATGTGCGCGTCGTACCAGCGCAGCGCCGCCGCGGAGCTGCCCGCGTCGTCCGCCATGCGCCCGAGGAGGAACGCCCCGTTCACGGCGGCCGGCGACCCGGCGAAGCGATCGCGCAGCGACTGGAGGGCATGCGTGGCCAGCCCGCTGCGACCCCGGTAGCGGGCAGCGTCGGCGAGCGCGGAGAGGTCCGACGCCGAGGCCGACGCAAGCACCGAGTCGACGCCCTGGGACTCGGCGTCACCCAGCACGCCGTCGTAGTCACCGGCGGCAACGCGCACCGGCCAGGGCCGTGCGACGTCGACCATGGCGCTGGCGCTCGCCGGCGCGGACAGCACCCCTGCGGGCGCCTCCGCCGGGGCCGGGGCGACCTCCGAAGTGGGCGAGGGCGCGGGCACGGGGGGCTCCCCGACGCGCACCGGGTCGGCGACGGCGTCCGACGCCGCCACCTGGATCGCGCCGTCGTCACCGGCGACCAGGCTCTGCCCGGCGCGGAGGCCGATCCCACCCTCGGCCCCCGGGCCCAGCACGACCACGCTGCCTTCGCGCATGGCGATGCGCAGCTCGCTGCCGCGCGCGTCCCACGTGACGCCGAACGCGGTGCCCGTCACGCGGACCTCCCAGGGCCCGGCGTGGATCGACCACGCGGCGCCAGCGCGCCTGGTGACGCGCGCGTCGACTGCACCGTCCTCCAGCACGAAGCGCGCTCCGTTGGAGCGCACGTCGCTCACCCGACCCGACGCCCCCGGGCCCAGCTCCAGCTCGGTGCCGTCATCGAATGTCAACGTCGCAGGGCGCCCCTCAGCGCGCACGTAACCGGCGACCTCGGGAGCGCCGGCGACCGCATAGTCGAGCGCAGGGGAGCGGGTCAGCCAGAACGTCGCCAGGGCGACCACCGCCAGCGCCAGCCCGCCCACGGCCGCGCGCCGCCACAGGCGCTGCACGGCCCACAGGAGAGGCGAACGGTTCGCGCCGTCCATCGCCTCGACGAGGCGCCGGCGGAGGGCGGCGTCGCGCCGGCGCAGCTCCGGCTCGGCGCGGCGGCCCGCCTCGCGCTCGTTCGCGGCGCGGCGCGCGAGGTGCGCGAGCGAGCGCATCTGCTCCTCGCCCCGATCGCCGCTCACTCGGACCCCCGCGACGTCCGCGACGGGCGTCGCTGACTGACCGGCGACGTCTCGAGGGACGGCTCGTCGACGAGGCCTCGGCCCTCCTCGCCGTCCAGCGCCTGCCGTTCGTGGCCGTCCTCCGGATCGCCGAGCGAGGCGGGGCCGGCGCCGGAGGTGCCGCCCATGGCGTCCAGGAACGAGGCGACGAGGAACGGCTCCAGGCTGCGGTCGCCCCGCGCGTGGACGGCGATGCGCTGGCTGGCCTTGCTGATGCGCCGCTTCGCCGTCGCCAGCGAGCAGCCCAGCGCCTCGGCGACCTCGGTCAGCTCGAGCCCCTGCACGTAGCGCAGGACGAACGCGAGCCGCGCCTCGTCGTCGACCCGATCGAGGATGGCGTAGAGCCGCTGCAGGGCCTCGCGCGAGTCGACGTCGGCGCCGGC
>JBKJLX010000458.1:0-2887 GCA_046596645.1 Polyangiaceae bacterium
GACCATGCGGACGCTCTCGTCGGCGTCGCGCTTGGTCGCGAGGGCGTAGCCCACGCCACGACGCTCGCACGCGGCGACCGAGTAGCCGCGGGCCTCGCCGACGAAGATCGGCGCGCGATCCGGATCATGCACGCTCGACGGCGGCCTCGGCGAGTCGCCGGGGAGGCGCGCGTCGCTGTCGTGCAGGATCCGCGGGTGTAGGCGCGTCGCTCCGATGGGGACGGCCTGCGGGTTCCACAGGTAGACGGTGACGCGCTCGCCGTCGGGCAGGTCGTACTGCAGCATGGCCGTGCGCTGTGCGCCGCGCATGGGCAGGAGGCGCGCGCCGCGGAACCGCCCGTCGTACTTGCGCAGGGTCGGCGCCCGCATCGCGACGCCGACGACCGACTCGAAGCGCCGCAGCTTCTCCGGGTTCGTCTCCTCCGGCGGCAGCGGGTTCATGTGCTCGACGACGAGGTCGTCGAGCACGGTGTCGAGGGTGGGACGGTCCTCCAGGTTGCGACCGCTCGGCGCCAGGGCCGGCCCCGTCACCGTCGCGCCGCGCTGCGGCACCGGCAGCAGCCCGCCGGGCACGCCCACGCCGGCCGCGTCGCCCAGCAGGGGACGGAGCAGGGGACGCAGCAGGGCGCGCTCGCCGTCCTGCGTCGCGCTGCGACGCTGCGCGCCGTCGTCCTTCTGCTCCGTGCGGCGCGGGTCGTCGCCGCCCGGCTGGAGGCCGGCGGTGCTCGCGTTGACCCGCTCGCCCACCACTGCCAGAGCGACGCCCGCCGCCAGCGCGATCGCACCGACGCCGTAGGCGACGCGCGTCGATCGCAGCGCACGGTCGGCGACGCGATCGGCCGCGAAGCGATCGGCGAGCAGGCTCTCGCGCGAGGGGGCGGCGGCGGTGTCGCCGAACTGGCCTTCGCCGAACTGGCCTTCGCCGAACTGGCCCTCGCCGAACTGTCCCTCGCCGACGTGGCCCCCCGCAAAGGCCTCCACGCTCTCGCTCTCGGTGCCGCGGCCTGCCGTGCTCTCCCGCGCGACGGCGAGGCAGATCTTGGCGCGCAGCGTGTCCGGCGTGTGGCCGATGCAGGTGCGGCGGAGGCTGCTCTTCATCGCCACCAGCAGCGACGCGCGCTCGGCGCAGGGCGCGCAGCCCGCGATGTGGGCCTCGACGTCGCTCGCCGGGGTGGGCTCGAGCTCCCCGTCGACGAAGAGCTGAAGGCACGCCGACCGCGGGCAGCCGGCACCACCGCCGCATCGCTCCGGATCGTCCGACTTCTCCGCGCTCATGCCGACGCTCGCTTCTTCTTGCGGTACGCATCGAGGCTGGTCGTCAGCGCTCCCTTCTCCACCGGAAGAACTCCCTTCTCCACCGGAGGTGCGCCGGCCAGATCCAGCGAGACAGGCAGCTCGTGGACGATGCCCATCGCCACCGCCTGCTCGCGCAGGCTCTTCTGGAGCAGCTTCCGCCCGCGGTGCAGACGGCTCATCACGGTGCCGATGGGGCAACCCATGACATCGGCGATCTCCTTGTAGGAGAGCTCCTCGACGTCGCTGAGGACCACCGCGAGGCGGAAGTCGTCGGGCAGCGCGTCCAGCGCCCGGCTGACCTCGCCCTCGAGGATCGGCGTGAGCATCGCGGCCTCGGGATCGCGCATCGCGCGCATGGTGCTGGTGCTCATCCACCCGTCGGCCAGCGGGTCGGCGTCGGGGCCCTCGAAGAGGTCCCGCTCCAGTCCGCCGCGGCGGTAGCGGTTGATGAACGTGTTGGTGAGGATGCGGAGGAGCCAGGCCTTGAGGTTGGTGCCGGGCTGGAACTGGCCCTGCGCCCGCATCGCCTTGACGACCGTGTCCTGGACCAGGTCCTCGGCCTCGGTCGACCCCTTCGTCATGCGGGAGGCGACGCCGTACAGAGTGTCGAGGTGCCCGAGGAGCTCGACGACGAACGCGTCATCCCCGGCGGTGCGTCGCCCGTCGCGGGAGTCGCCGCCGAGGAAGCCGGTGGCCTGGAGCTCGTGCTGCACCGAGGCCGGCCTTTTTGCGAAGAAGAACGCCATGTCTGGGCTCCAACCCGAGGGTCTCGCGCTCTATTCCCGAAGGGCCCGCGGGTGCGAAACCTGGGGAGAAGGCGAAACCTGGAAGATTCAGTCGTCGCGCGCGGGTGCTGCCGGCGGCTGGATGCCGTTGCGGCGCTCCAGCTCCTCGACGCGTTGCGTCAGTCGCAGGATCTCCGCCTGGAGCTCGCGGACCTGCTTGGTGCCGGGGAGGATCGTCCTCACGCGCTCGTCCACCGAGTGCTGCCACTGGTCGAGCGCGGTCTTCGAGCTCTCGACGATCTCGCTGAGGCGACCCCGGGGGCGGTCGTCGCCGCCGGCGGCGTCGATCCTCGGCTCCTCCAGCCTTCCGCCGGGTGGCTGCCCAGCGGCAGCCTGCGCCTCGCTCGCGGCCCGCTCCTCGTCGCTGCCGGGGATGAAGCGGCCGATCGGCCCCTCGCGCAGGTGGGACAGCAGGCGACCGCCACGCTCCTGGATCAGGTCGCGCAGGGCGGCGAGGGGGACGCTCCGAGGCTGGCTCTTCAGGTCCTCCGAGAGGATGAGCGCGAGGGTGACCTCGGTCTTGTCCTCCTTCGTCTTGTTGTCGATGATCTGCACCTCCTCGCCGGCGCGGACCATCTCCCCGATCTGCTGCAGCGTGACGTAGCGACTGTCGCGCGTATCGTAGAGCTTGCGATTGGAGTAGCGCTTGATGACGCGCCGCGGCCGGTCTCCCGACCCGCCACCCTGCGCCGCACCGCCGCCGCGCGCCTCGTTCGGAGTCTCCATCGCCGCCAGGAGTGGACCACCGAGGCCCTTACGACGCAAGGCGTCCACCCGGCTGGAGCGCGGAAATGTCGTCCCATTTT
>JBKJLX010000111.1:0-2529 GCA_046596645.1 Polyangiaceae bacterium
GGGGGGGGGGGGGGGGAGGACCCGGATGGCACCAGCGCCTTCCGGTTGCGGAAAAGCCAGCGCGCGTACTCAACCTGCTGCGTCAGCGGTGCCCGAGCCAGCTCCCGGATGGATCGAAGCGGAGAAAGTGACCTCGGCTCGAGACCCCGTTCGCACAGGCGCTGGAGCAGCCCTCGAGCCTGGTCCCGATCGACGACCCGCCGCAGGAACGAGAGGGGCATCCCCACCCTGTTCCCCGTCGATGGCCCCCAGCCACGCCACGATCGTTCCTGGAGATCCCCGAGCCCATGAAGTCCGCCTCAATCCTCCTCATCGCTGCATCGCTGACCGCCTGCTCGGACTCCCCCGGCTCGGCCTCGTCCGGCGCCGGAGGGGGCGATGGCGAGGGCGGCGGGGGGAACGCGTCGTCAGGGGGCGGCCCGGTCGCCGGATCCGGCGGTGCCGGCACCACCGCCAGCACGGGAGCCGACACGAGCGCGGGTCCCGGGGGCGAAGGCGGCGAACACGTTCGCGATCTTCGACCTCGCGGCCGACGGTGAAGGTGGCGTCCTCGCGGTGACGGCCGGAAAGATGACGGGGTTCGAGCGGCCGTCGCTCACCCGCGTCGACTCCACGGGCGAGATCGTCTGGTCGACGCAGATCGCCGAGTCCGCGCTCCATCCCTCGGTCGGCCGTTTCGCCGACGGGGACATCCTCGTCAGCGGGACCGCGGACTCGGCGTGCCTCGACGGCTCCAACGTCGCGCTCTGGCGTTTCGCCAGCGACGGTTCACCCCGCGGCCAGGAGTCCTGGCGATCACCGATGGCCTCCTCGCGTATTCGCCGACCATCGAGGTGACCTTCGGCCCCACGACGGCGACCTTCGGCAAGGTCATCTACTCGTCCCAGGCGCTATTTGTCGGACACCTGCAGGTCGACTAGCCCTCAATCAAGCGATGGCCGCGCGCGAAGTGGTGTCGGCTGAGGCGGATCGGCAGGTGGCGCAGCTCCCCATCGAGGCGCCGCCTCGTCGGCCTCGTGATGTCCCTCTGACCGCGCGGCCTGCCTCGATCAAGCGCGTCGAAATGGCGAGTCGACGGGATCTCCTAGACTCGCCGACGACCGCGATCGGGCCAGGAGGGCCCTCCGAGGCGCTCCTCCTAGTGGGCCCGCCCGGAATGCGCGTGAAGGACCGAGGAGGTCCTCATCGCCAAGATCACCAGCGAGAACGTGGCGTACCGCAGCTTCACCATCGACGAGCTGAAGCGGCTCAAGGGCCTGGGCATCTCCGAGCCGATGCTCAAGGCGATGATCGAGAGCGATGTCCGCGCAGTGCGCGAGAAGCGTGACGAGGACGAGCGGAAGGCCCTGCGCAACGAGATCGAGGCGCTGAAGAAGCTGGTCGCGCAGCAGGGAGCCGCGAACGGCGCCCGCCCGACGGGGGAGACGGCGGATGGATCCATGGACGCCGCGCTCTGCATGAGCAAGCGCCTCGCGGCGATGACGCTCTGCGAGCAGACTCCCTGGCCGGCCTCGACGGTGTGCAGCTCGGCGGCCGAGGCGGATTTCTCCTGCAAGTGACGAAGCTCGACGAGATAGCGCCGCCACAGCGGACCTGGCGGTCGGGCCTCAGGGCTCCGGCGTCACGACCAGCCGCACCACGCGGCCCGCGGCCATGGGCACGCACCACGATGCGCTGGGCGAGAGCGTCGAGCGCGGGCGTCCCTCGTGGCGCGAGGATGTCAAAGACCGAGGAGGCCCGCGTCGAGCGCGCTTGCTAGACTGGGCTGGTGACCGCGACGGCAACGGTGGCGCTGGAGCTCACGGCTGAGGAGTGGGCGCTTTTCCCCGAGGACGATCCGGGGGAGCTCGTGCACGGCCAGCTCTCGGAGGAGGAAGTGCCGGACCTGGCCCACGAAGTCGTCGTCGCGTGGTTCGTCTCCCTCCTGAGAGCATGGCTCGGCGCGCGCGGCATCGCGGTCGGCTCCGAGGTCAAGTTCGTCCTCGGTCCACGCCTCGGACGGAAGCCGGACGCCTCGGTGTTCCTCGTCGCCGACGGGGTCCCCCCTCGACGCGGTCCCGTCCGTTCGCCGCCGCACCTGATGATCGAGGTCGTCTCGATGGGGGCACGCGATGTGCGCCGCGATCGCGTCGAAAAGCCCTCCGAGTACGCGACGTTCGGCGTGAAGCACCTCTGGCTCGTCGACCCCGAGGCTCGCACGCTGGAGTGCCTGCGACTCGGGCCCGACGGCCAGTATGTGCGCAGCTTCGCGGCGACCGAGGGGTCCATCGAGGTTCCCGGGTTCGAGGGGCTGGTGCTCGTGCTGGACGCGTTGTGGGCGGAGGTTGCGCAGCTCGGGGAGTAGGTCTCCTCTGGGGCGCTGATCCCTCTCACCCTGCGGCCACTACAAGGGTGGCGCCGAGTCACGCGGCAAGAACATCCGACTGCAGAGCATGGTCCCCGTGCCCGCGGGCGCGACCCTCGACGACATCAGCGCGCCGATCCTCGCCGACGTCGAGAGGCGGTTGGTCGGGCCTCGCCCAGAACCGC
>JBKJLX010000212.1:0-16928 GCA_046596645.1 Polyangiaceae bacterium
TGGCGCGATAGTCGAGCGCCTTCGGGTCGAACGTCTCGATGCCCGCCTTGCCCTTGCGATAGAAGCCCGCCTTCGTCTTGTCGCCGAGGAGCTTCTTCTCCGCCATGGTGCGGATGAACGCCGGCACCTCGAACACCTTGCGCTCCTCGTCCTGCGCGAGCGAGGCGAAGCAGTTGTCGGCGACGTGGATGAAGGTGTCGAGCCCGACCATGTCGGCGGTACGGAAGCTCGCGCTCTTCGGGTGGGCCATCGGCGCGCCGGTGATCGCGTCGACGTCTTCCGGGGAGAGCCCCTCCTCGAGCATGAGGTGGATCGTCGACATCATCGCGTGCACGCCGATGCGGTTGCCGACGAAGTTCGAGGTGTCTTTTCCGACGACGATGCCCTTGCCGAGCACGTCCTCGCCGAACTGGCGCACGCGCGCGAGCGTCTGCGGATCGGTCTGCGGCCCGGGCACGAGCTCGAGGAGCTTCATGTAACGGACCGGGTTGAAGAAGTGCATGACGAGGAAGTTCTTCTTGAACGTCTCGCTGCGCCCCTCGACCATCTTCTCGATCCGCAGGCCCGAGGTGTTCGACGCCACGACGCAGTCGGGCTTCACCAGGCCGTCGAGCTTCGCGAAGAGCGCCTTCTTGGGCTCCATGCGCTCGATGATCGCCTCGACCACGAGATCGCAGTCCTTCACGCCGTCGAGGTCGTCCTCGACGTTGCCGACCGAGACCAGGCTCGCCAGCGACGGGTGCATGAAGGCGGCCGGGCGGCCCTTGACCGCCTTCTCCAGCCCACCGGCGGAGAAGCGGTTGCGCGCGGTCTTGTCGCTCTTCTGCTTCTCGTCTGCTCCTTCAGAAGCAAGGTCAGGCGGGACGATGTCGAGCAGAAGGACACGGACACCCGCATTCGCGAGGTGTGCCGCGATCCCGCTGCCCATCACGCCGCCGCCGATGACGGCAGCTCGCCGGATCGGGGTCGTCATGGGCTCGGTTTCTCCGTGGTCGGGCGCCTGAGGGCGCCGGCCGTCCACCGTGGACCTGGCCCCGCCCGGAGGCAAGCCGCGGGCGGGATCCGTTCAGCTGCCGAAGATGCCCTTGATCCGCGCCCACAGCCCGCGCTGGGGAGAGGCCGGCGCCTCCGGGGTCTCGGGGGTGGGCTCGTCCCGCTCGGGGCGGTCGCGCTTCGCAGACTTCGCCGGTCTCCCGCGGGCGGACGCCGCCTCGGTCACGACGACCGTGGCGTCGGCGCCCTCGTCGCGCCGCTCCGCGCCGTCACGGGCGTCGCGCGGTGCCTCGCGCGAGCCCCCGCCTCGCTTGTCGCGCCCCTTGCCGCCCTTGCGCTGCGCTCGCAGCTGCAGTGCCTCCTTGGCGGTCTTCGGCTTCTTCTTTCCCTCCGCGGCCTTCGCCTTGGGCGCGCCCGCGGTGACCCGCCTCGCGCCGAGGAGCCGAAGCTCCTCCGCCGCCGACGGCGCCGCAGGCGCACGAGCGGTCTCGACCACCGCGGGCCGCGGCGTGGCGGCGCGCGCCGGCGCAGCGGCACGCGCGGGGGCCGCCGCGGGCGACGGCGACGGCGCTCCATCTGGCCCCGTCCCGCGGGCGTCTCCGGCCACCGGTCCGTCGCGTCGGTCGGACCGACCGTCCCGCGGCGCGCGATCGTCGCGGCCCCGGTGGTCGTCGCGGCCCCGGTGGTCGTCGCGGCCCCGGCGGTCGTCGCGCGCCAGGCGCTCGTTCTCGACGTGCCTCGGCTCGGGGCGCCGGGGTCCCATGAGCGACGGGTCCGGGCGGCGCGCCTCGCCAGGGGGCCGATCGTGGCCACCTCTTCCCGGATCGGACGAACGGTCAGGAATGCGCCCGCCGGATCGGCCGCGGGCCGGGTCTTGCCTGCGATCTTCGCCAGTTGCGCGTGCCGACGGCCCCGGGTTCGGCGCGGGCTTTCCCCACCGATCGTCCGACCGGAAATCGCGCGCTGCGATCGGGGAAGCCGCTGTGGCCCCGCCGCCGGTCGCGGTGGTCGCGGCCGGCGTCGCCGCAGGAGCTGCCGTCGCGGGCTCCGGCGCCGCAGCGTCCCCCGCCAGCGGCGAGCTCGCCGTCGAACGCGTCGAGCGCGGCGAGCGGTGATCGTGCGTCCGCTTCTCGCGTCCGCGCACGAACGGCTTCACCGCTCCCGAGGGAGCGGGCTCGGGCGACGGTGCCTCGGTCTTCACCGCCGGCGCGGCGCCCTTCGCCTCGGAGGGCGTCCGCTTCACCTCCGCGCGCGGCGCCTCCGCCTTCGCGGCCTCCGCGCGCTGCGCCTCCGCCTTCGCGGCCTCCGCGCGCTGCGCCTCCGCCTTCGCGGCCTCCGCACGCTGCGCCTCCGCCTTCGCGGCCTCCGCACGCTGCGCCTCCGCCTTCGCGGCCTCCGCGCGCTGCGCCTCCGCCTTCGCGGCCTCCGCACGCTCCACAGCCAGCTTGGCGGCGGCGAGTCGCGCCGCCTCGGCCACGCGCTCGGCCTCGGCTCGTGCGACGTCGGCCACCGCACGCGCTGCCGCGGCCCGGGCCGCCTCGGCCCTCGCCACCGCGAGCCGGGCGGCCTCCGCGCGAAGGGCCTCGGCGCGGTCCGCGTCGCTCTCCGCAGCGGGGGGGAGCGATCCCTCGGCGGTCGCGGCCACGCGCCTTGCGGCCTCGCGGCGCGAGCCGGCTCGGGCCGAAGGAGCGCCCGGGAACACGGAGGCGAAGCGGGCAGGATCGGGGGTGGGGGGCTGCGCGGATGCTGCAGCCGCGGGGGTCGCTGGCACCGGCGAAGCTGCGGTCCGGGGCGCCGACGGGGGAGCGAGCTCGTCCCAGGCGTCGTCGACCTGCTCGTCGCCTGCGGCTTCGCCCAGAGAGTCGTTCCCGCCGGTCGGATCGGTCCCACTCATCGCAGGGCCCTCGTGCCACGTCGGTCCGACGAAGGCTATCGCCCGGTCGGCCGCCACCCCGCGGCGCCCGACCGGGCCCCATGCGACGAGTCCGAGGGGCTCAGCGCCCCCAGACCTCCACGCGCGCGGCGCCGCCGCCCTTCAGGTTGCTGTAGCGCATGCCGACGCGCTTGATATGCCGGCGCGAGCCGGGAAGGTCGATGACGTGGCTGGTGACACCCTCGCCGAACACCAGCCGCGTCTCGGGCGAGAACCGGCTGCCGTCGGTGAACTCGACGACGATGTCGTGCATCTTCAGGCTGCTGCCCTCGATCTGGAGGCGGAGGGCGCGGAACGAGCCCTCCGATTTTCCGACGAGGATGTCGTCGTGATCGTTGGTCCCGTTCACGAGCTTCTCGCCGAGCTTCGTCCACTCGCCGACCGCGTCGTTCGACGAGCCCGGAGGGGGAGGCGGCGGCGGGCGACGCTCGTGGGCGTAGTCCGGATCGGAGTTGGTGGACACGACGCAGGCGCCTGACAGCAGCGACGCGACGACCAAGGGTAGTGCTCGGACGATCGACATGCCCGATGGTGGTCCACCGCGCGGCTCGCCGCAAACACGCTCAGGGCGCCGCGCGTCGACGCCGCTGGATCGCCTCGATCGCAGCGCGGACCGGGGCGCGATCGCCCAGACATTTCGCGCAGTCGGAGGTCCCCAGAAATCCGCAGCCATCGGTGCGCACGAGCGGCGCGAGGAGGGGGAGCGCACGCTCGTCGGCATCCTGGGTCGCTCGCTCCAGCAGCCGCTTGCAATCGCAGGGGTTCGTCGCCGCGCGCAGCTCGATGGCGATGCGCGCCGCGGGCGTCGCCAGCGCGAGCACGGCGGGCTTGCGCAGGCTGCGCTCGACGTCCGCGGCGAGATCGCCGCCGGTGCGGAGCGTCGCGAGCTCCAGGAGGAGGTCGGGCCCCGCCGAGCCCATGTCCATCTCCAGCAGGTTCATCGCGGAGACGCGTGCGTCGATGGGACCGCGCGCGGCGCGCAGCGCGATCGCGTGGAGGGCGCCGTCCCCCGAGGCGGAAGGTGAGCGACGCACGGCCTCACGCACCGCACGCACCGCGTCGACGTGACGCCCCCGCGCATCCTCCAGCACCGCGAGCTCGCGGAGCGGCGCCGGATCGCCGGGGAACCGCCAGGAGAGCTCCTCGAGCGCGTCGGAGGTCCTCGCGCGGAGCAGCTGCTGGGGAGAGGCCTGACTGGCGGTGGGCGAGGCGGCTCGCTCCACCATCGGGCGCGGGTCCTGATCCGGCGCGCGGCCGAGGAGCGCGGCGAGGGCGGCGCCACTGGTCAGCCCCACCACCGCGATGAGCGGGCCCACCCGCCGCGCGCACGACCGCCCCGCGAACGCCGGTGGGGCCACCGCGCGCACCGACGGCACGACGAGCCCGCGCGCGACCGGCACCGGCGACCCGCCGAGATCGGTGGACGCTGCCATGCGGAGGACGGCGGCGCGGAGCGCCGCCCAGAGCGAGCCCACGTCGGCTTGACGTTGCTCGGGGCGCACCGCGAGCGCGCGCTGCAGCGCCTCTTCAAGCTCCGCGCCGACGTGGAGACCGCGCCCGCGGGGGGTCGGCCGCGAGCCGGTCGAGGTGGAGGACAGACAGAGGGCGCCTGGCGAGTCTCCGCGTAGCGCAGGCGCGCCGGTGAGGAGCTCGACCACGAGGAGCGCCATCGCGAAGACGTCGGTCCTCGGCCCCGATGGCCCGAAGCCGGGGTCGAACTGCTCCGGTGCGCCGTGGGTCGGCCGGAAGGACGCGGCACGGCTCCCGGGCCCGAAACCCTCCAGCTTCACCGCGCGCAGCGCGCCGTCCTCCACGACCCGTACCCGGGCAGGGTGCAGATCCCCGTGGGCGCCGCCGCGCCCGTGGGCGACCGCGAGCGCCGCGGCCACTGGCTCCAGCAGGTCGAGCACCTCGAGCGGCGTGGGGAGCCGGCCCCTGCGAGCGCGCGACGACGCCGCCCAGGCGTCGAGGGGCACGCCGGCGAGCCGCTCCCGGACCACGTAGGGGACCCAGCGATCGGAGGCGGTGAGCAGCGCGGAGACGCCGAGGACCCGCGCCACCGCCGGGCTGGCGTCGCACAGGGCATGAACGAGCTGGAGCTCGCCGCGCATCCGCTCCAGCACCGCCTCCCGCTCTCCGGCGTCCTCGACCGGGGGGCGAAGGTCGACGCACTCCACCCTCACCGGCCGCGCCAGCTCGAGGTGCGTCGCGCCGTACACAGTGACGCCGCCCCCGTGCTCCACCACACCCTCGAAGAGCAAACGCCCGTCCGGCGCGGTGCCCGCGATCCCCAGCGGATCGTCGATCGCCTCCAGCTCGGACATCGTTTTCATCGTAGCGCCATCCCGGAATCGGGCACCGTGCAGCCGACCGTGCCATGGTGGAGCCGATGCGCTTGGCCTGTCCCCCCATGCTGCTCGGCGCCGCGATACTCGCCGGTTGTGGCGGCTTCGCTGACGCGCAGATGGTGACGATCGCGCCCGACAAGGTGGCGCCGCGCGGCGCGGTGGAGACGTACCAGCTGGCGCCGAGCCATGTGAAGGTGGTGGCCTCGATCAGCGCCGGCGTCGGTCAGTCGCTGAGCTTCACTCGCACCATCGGCACCCTCCAGCTATCGCCCGGCTCGCCCGAGGCGACCTCCCTCGAACTGGTGGTGTCGCTGGCCACGGCGACCGCGGCGTTCGACAGCGTCGCCGACATCGCGAAGACGCGCTTCCTCCACGTCACGCGCTACCCCGAAGCGCGCGTCACCAGCCGCAGCCTGCGCCCGGCGGAGGATGGACTCCTCCTCTACGCCGACTTCACGCTGCACGGCACGACGAAGACCATCGCCGTCCCCCTCACCATCGAGATGGACGCGTGCCGCGCGAAGGTCGAGTGCGAGTTCACCTTCCGCCGAAGCGACTTTGGCGTCGTCGACGACGGGAACCTGGAATCCCTGGTCAGCGACGACATCGACCTCAAGGCCGTGATCGATGTGCCCCGCACCGGCGCCCCGAAGACCTGCCCCCAGACGCCGCCGGCCTGAGCGGGTCGCGGCCCTGAGCGCGGGCTCCGCGGTGCGCTAGCCTGCCCGGCGATGCAGCACGCGCGCCACACGGTCGATTGCGAGCCGAAGACCCCAGGATACGTCGCTGCCTACCTGCGCGTGGCGGGCGACGAGTGCATGTTCGTCGAGGCCTACACGACGCATGCGCTCCCTCACCTCCTGGGCGCGCTCGAGGCACAGGGGAAGAAGGCGGAGCAGGTGCGCTGGGTCGTGGTCACTCACGCGCACCTCGATCATGCCGGCGGTGCGAGCGCCCTGCTCGCCGCCTGCCCCAACGCGACGCTCCTCGCGCACCCCCGCGCCGCGCGCCACCTGGTGGACCCCAGCAAGCTCGTGGCGAGCGCCACCGCGGTCTACGGCGAGGAGCGCTTCGCAGCGATCTACGGGCGCATCGACCCCATCCCCGAGGGTCGCGTCCGCGCGCTGGAGGACGGCGAGGGCTTCGAGCTCGGCGGCGCGAAGCTGCGAGTGCACCACACCGCGGGGCACGCCAAGCACCACTTCGTGGTCGACGATCCCGCCGTCGCCACCGTGTACACCGGCGACACGTTCGGCCTGGTCTATCCCCGGCTCCAGCGCGCGGGCCGCTTCGCATTCCCCTCGACCAGCCCCACCGATTTCGATCCCGTCGCCGCGCGGAAGAGCGTCGCCCGCGTCCTCGCCCTGGGGGAAGCGGCAGCGTGCCCGACCCATTTCGGCGAGGTGCGCGACCTCGGCGCCGTCGCCGCCCAGCTCGACCGCTGGATCGACCGCGCGGCGGGCTGGCTCGACGAGGCGATCGCGAGCGATGCGCCCATGGGCACGCTGGAGAGCGGCCTGGTCGACGCCTGGAGGCGCGCGCTGGAGGACGAGGCGGACGGCGTCGGCCTGACGCTCGACGACGACGACTGGAAGCTCCTCGACCTCGACGTCGAGCTCAACGCCCAGGGCATCGCCTTCGTCGCCGAAAAGCGTCGAACCGAGGCGCGCAACGGGAGCACAGAAGCGAAGCCCGCCCGCTGAGCTCGCAGCCCGGAAGCGCCTCGATCGTGGCGTCCCTGCACACCCGCCGACCCGTGGAATCCGCCTGCGCCCGGCCCGCCTCCACCAAACGTCCCGTACATGCGTCTGGCCCGCTACGTGCTTTCAGGGGGTGCAAAGGAGTACGGAACCATGAGCAATGCGAGCAAGCGCGGTGAGGGGAAGGCCGAGGAGATTGGCGGCAAGATCAAGGGGGCCGTGGGCGCTCTGATCGGCGACGAGCAGATGGAGGCCGAGGGCAAGGCCAAGGAGCTCCAGGGCGAGGCCAAGCAGGCGGCCGCCAAGGGCGCCGAGCGCACCAAGGGCAAGATCGAGGAGGTCGTCGGCGCGGTGAAGAATCGCGTCGGCGCCGTCATCGACAACGAGCAGATGCAGGTCGAGGGCAAGGCCAAGGAGCTCAAGGGCGAGGCCCGCCAGGCCGCCAACAAGTGACGTCGTCCGCGACGTGACGCGACCATGCGCTGCGGCGGTCGAACGACCGCTGCGGCGCTCGTCTTCCATGCGCTTGTCGTCGGTCTCTCCACACGCCGCATCCGCAGTGGTAGACCCGCAGGATGAAGCACCTCGCGTTCGGTCTGGTCCTCGTCGCCGGCTGTGGCGGCTCCGTCGTCGAGCAGTCGTCCTCGGGAGACGGCGGCAGCACCGCGGCCGCCACCTCGACCACCGTGTCGTCGACGAACGTCGCGACCACCACGGCCCCCTCCAGCTCCAGCTCCACCTCCGGTGAGGGCGCCGGCAGCGGCGAGGGCGGCAGCTCGGTCGACGTGGCGACGGTCGGCACCGGAGGGTCCAGCGGCGAGGGCGCTGGCGATCCCACGGGCGGCGGCGGCGCCTCCCAGGGCACCGGTGGCGGCAACGGTCAGGGCGGCTCCAGCAGCACCGGCACGCCGCCCATCCAGTGCGGGATGGAGGAGTGCGACGCGGAGGCGCAGGTGTGCTGCGCCACCTTCAACGGCGCGACGTGCATCGGCGTCAACGAGGACTGCCAGGGCGCCGTGGTGGAGTGCTCGAGCGCGGCCCAGTGCGCGGACGGGGAGGTCTGCTGCGGCACCTTCGGGGGCGGTAACGGTCAGGCGAGCTGCACCAGCGACGTTTGCGGCGAGGACATGAACAGCGTCCAGCTGTGCGCCAGCGACGAGGAGTGCCCGCCGGACAAGCCGTGCGTCATGGCGCCCTTCGGCAACATGATGGTGTGCGATCCCGGTTTCGGCGGCTGACCAGCGCCCGCGCGATGCGCTGCCGTCGCGCGCTCAGCGCGCGACGAAGGCGAGCACGACGATCAGGAGCACCACCACGAACACCGCCACGAAGCTGCCCACGACGATCATCGTGATCGTCCGCGACAGCTGGTGGGCCTGCGCCATCTGCGCCTGGGCGGTCCACATGGGATCGCCAGAGGGCTGACCTGGCATGCCGGGAGGCGGCGGCATCATCCCCATCGCGCCCGGCATCATGCGGCCCGGCGGTGGCCCCCCTCCGAGGGGAGGCACCCCGAAGGCGCCGCGCCACTGGTCCTGCACCTGCGCCTGCTGCTGCATCATCTGCCCCATCATTTGCGAGGCCATCTGCACGTGCTGCGCGGCCTGCGCGTGGTGCGGGAGCACCGTGCCGCAATAGGAGCAGTTGGGCTTGCGGAGGTCGTCCAGCGTGAGCCGGGCGCCGCAGTGCTTGCATTGCTGGACGGCGTCGTACATCGCCGGCTCAGGCAGGCGTCAGATAATGCGTCTCGACCCACACCGGCTGACCGCCCTGCATCGCCACCTGCGCCTGAGCGCCGTTGGTCTGGATGATGGTGCCGGGGTAGCGGTTGCCGTCGGCCCACTGCACCAGCACCTGGCGGCCGATGATCAGCGCGCTTCCGCCGCCCATCATGTTCATCGCGCCCGCCATGCCCACCGCGGCCTGGATGGCCGGGTTGGCGAGGACGCCCGCGGCGTACTGCATGCTCCCCGCCTGCTGCTGCGCGCCGTACTGCATCGCCGCTGCGCCGTGCGCGGCCTGATCGAAGGCCTGGGCGCCGCCGGCGACCCGTGCGCCAGCGGCCTGGCGAGAGATCTGCGCCTGGCGCGGGGCGCCGCCGCTGCGGAGGCGCCCCATTTCCTGCTCCTGCATCTGGTTCTTCTGGATGATGACGTTCGCGTCGCGCGTGCCCTCACCCATCCAGTGGGCGGAGATGGTGGTCCAGTCGCCCTGGGAGATCTTGTAGTGCGCGAGCGCGCCCTCCACCCCGAAGACGCCGATGGCCGCGGAGATGAAGGCCCAGTCCTCGAAGGAGCACGACGCGGTGCCCTTCTTCGCCGCGAGCGCCGCGTTGTAGAGCGGCATGTAACGCATGGCGACCTGGCCCATGAGGCTCATGTCCTGCATGCGCGCCGTCCACCCCTGCATCGCCGCCTCCCAGTCCTGGCGGCTGACCCCCAGCTCGCCCACCTTCTGCGCCTGGGCGTCGGGGTCGGTGATCCCGTCGAGCTCCGCGCCGAGCTCCGCGTAGCGCTCGAGCGAGATGCCTTGGATGGGTGCGTAGGGATCCATGCGCGGCATTCGAGGCGCGCGCCTGGGGGAGGTCAAGGAAACCGAGAACCTCGCCGAGCTGGGTGAGCGATTGGCAACGTTCTCGCTGGCCTGAAGGAGGTCGCGATCGCCCTGCGCGACGTCTAGCCTCGCCCCATGGACGAAATGAAGGGTCGAGTCTGCCTGATCACCGGCTCCACCACCGGGATCGGCAAGGAGGCGGCGCGCGCGCTCGCCGCGATGGGCGCCGAGGTGGTGCTCGCCGTGCGCGACGAGTCCAAGGCGAAGCAGACCGTCGCCGAGATCGGCGGCGCCACGTCCTACGTGCTCTGCGACTTCGCGAGCCAGGCCAGCATCCGCGCGATGTGCGCCCAGGTCCTCGACCGCCACCCGAAGCTGCACGTGCTGCTCAACAACGCCGGCGCCATCTTCGAGAAGCGCGAGCTCACGGTCGACGGCCACGAGCGCACCTTCGCTCTCAACCACCTCGGATACTTTCTCACCACCCAGCTGCTCCTGAGGCGGCTCGAGGCGAGCGGCGTTCCGGGCCGCGCCGCCCGCATCGTCAGCGTCGCGTCCGCCGGTCACGCGACGGCGCGTCGCGGCCTCGACTTCGACGACCTGATGGCCGCGCGCTCGTGGGGCACCGGCGGCATCGACCAGTATGGCAAGACCAAGCTCGCCAACATCATGTTCACCTACGAGCTCGCCCGTCGCCTGGGCGACGCGCCGGTGACCGCCAACTGCCTCCACCCCGGCGCCATCGCGAGCGGCTTCGGGAAGAACCGTCCCGGTGTCCTGTCCGTCTTCTTCCGCCTCGCGGCCCCCTTCATGTGGAGCGCCCAGAAGGGCGCCCGCACCAGCGTGAAGCTGGCCAGCTCGCCGGAGGTCGAGGGCGTCACCGGCAAATATTTCGACGAGAAGGGCCGCGAGCGCCGCACCACGCGCGTCTCCTACGACCAGGTCGCGCAGAAGCGACTCTGGGAGGAGAGCGACCGACTCACTGTTGCCTCCAGCGCCAGCTGAAGACCGAGCGCGGCGCGGCGCTTCGCTGGCCGCTCGACATCGCCGGCGGTCAGCATCAGCCGCGGCGGGCGCTCGTCGCTCGGGAGGTCTCGCCCGGGCTCAGCGGAGCACGCGGAGGGCGCGCTGGTAGAACGCGAGCCGATGCGCGTAGCCGTTGTAGCCGCCGTTGATGAGGCGGGTGATCTCGCGGAACGCCTTCCGATCGGCGAGTGAGTTGAGGCTATGGGTCCACCAGTACCAGCCGGCGATGCGGAAGCCGACGTTGGGTGAGGAGGCGCGCGTCGGTGACGCTTCGAGGTCCAGCCCGAGGGCGCTCCCGGCGCGGCGGTAGTTCGCGCGGCCGGTGAGCTGGATGGGGCCTCGCCCCTTGTACCGGGGACCATCGCCGGGGCGGATGTTGCCAAGGTCGCGGGCCTTCCGCGGGTTCTGGCTGCGATCGTAAGCCCAGCCGGAGGCGAGCTCCTCGAAGTAGAGGAGCTCGGCACTTTCATGAGCAATCTGCGCGAGGAATGCTGCCTTGCGCAGCACGGTGGTCATCTGGAACTCGAGCATCGCGCGGTTCAACGGGTCGATGTAGCGCCGACCGTTCGACACCGTGAGGCGCGGCATGACCTCGTGGAGCGTCGTCAGCTCGAGGAGCGTCCTGGCGACATCTGGCTGGGCCGAAGCTTGCGCGCTCATCCGTCCCTCGAGCGGCATCGTACACCTGCGGTGCGGGGCCCGGACGCTCGCCGAGTCCGGAGCGCCGTGCGCTGATCGGGAAGAGCTGGAAGCGCGCGTTCACAAGTGTGGGGTGCTGATGGTAAAGAGGCGTCTCGTCGACCTCCCGGTCGGCGCCGCCCCCGTCCTCTAGCGTCAGGAACCTCCATGAAGCTCTTCGCCGCCATCGCGCTGGTCTCGCTCTCCGTCTCCGCCCTGGGCTGCAAGGCCGCCGGTGACGCCTGGGCCGATGACGTGTGTGCCTGCAAGGACAAGGACTGCATCGACAAGGCGATGAAGACCCACGAGTCGAGCTTCCCCGAGTCGAAGGCGAAGCTCGGCGAGATGGACAAGATGGACGAGGCCAAGAAGAAGGCGCTCGGACGCGGCATGGAGTGCATGATGAAGGTCGGCATGGAGGCCGAGAAGAACAAGAAGTAGTCCGCCTCCGGGGCCCCGAGCACCTCCAGCACCTCCGCTTGCGGCCCCGCAGCTCGAAGGCGCTCCAGGTCGGCGTCCAGCGGCGGGACCGCTCGACGGCCTCGAACGGAGGAGGGATGCGAGCGACGCGGCCCTTACTGCGGCGGCTCGCCGCTCGCGGTCACGAGGCGCTGCACCTCCGCCGGGAATTCCGCTGACCGCTCCAGCGCCTCCGCCGCATCCTCCGCGGTGAACGTGGCAGAAGCGTTGTAGTCGGCGGCGTTGCGGTCCGCGGCGGCACGCGCCAGGGGCCGAGCAAATTTCGGCTGGAGGCGGCCAGGGCGAACGGAGTGGCCCTCGCCGCCGCGACGAGCTCCGCGACGGCGTTCTTCTCCGCTGCGGAGAGTCGGGGCGAGCCCACTGGGGCAGGCTAGCAGCCCGTCACGGCGCCGCCCCGCGACTGCACGCCCCGGCGCCATCACCTCGGCCTCATCGTCATCGAGGCCGGATGAACCGGGACGGAGTGCTAAAAAAAGGGCGGAACCTCGTCGAGGTTCCGCCCGGTGGGGCATGAAGGACTTGAACCTTCAGCCAATGGATTAAGAGTCCACTGCTCTACCAATTGAGCTAATGCCCCGGAAAAACGAATGAAGGAAAGCGGCGGCCCTCACGGGCCAGGAAGAAAATAAGTGGGCCTTCAATTGAAAGCGCGCCCGGAAGGATTCGAACCTACGACCCTCGGATTCGAAGTCCGATGCTCTATCCAGCTGAGCTACGGGCGCGGGAGAAGCCGAACGGGTCGACCTCGAAGCGGCGGGACGGATATCGCGCGGGAGGCACCGTGTCAAGCGGTGCCGCGCGAGCTAGCATCGCTCCCATGACCGTCGCCTCTCCCGTCGGGTCCAGCGCGTCGTCCTCCCCCAGCCCGGGAAGCACCCTGGCGTCGCTGCTGAAGCGCGGCGCGACCCGCGGCGACATCGAGGCGCACCTCGACACGCTGCCGGTGCGCGAGCGCCTGGAGCAGGTCCTCGCTGTCACCGGCCGCGACGTGGGCCGCCTCTACGACGCGGTCGCCGGAGCGCCGTCGCTCGCGCTCGAGGACATCGCGCCCCGCAGCGAGAAGGGCACCGTCATCCTCGAGGGCCGAAACTCCCTCCCCGCGTTCTCGCGCTTCCAGAAGCGCTTCGCGTGGGTGGGCGCCGTGCTGGTCGGCTACAACCACCAGACGATGTCGCCGGTCACCGGCCCTGGCTACTACGTCACCAGGCCTCCCTCGGGCCACGGCGAGCACGGGAGCGAGCTCTACTTCGACTACACCGTCTCGCCGCCCGCCGAGCCGCCGGGGTGGCCGGCCTACAAGCCCAACGGCCGCGGTCTCTCGCGCCTCGTCTACGCCGACATGATCGACTACTGCCGCCGCGTGGCGACCGGCGTGCTCGTCGGCAAGGCGTACAAGAAGGGCGTCGCCCAGAGCGCCTGGTTCACCCTCACCGCCGCGCGCTAGCGCCCGCACCCGCCACACTCCGCGGGGCCACGCTCCGCGGTGGGGACGGCCCGCGCAGCGAAGCCGCCTCCGCTAACGGAGCCCTCGCGCCACGCCGAGGAGGACGGCGCCGGCGAACAGCGCGATGGCGACCCACCACGCCATGATGCCGCCGAACTGCAGGCGCTCGCCCACGGCGCCCACGTTGTAGAGGTCGACGGCAGTGATGCCGCCGGCGACGAGGCCGAGTAGCAGCGGCGGGTAGAGCCAGCTCGGGATGCTCCCCGACGAGGACGAGGACGACCGCGTGCCGACGATGGGCGAGTCGCCCAGGGCGGCGCGCCGCGCCGCGACCGCCGGCGCCAGGCGCGACTGGGCGTCGGCCTCCGCCGTGGTAGCGCTGTCATTGCGGCGCCGGACCGAGGCGTCGTCGACCTCGATCGTGTCCATGCCCGACGGCTCGGACGTCGCCACGCGACCGCTCGGCGGCCGCGCCGTCTCCGGCGGGACCTCCCCCGACCGGGCGAGGGGATGAGCACCCGACCGACCGGAGGCGGACGGCTTGGGCGGAGGCGGAGGCGGCTCCGCCGACGGCTGCGACAGGTCGAGCTCGAGATCGAGCCCCGGCGGCGGGGCGGAGGAGTCGATGTCGCGCTTGCCCCGGTTGGAGGCCTCCGGCACCGAGAGCTTGCGGTCTCCGATGAAGCTCGACGCGTTCTTGTTGAGCGACGGCGTCATCCCCAGCGCGCGCTCCAGCTCGGTCCAGAACGCCTCCACCGTCTGGATGCGCTGCTTGGGGTCGACCGCGACCGCCGCCAGGAACGCCTTCTCCGCCCGCTCCGGGACGTCCACGCCGAGCGTGCGCGGCGTCGGCCGCCGGTGGTCGTCGATCGCCGCGGCGAGCATGACGTGCATCTCCCCCTCGATCGGCGGCCGGCCGAGGATGAGCTCCAGCACCGAGAGCGAGAACGCGTAGACGTCCGTCCACGGGCCGGTCTGCCCGTACTTCTGTGGAACCCACTGCTCGGGAGCCGCGTAGGACGGCGTGAAGACGTTGGTCTCGGAGCCCGTCACGTTGCCGGCCTTGGAGTGAGCGAGGCTCCGCGCCTTGGCCACGCCGAAGTCGAGGATCTTGAGCGCGGCCTCGCCCGCCTGGTCGATGACGAACAGGTTGTCGGGCTTCACGTCGCAGTGGACGACGGCGATCGCTCCGTCCGGCCCGGGGAAATTGTGCGCGCGGTGGAGACACTTCGCGATCGGGGTCAGCAGCTCGACCGCGCGCCGCAGCGACACCGGTGGCTTGTTCTGCGCCGCCCGGCGGTCGATGACCGCCGAGAGCGGCTCGCCGTCCAGCCACTCGAGGGCGATGAAGGGGACGAAGCGGCCGTCGGGCGCGATGAAGTGGTCGACGTGCAGCGGCCGCACGACTTCGGAGATGGAGGCGGAGAGGCGGAACATCAGCTCTGCCTCGGCCCGGAATTTCTCGAGGAACTCCGCGCGCTGCGCCGCGTTCAGCGAGATCGGCATCTTCAGGCACTTCAACGCCACCGGCGCCCGGAACGCGCCGTGGAGGGCGCGGTAGACGACGGCGAAGCCACCCTCGGCCACGGCCCGCTCGACGTGGAAGCTGCCGCACTGCGTCGTGCCGACGATCCCGAAGACGTCGGGCACGCGCGGGCCCGTGGGCGTCGGCCGGTCCAGCGGGGCGTTCTTCTCGAGGGTGGCCATCAGGGGGGCGTGGGGCGGGCCATCGGCCACGGGCAACGCACGAGACTACACGGGATCCGTCGCCAGATGGGCGGCGAGCCGGTCGACGAGACCGTCCAGGTCGTCGACGTGAAGCCAGTGTCCCGCCGACTCCAGGACGGCGCAACGAACCGACGCGTTCCGCTCCACGAGCTCGTCCACCCGGTGGCGGTCGGCGGCCCCGAAGAGCGGAGAACGACCGCCCACCACGACGAGGGTGGGCACCGACGTCTCCTCCAGCACCGGCCACAGATCGCGCGCGAAATAGTCCTCCAGCATCGAGCGGATGGGGCCAAGCTCCAGGCGCAGCTCCACCGCGTCGCTGCCGGGAGCTCGCCGCACCTGCATGGCCAGCCAATCCGCGATGGGGCGTGAGAGCCCGCGCGCGGCGACGAGCTCGAAGAACCGCTCGCGCGAGGGCAGCGGCCACGGCATCCCCTCCAGCACGGCGAGCACTTGACCGGCCTGATCCTGCAGCAGCCGCTCCGGCCGCGCGCCCGGCATCGAGTCGAGGAGCGCGAACCGCGAGAGCGGCGCTCCCCCTTCCGCCAGCCGCTGCGCCAGGCGCACCAGCGCCACCTTGCCGCCGAAGGAGTGACCTCCGAGCGCGTGCACCGGGTGGCCGAGCGTCTCCTCCAGCGCGGCCACGTCGGACGCGGCGGCTTCCAGGGTGTGCGGCGCGGACCGCCCCAGCGACAGGCCATGTGCGCGCAGGTCGGGTAGCACGAAGCCCCACTCTGGTAGCCGGTCGACGACTCGGCGCGCGACGGTGCGGAGGTTGCCGCCCATGCCGAAGACACCGTGGAGCAGCACCATCCACCGGGAAGGATGCGCACCCCCGCGGGTGACGCGCGCGAAGGCGAGCGGCGGATCGGCCATGCGAGCGACTTGCGCCTCTTGTCTCACAATCTGCCCGAGGTCGCAGGCGACTTCGGCCGCGTGAGACAACTTACCCTTTCCGCAACGCCGCGCTTCCGCGCAGGATGCCCGCCATGGCCGCCCGCAAGAAGCCGACGAAGCCGACGAAGCCGACGACGACGACGACGACGAAGAACGAGCCCGCGCGCGCGGCGAGCGCCCCCGCGCCCTCCGCGCCCGTCCGCACCTTCGAGGGTGAGGACCTGGGCGAGGCGAGGTTTCACGACGCCAACCTTCGCGGCGCGAGCTTCGAGGACGTCGACCTCACCGACGCCGTCCTTCGCGACGCCTCGCTCGCCGGGCTGGAGATCGACGACGCCGACGCGCGCGGTGCGCGCATCCACGACGTCACCTTCGACGACGCCTCCTTCGAGGACGTGTCCTTCAACGGAGCGACCTTCGAGAACGCCGCGCTCTTCGGCGCCAGCTTCGAGGACGCCGACCTGGGCGAGGCCTCGTTCCACAACGTGACCCTGGCCGGCGCGCAGCTCACCGACGTCGACCTGACCAACGTCGTCATCGAGGACGCGAAAATCAGCGGCCTCGTCATCGACGGCTTCCGTGTCGACGAGCTGATCGCCGCGGCCCGCAAGGGCGGAGGGGCGAAGACCCCCCGCGGGTGATAAGGTCCGCGCCCCCATGCCGCACCGCGAGCTGCCCGCGACGTCGTGTCGATCGGTCGTTCTCCCCGAGGAGCTGAGATTCTCGACCACCGAAGAGGTGGGACCGCTGTCGGCGATCGCCTCGCAGGAGCGCGCGATCGCCGCGCTCCGATTCGGTCTCGAGATCCAGAAGCCTCGCTTCCACGTGGTGGTGGTGGGCGCCTCGGGGACCGGCCGCACCTTCGTCGCCCGCAGCATGGCGCGCGCGCTGGCCCGCACCCGGCCCACGCCCGACGATCTGCTGCTGCTCCCCAACCCGGCGCGCCCCAGCGAGCCGCGGGCGCTCTGGCTCCCCGCCGGTGAGGGCAAGGCCTTCGTCGACGCGATGGAGGAGCTCTACGGCAAGATCGTGGAGGGCGTCCGCAACGCGACCGAGGGCCTGCTTGAACCGCTCGCCCTCGGTCGCGTTGCGGACGCCCTCCACGATCTTGCCGTAGAGCTCCTCCATCGCGTCGACGAAGGCCTTGC
>JBKJLX010000366.1:0-11180 GCA_046596645.1 Polyangiaceae bacterium
CGTGGAGGCGGTGCGGCGCGCCGGCGGCGTCCCGATCGGCCGCACCAACGTCCCGCAGCTCCTCCTGTCCCACGAGACGACGAACCCGGTTTTCGGCACCACCAGCAACCCATGGAGCGTCGCCCATGCTGCCGGCGGCTCCTCGGGCGGGGAGGGGGCGGCCATCGCGTGCGGTGAGAGCGCCCTGGGCGTCGGAACCGACATCGGCGGCAGCATCCGTGTCCCCGCCCATTTCTGCGGCATCGCCGGCTTCAAGCCGACGCTGGATCGCTGGTCCAACCTCGGGTCCAATGGCGCCCAGCCGGGTCAGGAGATCGTTCGCTGCCAGTGCGGCCCCATGGCGAGGACGGCGCGCGATCTGGCGCTCTTCTTCTCCGCCATCGACGCCCGGGTCATGGGAGAGCGCGATCCTCTGGTGCCCCCGCTGCCGGTGCGGGACGTGGCCGCGGTCGACGTGCGCGCCCTGCGCGTCGGCTACTTCGTCGACGACGGCATCGTCGCGTCGTCGACCTCGGTGCGCCGCGCCGTCCGCGCCACAGCCGACGCGCTCGAGCGCCGCGGCCTCTCGGTGCGCCCGTTCCTGCCCCCTGGCCTCGAAGAGGCTGCCGCCATCTATTTCGGCGCCATGAGCGCCGACGGCGGCGCCACCGCCACTTCCCTCCTCGAAGGGGATCCCATGGATCCCGCGCTGGCCAGACTTCGCCGGGCGGCGACGCTCCCCCGGGCGACCCGGGCCGCCCTCGTCGGCGCCCTGCGCCTGGCGGGCGAGCGCCGGGCGGCCGACCTCGTGTCCTGGTTGGGCGAGCGCACGACCACAGGCGCCTGGGAGCTCACCCGGCGCGCTCGCGCCTTCCGGCTACGCATGCTCGGCGCCATGCGCGAGGCCGGCCTCGACGCGCTCCTCTGTCCGGCCCACGCGACTCCCGCCATGCCCCACGGCTTGTCGCGCGACTTCGCGATCGCCGGCACGGCCTCGATGGTGTGGAATCTCGTGCAATTCCCGGCGGGCGTGGTGCCGGTGAGCGCGGTGCAGGGAGACGAGCTGGTGCGCGATCGACCCCAGGGCCGGGTCGAGTCCAACGCTGCCGCCATCGACGCGCGGAGCCAGGGGTTGCCGCTGGGCGTGCAGATCGTCGGGCGTCCCTGGGCCGACGAGGAGGTCCTCGCGTTGATGGTCGAGGTGGAGCTGGCCTTTGCGAGCGATCCGCTCCGCCCCCGCACCCCGCGAGCCGTACCCTGATGGGTCTGTGGCGGCGCGACAGCGACCGTGCGACCGTTCTCGTCGCTGGCACGTAGGTGCCTCGATCCCCCATGATGCCTCCCTCGCACTCTCCTCGGGCTCCCGGCGACGACCGGCGCGAGCCGCGTTCGGGTGAGGCGCTGGGCTGGCTACGATCGGATCGGTCTCAGCCGCCGGGCTTCCTGCCCGCCTTCCAGGCGGCGGACGTGCTCGCCGCGTGGACGCGCGGCGGCGGCGCACTGGAGGAGGTCGAGGCGCGCTGTCTCGCCGGTGACTCCGCGGCGGCGCGGGGGCTCGCCATGGTGCACGCGACCGCGGCCAGCCTGGCTGCAGCCGATGCGCTGGCCGTCTCGGGCTCGTCGGCAACGGCGCCCGGGCGTCGAACCGCACTGCGCGACCGGCTGCTGCGATCCGCGAGCGGTGTCACTGCGAGCGGCGGCGCCGGTGCGAGCGTCGAGGTGGCCCCGGTGGTCGCCATCGCGCGGCGCCACGCCTTCCGCGCCGAGGAGTCGGCGCGCGACGCGGCGATCGCGCGCCTCGGTGCCGACGTCCGCAGCGGTGACGCCGCTCTGGAGCAGGTTCTGGAGCGCCTGGCCTCGGTGGTCGACTTCCCGCTGCTCGTCGTGAGCGTCGTCCACGGAGGAGAGACGGTGCATCGCGCCTACCGCTGTACCGTGCCGGGGGCCGACGGGGTTCCGCGGGTCGTCCCCCGGGAGGCTTCGTTCTGTACCCACTGCGTGGCGGACGGCTCTCCCCTCATCATTCACGACGCCGCGAGCGATCCCTTCTTCCAGCGCCACCCGGCCGTCGCTGCCTTCGGTCTGGTGTCGTACTGCGGCGTGCCGCTGCGGGTGTCGTCGTCGGGGGACACTGCGGCCGAGGCCCCGCGCGACGCGCCGATCCTCGGCACCCTCTGCGGCTACGACGTGCGTCCGCGAGAGCTGTCGATCGAGGACGTCGCTCTCCTCGAGGTCTTCTCGCGGCGCATCGTCGCCGAGCTCGAGGGTCGCCCGGCCGATCCCGACCTGCTCGACGTCACGTCGTCGGCGCGCGCGGGGGTCGATGTCCTCGCCGCCACGCTCTTCCACGACGTGCTCGAGGTCGAGCTGCTGCGCGCTGCCGCCGGTCGAGCCACGGCGCTTCTGGTCGGCCCCGCGATGGCGGTGATGCCTGCGGCGGAGCATGGTCTTTCGGGCCGGCTGCAGGACGGCCGCGCGGCGTGGCTGCTCTCCGGCGATGCGGCGGCAGGGGCCCCCGCGCTGGCGGCGAAGCTCGCCGCTGCGGTCGGCTCCCCGGTCGGGCTCGCGTCGCTCGCCTCGGCCGAGGCGGCCTTCTGCTCGGTAGGCCGCTGGATCGAGCTGGCGTCCCCGGCCCCTTGATCGGCGCCGGCGGAGCCCCAACCGCCACTTCGGTGCGGTCGGGGCTGCCCCCGCTTTGCGAGCGCGGGAGGCTTCGACTATGCGAGTCGCCATGCGAGCTGCTCTCCCGACCCGTCGCGTCGTGCACCTGGCGCTCCTCGCCGCTGCGGCGATGGCGTCTCCCGTCGGTTGCGGCGACGAGGGCATGAAGGTCGCGCCGACCGCTTCCGCCTCCGCGCTGCCGACCGGTCCCGTCCTCGACGGCAAGCTCGGCGAGGCGGCGAAGGACATCGCGAAGGGCGCCGAGAAGCCCGCGTCGAGCGCAGCCGGGGCCGAGGGCCCGCCGCCCAACGGCATGTTCCCCCCCGGCGCGGCGGATCGCGCGCACGCGACCGGGGCGCCGCCCAAGGTCGAGGTGATGGGCGAGGGCAGCGAGCCGCGCCTGCAGCTCGGCGCCAGCCGCCCCGAGGGCAAGCAAGAGGCGGTGCTCGTCGTCGCCGTCTCCAGCGGCAAGCAGCAGGCGCTCCCGCCTCTCGCGTTGCGGCTGAGCATCGGCCCCAAGGGTGCGAAGGACAAGAAGGGTCCCAAGGACGGCGCGAAGGCCGAGCCGAAGCCCGAGGCCCCGGCGGCCGACGCCCCGCCCGCGGAGACGGTGATCGTCGCGGAGATCACCGAGGCCGCCGTCGCCGGCATGCCCGGCGGCCAGGTCCCCAAGGATCTCATCGAGGCCATCGCGAAGATGAAGGGTTCCACCGTGACCTGGCCGCTCGGACCGACCGGGCCCGGCCGCCTCGATCATGCGCTTGCCGCCGGCGCGGAGGCGGGCCTCGACATCGCCCTCGAGGCGGTGGAGGAGGCGATGGGCGCGCTGCTCGTCCCCACGCCCGACAAGCCGGTGGGCGAAGGGGCGACGTGGATGGTGACCGATCGCACCACGTCGATGGGCGTCGACGGGGTGCGCTACCGCTTCGTGAAGGTCGATACGGTCGACGGCGATCGCGCCACGCTCAGCGTGACCATTCGCAAATATGCGGCCGACGATCGCCTCGATCTCCCGCTCGGCCCGCAGATGACGGCCGCCTCCCTCGACGGCCTCGACTTCCAGGGCAAGTCGACGCTCCACGTGATCCCGAAGTCCTGGGTGCCGGAGGAGGGTGAGGTCTCCTCCCGCCTGGTCGCGTCGATCGCGCCGCCCGGCGCGAAGAACCCCGGCGCCCAGCCGCAGCAGCAGCGCGCGCAGGTCCAGCTCGAGGTGGCGGCGCAGCTCCGCTCGCCGGCGGCGCTCGCCGCGGCCGCCAGGAAGAACGGCGCTCCGCCGGCGGACGGCGCCGCTCCGCCGCCCCGCGCGCCCCCCCTGCCGCCCCGGGCGCCCGCTCCGCCGCGCCCGGCGCCCTGACGCGCGGCGACGACGTCTCGGCGAGCCGGTCTCAGCGATTCTGCGGTGGGTAGGGCGTCTGCTGCTGCGGGCGCTGCATGCCCTGCCCCTGCCCGCCCTGGCCCTGGCCGTGCCCGCCGTTGCCCTGGCCGGGCTGGAAGGCTTGCGCCTCCGCCGCCATGAGGATCTGCTCCTCCTCGCGGGCGGCGAGGCGCTCGATCGTCGTCGCCGCTTCGCTGGGGGGGAGGGCGTTGAGAAAGTCGAGGAAGCTGCCCTCCAGCCCCTGACGCACGCCGCCGAGCACGAGGACGATCGGGATCGCTGGCTTCTCCAGCTCCTCCTGTCCGCGGTGCACGGGCAGACGCGATGGCGCGAGCGCGCCGCGGAGCTCGCGGATCGGGATCGCTGGTTTCTCCAGATCCGCGAGCTCCGCGGCGCGCTCGCGCCAGCGCGTCTGCCCGTGCACGGCGGACAGGAGGAGCTGGAAGCCGAGGCCGACCACGAAGCCGCCCATCGTCCCCACCACGAACCAGTCGGCGTCGATGCGCGCCGTGATCGACGCCAGCAGCCCGCCCAGGGCCGCGCCGAGGACGACGCCGGGCTCACCACCGTTCGACTCGCCGGCGAGCTTGAGGATGGTGGATGCCTGCAGGCCGCGATGCGCGCCGCCGGGCCCGCTCCGCAAGGGAATCAGCATGGCGGCGCGCCGCACGCTCGCCGCGCGAACGCTGAAGAAGCTCACCAGAAGCGCTGCCAGGCAGAGGACCACGCCCACCACCACCGCCACCTGACGTCCGAGGACGCCCCTCGACAGCGTGGCGCGCACGGTCGCCGACGTCGCCGTCGCCTCCGCCTCCGTCGCGCGGGCGGCCAGGTCCTTGGCGGCGTCGGCGACCTGCTTCTGCACCGACTCGATCGGCGCGTCCTGGAGCGTCGAGAGCAGCGAGCGCGCCGAGGCCCGCTCCGCCTCCCGGTCCGCCGCCTTGGGCGCCTTCATCGCCGCCGCCTTGCCGATCGCCTCCCAGCCTCGCACGGTGGAGGGTCGCGCGCCGACCGCCTCCTCCACCAGCGCGCGACAGCCTGCGAGCTGCGTGGCCTGGCGGTGGGACGGGTTGGCCGCCGGCCACGCCAGCGCCGCGTTCGGATCCTCGGTGCCCTTGCCCTCGTCCTCGATGCGTGCGGCCTTGGCGAGGTTCTTGAAAACGCCGATCTCCTCCTGGAGCTTCAGCGCCGCGGTGCTGCAGGCGGCTGCTTCCTTGGTCTGTGCTGCCAGCCGGTCGGCGCGCGCGCGCGCGGCGGGATCGGGCACCAGGGCGCCGCGCGCCGTGGCCAGCACGACGACCGAGATGGCCACCGCGAGGAGGAGCACGGCGGCCGTCGCGAGCGTCCAGCGGACCTCCTCACGGCGCGTGTACTCGTTCAATCGGGCAGGCTCCGCGCTCGAGGACGGCAATCGCCGGCGGCCGGACCAGCCCGCCGAGCGCATGGAGACTAGGCTGCTTCTGGCCGCGAAGTCCAAACGATCGTAGGTCGCTGGACCCGTCGTTCACCCGCGCGCCGCCCGAGGCTCCCCACCGGCCGTTGCCGGAGTTGCCCGTGGCGGCGGGCGGATGGTAGCGCCGGCACGTGAGCGTCGCCTTGCCCGCCTCCTTGGACCCCAGCGCCTCGACCGGGGTCACCGCGGCGCGCGCCACGTCGTCGTCGTCGACACCGCTGGCGGTCGGCGCCCGGGTGCCGCCCGCCCCCGCGACCTCGTCGATCCCGCCCGAGGACGGGCGCGCCACGCGCGCCGCGCCATGGGTCGCGACCACCTACTTCGCGGAGGGGCTGCCGTATTCGATCGTCCACCAGATCGCGACGCAGCTCTTCACCGCGCTCGGGGCGAGCCTCGAGGCGACCGGCCTGACCAGCCTCTACGGCCTCGCCTGGAACCTCAAGTTCGTCTGGAGCCCCCTCGTCGATCGAACCGGGACGATGCGGCGCTGGATCGTCAGCCTGCAGATCGCGCTGGCGGCGCTGGTCGCCGTGGCCGCGATCCCCGCCGGGGAGGGGGACCTGGGCCTGGTCGCGCGCATGCTCGTCCCCATCGCCCTCCTCGCCGCCACCCACGACGTCGCGACCGACGGGTTCTACCTGCGGGCGCTGGGCAAGAATGACCAGGCGGCGCTCTCCGGCTTCCGTGTGGCGGCATACCGGGCCGCGCTCCTGGTCGGCAACGGCCTCCTGGTCGCGCTGGCGGGGTGGGTGTCGTGGCGCGCCGCCTTCTTCGCCGCCGGCGGCCTGCTGGCGCTGATGGCCGTGGGCCACGCCTTCTTCCTCCCCCGACCCTCGTCCGACGCGCCTCCCGCCGTCGTGCCAGGCTCCAGCTGGCTCGACGCGCTGACCACCTTCGTGCGCCAGCCGCAGGCGGCCTCGGTGCTGGCGTTCATCCTCCTCTTCCGCGCCGGCGACGCGCTGATGTTCGCCATGGGGACGCCGCTCCTCAAGGACCTCGGCCTCGACACCGAGACCCGCGGCCTGGTGAGCGGCGTCGCCGGCACGCTCGCCAGCATCGTCGGTTCGATCCTGGGCGGCCTGCTCGTCGCGCGCATCTCGCTGACGCGCGGCCTCTTCCCCATCGCCCTCCTGCAGAGCCTGGCCATTCCCCTCTACGCGGTGATGGCGTGGGGGCGCCCTCCGCTGGCAGTGATCGCCGTGATCGTGGTCGTCGAGCAGCTCGTCGCCGGAATCGGCACCGCCGCCTTCACCATCTTCATCCTCCGCCGCTGCAGCGGCGCCTACAAGGCTTCGCACTTCGCCGTCGCCACGGCGATCATGAGCGTCGCCGCGACCGTCGCCGGCAGCGCCAGCGGCTTCCTCGCACGCACCCTCGGCTTCCCCATGTTCTTCCTGCTCGCCTTCCTCGCCTCCTTCCCGGGTGTGATCCTCGCGCGGCGCGTGCCCACCACCTGATCGACCGTCCTTGCGCGGAAGCCCGTCCTCGGGGACGCTCCGCGCCGATGGATCCCAAGAAGCCTGGTCCGCTCGCGACTGTCGGCCTCGCTCCGGCTGCGAGGGCGATCGCCGTGGGTCTCGTCGCCGCGAGCGCTCTCGTCGCCGCCGACGCTGCCGCCGCCCCGCCCGCTGCGGCTACCTCGGCGCGCCTCGCGGTGCCCCACACCAAGTACGAGCTCCCCAACGGGCTCACCGTGGTCCTCCACCAGGACCGCTCGCAGCCGACGGTGGTGGTGGACATCCTGGTCAAGGTGGGTTCCCGCCACGAGGAGGTGAAGCGCACCGGCTTCGCCCACCTCTTCGAGCACCTCATGTTCATGGGCACCGACCGCGCCCCCACCGGCCAGTTCGACCAGCTCATGGAGGCGGAGGGCGGCTCTAACAACGCTTGGACGTCCAACGATCGCACCAACTACTACGAGGTCGCGCCGTCGAACGTCCTCCCCTTGCTCCTCTGGCTGGAGGCGGACCGCCTCTCCGCCCTGGGGCAGACCATGACGCTGGAGAAGCTGGAGGCGCAGCGCAAGGTGGTGCGCAACGAGCGCAGGCAGACCAGCGAGAACGAGCCCTACGGCAAGGTGGAGCTGCGCCTCCCCGAGCTGCTCTACCCCAGGGGGCACCCGTACTTTCACCCGGTCATCGGCTCGCACGAGGACCTGGAGTCGGCGACCGTCGACGACGTGCGCTCGTTCTTCTCCCAGTGGTACGTGCCGAAGAACCTGACGCTGGTCATCGCCGGCGACTTCGACCCGGCCGAGGCGAAGCGCCTGGTGGAGAAGTACTTCGCGCCGCTCTCCGCGCGCGAGCCGCCGGCGCGACCCCTGCCCACGCGGCCTGTCCTCGCCGCCGAGGTCCGGGAGACGATCGAGGACGATGTGGAGCTGGGCAAGGTGATCATCGCCTGGCACAGCCCCGCTGTGTTCGAGCCAGGCGACGCCGATCTCGACCTCGCCGCCGCGGCGCTCGAGCGGGGCAAGGCGAGCCGCCTCTACAAGGCGATGGTCTACGACAAGCCGATGGCGCAGGGCGTGTCTGCCTACCAGTCCTCGCAGGATCTGAGCTCCTATTTCGCGGTGGAGGCGCTCGCTCGCCCCGGCATTGCCCTCGCCGATCTGGAAAAGGCGATGCTGACCGAGGTCGATCGGCTGGTGAAGGACGGGATCACCCAGGCCGAGCTCGACCGCGCCCGCAACCAGTACGAGACCGGCTTCGTGGCGCGCCTGCAGTCGCTGCAGAGCCGCGCCACCTCGCTGGCGACCTACCAGGGTAGTCTTGGCGAGCCAGACTCGGCGCAGCGCGATCTCGATCGTTACCTGGCGGCGACGCCGGCCTCCGTCCACGCCGCCGTGAAGACCACGCTGGGCGTTCCCGGGCGCGTCGTCATCCACGTGCTCCCCCGCAAGAAGGCGCCCTCCGGCGCGCCGCCGGCCCCCGCGAAGTGATGGGTGTCATCGCCCGCCTCGCGCTTTTCGCGGCGGTCGCCGTCGCACCCGTCGGGTGCCAGCGCCACTACACGACCGACCCCACCACCGCCTCGACCCACCCCAGCGAGGGACCCATCTCCGTGAACGACCCGCAAGCCGCCGCCGATCTGCTGGGGCCGCCCCCGAAGCTCGCCTCGTCTCCCGTCTTCGAGCCCGCGCCCCCCGACGTCTTCAAGGTGGGGCCCATCACGGTGTGGCACCTGCCCCGGCCGCAGCTGCCGCTGGTCTCGGCGACCTTCCTGGTGCCCGTCGGCGGCGCAGCCGACCCGAAGGACAGGCCGGGCGCCGCCTCGCTCAGCGCCGACATGATGGACGAGGGCGCGGGCACCCGCGGGGCGGTGGAGCTGTCGACCGAGCTGCAGGACCTGGGCGCGGAGCTCCGCTCCTACGCCGGCGCCGACGCGAGCTACGCGTCGATGACGGTGCTCAAGAAGCGCTTCGATGCGGCGTTCGGCATCCTGGCCGACGTGGTCGCGCGCCCGCGCTTCGAGGAAAAGGAGTATCGCCGCGTCCACGGCCTGTGGAAGGACGCGCTGAAGAAGCGCGCCGACGATCCGGCGTCGGTGGCCGGCGTGGTCGCGCAGGCCGCGGTTTACGGGCGCGACACGCCCTACGGCCACCCGACCATGGGCTGGCCCTCCAGCGCCGACGCCGTGACCCTCGACGAGGTGAAGCGCTTCCACGCCGCGGCGTGGCGGCCGGAGCAGCTGGTCCTGGTCATCGCCGGCCAGATCGAGAAGCCGGAGATCGAGGCCGCGCTCACCAAGCACCTCGCCGGCTGGGCGCCCGAGGGCGCGGCCGCGGTCGCTCCGCCGTCGCCCCCACGTGACGATCGCCCGCGCCTCGTCATCGTCGATCGTCCCAAGGCGGTGCAGTCCGCGCTCTACGTCGTGCGCGAGGGTGTGCGCGCCGGCGGCCCCGGCGCCGCGCCGCTCGAGCTCGTCAACACCGCGCTCGGCGGCTCGTTCACCTCGCGTCTCAACCTCAACCTGCGCGAGGACAAGGGCTGGACCTACGGCGCCCGCACCGGCTTCACCGAGACGCGCGGGGTCGGCACCTTCGTGGCGCGCGCGGCGGTGCAGGCCGAGTTCACCGGCCCCGCCCTCGCGGAGACGCTGAAGGAGCTGAAGGCCATGGCCGACAGCGGCCCCACCGACGCCGAGGTGCAGAAGGCGCGCGCGCAGGACCGCGCCGAGCTCGTGCAGGCCTACGAGACCGTCGCCGGCGCCTCGGGGCGGCTCGCCCAGCTCGCAGCGCTGGGGCTGCCCCCTGGCTTCGACGCCCAGGCCACGCGCGAGCGCGCCAGCGTCGATCGCGCCGAGCTGTTGCGCCTCGCCAAGGCGGGGGTCGACCCCACCAAGGCGACCATCATCATCGTCGGCGACCTCGTCACGCTGAGGACCCAGCTCGAGCCGCTCGGCCTGCCCGAGCCGCAGATATGGGACGTGGAAGGTCGCCCACTCCCGAAGAAGTGACCGCGCTCAGCGCGGTTCGAACGCGATGGGGTCGGTGGGGGCCCCCTCGTTCTGTACGCCGTCGCCGACCCAGTAGATGAACGTGTGCGCCGCCACGCCGTCGAGCAGCGTGGTCAGCTCGACGATGGCGCCCGGCGTCGCCTCGAAGTCGATGACGTCCACGTCGAAGTCGGTGACCAAGTAGCCGTCGATGGCGCCGGTCTCGAAGTCGAGGACGTCATCGTCCTCCAGCTCCGAGGTGCCGGTCAGGGTCACGCCCTCTCCGCGCAGGTAGACCTCCCAGCCGCACGCGTAGTCGCTGAGGTCGGTGTCGCACGTGGTGAAGACGCGCCACCGCCCGTCGGCCGCCGCCTCGACGAAGATGCCTGCGCCCCGGCCAGGCTCCACCACGCCCACTGCGGCGCCGACATCGATGGTGGCGATCGCCGCCTCGGCGTCGAGGCCCGGATCGACGTAGCCGTCGTCGTCGTGGTAGCTGTCGTCGTAGTACCCGTCGTCGTCCGACACCACGATGCAGCCCGACGCGGCGATCGCCGCCGCGACCATCAGGACGGCTCCAGCAAGCGACCGCTTCATCGAGATCCTCTCCTCGGTGTTCGAGCTCAACGGAGGCGTCCTCCGCCCCGACGCGGCGCGGAGGGGCGCGGAATCGGCCGAGCCGGCGCCGGCGCGACGGCGGGCGAGCGTCCCACGGCGGGGGGGCGACCGACGCCGCTCGAAGGCGGGCCGCTCGGGGCGCTGGGCCGTGCGCCGTCCCCGCGGGGCGCGTCGCCACGAGCGCCATCCCACCGCGACGGTGCCTCGGAGCGCGGGGCCGCGTCGCTACTCGAGGGCGCGTCGGTGCGCGACGGCGCGTCGGTGCGCGGTGCCGGCTCGGACCGCGGCGCTCGCGGGCCGGCGTCGACCGCCGCCGGCGGACGCACGTCGTCGCCTCGCGGGCCGGCCGGGCGCCGCGAGCGGTCACTGCGCGGCCCGACGCTGCCGCGCGGAGAGATCCCGCGCGGCGCGACGCCCGTGCCGAGCGGCCGTCGCCCATCGACGCTCATGCGCCCGCGCGAGTCCTGTCCGACCGCGGAGCGCCCCCGCGGGCCGCTGCTCGCGCGCGGGCCAGGACCGGCAGCCGACGGGCGAGGACGCCGGAAGTAGCCGTCGTCGGGACCCGCCGTGTGGTTCTTCAGCGGCTTGGGCCCGGTGTAGCGGATGGAAGCGAGGTCGGGAGAGGTCGGCCCCGAGCGATCCACGCGCGGTGCGCCG
>JBKJLX010000476.1:0-4472 GCA_046596645.1 Polyangiaceae bacterium
CATCCGCGAGACGGTGCGCGGCTTCGCCGCCAAGGTGGACGACTTCCGGCTCGTCTACATGGCAGGCCAGGTCGCGGGGCCGGGTGCCTTCCACGTCGACGCGGAGCAGCTGGCGCGCGTGCGCCCCCTCAACGACCTGTTTTACGGCGGTGCGGCCCGCGTCCTCGCCGCCGAGCGCGAGCGGGCTCCCTCGAGCTCGCGCGTCGAGCCACGCATGCTCGCCTTCCTCGCCCAGCTCGCGGCCGTCGGCGTGCTCACCATGAAGGGCATGGTGGAGAGCGTCGGCGATCCGCTCCTCTACTCCGACGACGAGCTCATCGAGGCGCTCTCCCGGATCTTCGAGGCGGCCGCGGCGCCGCGGCCGCGCTGAGGTAGGGCAGCTCGCGAGGGCGAGCGTCACGCTACCCGCGGCTCGCCGCCTTCAGGGCGCGAGGCCGAGCTCCTCGTCGGTCGCCGCGTGGCCGTACTTGTCGGCCGGCGGGAGCGGCCGCCCGCGCCATGACGGGGTCAGCACAAACGAGGATCGGTGACGCCCGGGAAGTAGCGCGCCGTTGCCCGCGCCCTTCGCGTAGTCGTAGTACACCTTGACGATCTCCTCCTTCGTCACCTGCTGGGCGGCGGGGTGCGCGAGGCAGGCATCGCGCCATGCGCGGACGCGGGCGTAAGCGGGCTGGTCGGGCAGGCTGAACTCCTCGTAGTGCTCGAGGAACCAGAAGCGCATGAACATCGGGGTGAACACCGCCTCCGCCCACCCGAAGCGGTCCAAGAGGAACGGCCCATCCGGCGCGTGCTCGACCAGGAACACGTCGAGCCGGGCGTACTGCTTCAGCATCCCTTCGCGCAGAGCATCGCGGCGCTCGGGGTCCTGGCTCATGACCCACACGTAGCCGGCCGTCGTGAAGTCACCCTCGAGCCGCGTGAGCATGCCCTCGATGGCGCGCCGGTATACGTCGTCCTGCGCGACCTTGGGTCCCGGCAGCAGGTCGTCGAGGTACTGCATGAGGACCAGGCTCTCCTTGAGGACGCGTCCGTCGGAGGTCTCGAGGATGGGGAGCGCCGTCGTCCCCCTGGTCTTGGCGAGAAGCGCGGGATCGCGAGGCTTCGTGATGTCGACCACCTCGAAGCGCACGGCGTCGCGCTGCCCCTTGAGCTCCAGCAAGATCTCCAGGCGCTGGGAGAACGGGCAGACCGGGATGTGGTGGACGATCGACGTGGTCATCAGGTCCATGTGTATCGTCGCCCTTGCCCCGGGGCCACCGGTGGGATGGACCGTCGGGTGGAAGCCGGTTAGACCGCGACTGTCGTGCGACATCTGCGCCTCTTCGCTGCGATCGTCTGCTCGTCCGCTGCCGTCGGGTCGCTCCTCGGCTGCGCCTCGGTCGATGATCGACGGGCCGATGTGACGCCTCCCCCGTCCTTTGCGGGTCCGGGCCAGCCACTCGGTCGGCCGCGCACCGAGCCGCCGCTCGATCTCGTCGTCGCGGATCTGAACCCCGTCGCGCTGACCCTGTTTCGCGAGGAGCGAGAGGCGATCCGCCGCGAGGTCGCCAGGCGCGTCGAGGCGCTGGGGGCCGGTCGCTGGAGGGTGCTCCCGGTCGAGGTGCACGATCGAGCGCTCGCCGATCCCGGGTGCGCCGAGCCACACATCCACCCCGCGTGGTTGCTGGAGCGCTCGTTTCCGACGGCGGGCGTCGTCCACATCGACGCGTCGTGCTCGCCCGCGTGCGCGCTGCGGGTCACCGTCGCGGGCGGTCCGACCCACATCGCATCAGGCGGGCAGCGCGTGACACTCGCGAGGTTCCGGTCGCCGGACCGCGGTGCAGATGCGCGGTCCATGCCTGATTGGATGGCCGCGGCGTCGTCGCTCGCCACCGAGCCGCCCGATCCGGAAGAAGGAGGGCTCCTCCTCGATGGCCTGGCCGCTGCGCCCGACGCGCCGCGCGTCCGCTTCTCGACCGTCCACGCCACCGGTCCCTGGATGTCGGTCCCCGATGACCATGCCTTCGCGCCCGCGCGACCGTCGCTCGATGCGTGCTGGTCGGCGCCTCCGCTCGGGGGCGGCCGCGTTCCGGTCGTCCAGCTGGCCGTCGACGTGGCAGGCCGCGCGTCACGCTGCGAGGCGGGGAGGCTGGAGGAGCAGAACCATCCGTTCCTCGCCTGCACCTGCGCGGCGCTGTCGCGCGCGGCGTTCGCTGCCGGCGCGCCAGGTCGGCGGCTCCAGCTTCACGTGAGCCGCAGCGGCACCCCGCCGCGGTTGGTCGAGGGGAGGCCCCTGTTGACGAGGGTCCACGGCGCCCGGAGCTCGGACTGGCTCCCCCTCGGTCCGCAGCTGCCGGACGATGCGCTCACCGCGTGCCTCACTCGCGCGCCCGCGGGCGGTCGCGCGATGTTCTCCGTAGCGTGGGTGGTCGACGCCACGGGGCACCCGACGTCCGTCGATGCGCTACCGCATCCCGACGGCAGCGCGGCTGCGGCATCGGCCGGCGAGCTGCTCGCCGACCCGAGCGTGCGGCGCTGCCTCGTCGACGCGCTGCGGAAAGCGCGGTTCGGCTGCCCGCTTCGCGGTGCTCCGGTGACGGTCCAGGCGACGATCGACGTCGCGGCCGGGCGCGCCTCCGACGCCTCCGCCGGCACGCGTTGACCGCTTCCGCGCGTGCGGCTCGGAGGCGGCCGGAGCCACGCCGCGTCGGCCTCGCCTCCGGGAACCTCAGCGCTTGGAACAGAACATGCCGGCGTGGGATTCGGTGATCGAGTCGACCTGGGCCGACGAGATGTTCCCGTACTGCAGGCTGTAGGCGAGCCGGAAGAGTGCCTTCCCCACGTCGCACTGGTCATTCAGCATGAGGCACTGCGCGCGCGTGGTCGCCTGGTGAAACGCGGCAGCGCTGGTGGAGCGGGTGTCGGGCGACAATTCGATCTGGTCGTGGGCATCGAGCGCGACGAGGCAGCCACGACCGTCCCTGGCGTTCATCTTCGCCTGAGCGTCAGCGAGGTACTCCTCGCCGCTCTTGCCGGGCACCGCCTCCGCCCGGGGCACGCCCGCACCGGGGCGCGAGGTGTCGGGTCCACGTGCCCCCGAGTAGGGGTCCTGGGCCGCCGCGTGGGCCGGCGCGCGGCCTTCGGAGCGTCGCGGTGTCGAGGCGGGGTCGGTCGCTGCGCCGGTGGGGGCGCCTCCGCAGGCAGTCGACACCAGGAGCGAGAGCAGCGCGACGATCGCGCGCGCAGGGCGTGCATGGAGGCTCATCGCCGCAGATGGTATCGAGATCTCGGAAGTGGGCGGAGCGCGCTCCTGCGCGCGGAGACCACGGAGGACGGAAGAGCGCTGGCCGGGCCCAGCTTGGCAGCACGTGAGCAGGGCGTCCCCAGCGGGATTCGAACCCGCGTAGCAGCCTTGAAAGGGCTGAGTCCTGGGCCGGGCTAGACGATGGGGACCCACGCCGGCCGCGTCTCCGCGCCCGCGCGGCGCGCACCCTACCTAGCGGACGAACGGTGTGCAAGCCGAGGAGGCTCGACGACCATCGGGAGGCCATGATTTGCGGGTGATGCGGGCGCTCCAGTCTCGTTTCGGTAGGATGCGCGCATGGCCCACGACCGACTCGAAGTCTCGCGACTCCTCGGTGCGACGCCCGAGCAGATCTACGATGCCTTCCTCGACGGCTCGAAGCACTCGGCGATGACAGGCGCGCCGGCGACGGCGAGCCCCGACGTCGGTGGGAAGTTCACCGCCTGGGACGGCTACATCCAGGGGGAGAACGTCACCCTGGAGCGCCCGCGGCGGATCGTGCAGCGCTGGCGCGCCTCCGACTTCCCGGCGGGCGCGGGCCCGTCGATGGTCGACATCCACTTCGAGGCGGAGAGCGACGGGACGCGCCTCACCATCGTCCACGATGCCTTGCCGGAGGGTACCGCCGCCCGCTTCACCGAGGGTTGGCAGCAGTTCTACTTCGAGCCCATGAGCGTCTACTTCGGCGAGAAGCTGGAGATCGACGAGCCGCCGCCGGATCTGGAGGAGGCCGACGACGACGACGACGACGACGACGACGACGACGACGTGGATCCCTCGGAGGGCCTCCGCGAGGCTGCCAAGGCCGAGGACGAGGACGCCGACGCGGAGCGCTCCGAGCGCTCCGACGTCGGCGGCGCCATTCGCTCGCTGTGGGAGCAGGCGGCGCTGGGCGAGGTCCGCCCGTCGATGCCCCAGGACGGCGCCTCGACGACGGTCATCGACGACGACGAGGACAACGACGACGATCTCCGCGTCCCCACGCAGCGCACCCCGCGCCGCGTGGCCGCCCCGGTCTCCGACGACCTCGACGAGGAGGACGATCAGGACGAGGACGGGCCGATGACGCTCACCTTGGCCGACGCCGAGGACGAGCCGGCGAAGCCAGCCAGGACAACGGGCCGAAAGGCGTCCCCGAAGAAGGCCGCACCCAAGAAGGCCGCACCCAAGAAGGCCGCACCCAAGAAGG
>JBKJLX010000517.1:0-10245 GCA_046596645.1 Polyangiaceae bacterium
CCCCAAGCTCGCGGAGAGCCACCGCCTCGATCCGTCGGCGGGCGCGCTGCTCGCCCTCGCGCGGTGCCACGAGAAGGCGGGGCACCTGTCGACGGCGTGGAGTACCTACGCCGAGGCGGCGGTGCTCGCTCGCGAGCGCCAGGACGGAGCGCGCGAGGTCGCGGCGAAGAACCAGATGGACCTCCTCGAGCCCCGGCTTCCGCGGCTGGTCGTCCGCCTCGATCCGGCGTGGGACCGCGTCCGTGACGTGATGGTCCTGCGCAACGGCGTGACCGTGAAGATGGCCGAGATCGGGACGCCGCTGCGGGTCGACCCCGGGGCGACCGTGATCGAGGCGCGGGGCGCCGGCATCGTCGCGCAGCGCCGCGAGGTCCGCGCCATCGCCGGGGAGAGCACCGAGATCACGTTCGAGGCGCCGACTCGCGCCACCGCACCCGAGCCGGTGAGCACGCCCGCCGCGCCCGATGACAGGCTCGACGCGCCGCCGCTGGCCAGCTGGATCGCTGGCGGCGTGGGGGTGGTGGGCCTCGGCCTCTTCGCCGGCTTCGGCATCGCGTCGGCGAACGCCGCGTCGGAGCTCGACGCGTGCCGCAACCCCTGCCCGAGCTCGCTGGAGCAGACGGCGGAGAGTGGCGCGCGCAACCAGGTCATCGCCGACGTGGGCCTCGGCGTCGGCGCCGCGGGGCTCGTCACCGCCGTCGTCCTGTGGGTGCTCTGGCCGGACGACGAGGCGCCCGTGTCCGCGACGGCAGCGCCCGGGGGCGGGCCCGGCGCAGCGGTGGGGATCAGCTTCTGACGATCAGCCGCGCGCCAGCTCGGCGCGCAGGGCCTCGACCTCGCGGCCGATGATCTCCCGGGCGCGATCCCGGATCGCCGGCACGTCGGCCTTGGTGAGCCCGGCGGTGGGGATCACCGAGAGGATGCGCACCCTGGCGCGCGCGCGGCCGAACCACTTGGAGTGCTTGGGGCGGCAGTTCTTGGTGCCGGCGAGGGCCAGCATCAAGATCGGAACCTGCGCCTCGACCGCGAGCTCGAAGGCGCCGTCCTTGAACGGGAGCAGCTCGCCGGTCCTCGAGCGGGTGCCCTCGGGGAACATCATGACGGGGATGCCGGCCTTCAGCGCGCGCACGCACGCCGCCATCATCTCGACGACGCTGCTCTTGTCGCCGCGGCGGATCGGGATGTCGCCGCCGGCGTGCATCAGCCAGCCCAGCAGCGGGAGCTTGAAGATCTCCTCCTTGGCAACCCACCGCATGTCCCACGGCAGGTGGGAGAGGAGGAACGGATCCGCCGTCGACTCGTGGTTGGAGACCACCACGTAGCCGCGCTCGAGGATGTCCGCCGGCGGGGTCCCGTCGACGGTGAAGTCCCACACCGGAGAGAGGCTCGTGGTGACCCGGCCGAAGCGCCGCATCCACCGGCCGGGGAGGCGCTGCGTGGGGTCGCCGAGGTGGCGCAGGCGGGAGACGCCCATCGCCGGAAGGAACGCGACTGCGCACGCGAAGAACTCGGCGTACGTCCACACGCCGAGGAGCGGTCCAGTGGGCGCGTGGCCCTCGGCCGTGGGCGGCTCGGACATCGACGCCGGCGCGGGGTCCGCGTTCGATTGCATCTCCACGGGTGGCTCGTAGCGTGCCCGCGCGCGACGCCCTCGTCACGTTCTCGTCAGCGCGGGCCGACGGCTGCTTGGCGCCCTCGAGGCGCCCTGCGTCAACGCGTTGACGCGATGCACGTCCGCCGGCGGCCTTCACCGGGCGGGGGAGGGGGGAGCGCGACCCACAGCCGCGGCATCGAGCTTGCTCGGTGAACGACGACGCCATGCACATCCCCGCGCCGCCTCGCCTGCCGTCGTTCGAGCCCAGGCCCGCCACCGCCGACAGCGTCCGCACGGCGGCACGAGCGCCGCGCCCGCCCGGCCCGGGCGCCTTGAGGGAGCTGCCCCACGCCGAGCGACGGCGAAGGATCCTCGACGCGTTCGTGGCCCGCGCCGAGCGGGGCATCGAGGTCGAGGAGCTCGTGGCATGGCTGGTCCGCGACTACCGCCCGCTGTGCCGGCGGCCGGCATTCGAGGACCACGCCATGCCTCGCCGCGCCCGCGCGGAGAGCGTCGGAGACGTCGCCTGCGAGGCGCTGGCGGCGGCGCGCTCCGCGATGGAGATGACGACGGACGCCGAGGCGGCCCTCGACGTCGCTCTCGCCGCCGTCGGTGCGGGGCACGTGATCGAGGTGGAGGAGGAGACCGGCCTCGTGGCGTGGCTCCCGGTCGACCAGCGGGGCATGCGCCTCAGTGAGCGCGTGCGTTCCCTCGTGGCGTGTGACGTCCTCGACGAGGCCTCGCGCTGCATCCACTGGGTCGACTCCGGGTTGCCGCCGCTTCGTGACGCCGGTATCCCGCGGTCATGATCAGGCTCCAGCCAGAGACCCTCCAGCGCATCCGCGATCATTTCCTCGAGGTCGGGCAGCCGGCGAGCGTCTCGTTCCTGCGTCACCGTCAGATCGAGGACGACCCGTTCGCGGGGGACGTCGACGCGCGACGCCGCTTCGAGGCTCTGTTCGAGGCGATGTATCTCATGGTCGAGGCCGATGGCGAGGTCTCCGAGGTCGAGCGCGAGGTGCTCCGCGGCGCGGTGCGCGGGCTGACCGACAACGCGGTCCGCAGCGTCCACATCGAGAAGCTGATCGAGGGCTGCCGCGAGCGCGCGAAGGACGGGACCAAGGCGCGCCTGGCCGCCATCGCCCCCACGCTGAAGGAAGACCCCGCCCTGGTGGAGGCAGCCTTCTCCCTCAGCGCCGCGATCGCGTTCGCCGATCAGGAGATCAAGGACGGCGAGAACGAGCTGATCAACGACCTCGCCGACGCGCTCGACCTCGACGGTGAGCGCGCCGAGCAGCTCCTCAACCAGCTGGAGAAGGAGTCGGCGGGCTGACGGCATCATCGGCTACCCGCTGACGGCCATGGCGCGCTCGCGAGGGCGACGCGAGCCGCTACCTCGACGGGTTCGCGCCCTGACCAGGCGTCGCACCGGCGCTGCTCCGGCATACGGGCTTGCCGCTCTCCAGGACGCAGAGCTGGTCGGCCAGGCACGCTGGCGTGCAGATCGCGGTGGGCGCCGCAGGCGCCATGGCCGGGGCACCCACGCCGCTCGCCGCGGGGGGCGCGACGTCACATCCGGGCTCGCCCTGCGTGCACTCGCGCGAGACGCAGGTGCCGCTCGCCTCGTCGCATACCGTGCCGTAGGCACAGGGCGTGTAGCAGCCGGTCGCGGCGCGGTGGAGCGGCGCCACGGCGGCACCGAGCCCGACGTTGAGCGCGGCGCCTTCCGGCCCGCTCGCGTCGGGCGCCTGCACCTGGTTCTGACAGCCAACGGCGAGGGCCGCGGTCGCGCTCACCAGCGTGAGAGCGCTCGCGGCTCGTGACGCCAGGTCCAGCAGAGTCCGCGCCAGCCTCATACGATGAGGATAGAGGCCCTCCCCGTAGCTCAGGCGGACTTCTTCACCACGTCGACGATGCCCTGCACGCTGGCGGCGCTCTTCGCCATCATGGCCTTCTCGTCGTCGGTCAGCGGCAGCTCGAGGATCTTCTCCACGCCCTTGCCGCCGATGACCATGGGGACGCCGATGTACATGTCCTTGTAGCCGTACTGGCCGTCGAGGAACGCGGCGCCGGGGAGCAGCCGCTTCTGGTCGAAGAGGTAGGCCTCGGCCATGGCCACGGCGCTGGACGCCGGCGCGTAGTAGGCGCTGGTGCCCATGAGCTTGACGATCTCGCCGCCGCCCACGCGGGTGCGGGCGATGATGGAGTCTAGCTTCTCCTTGGCGACGAACTGGCTGATCGGCAGGCCGTTCACCGTGGTCGCCGAGAGGATGGGCACCATGTCGTCGCCGTGCCCGCCGAGGACCATGGCGCGGATGTCCTTGATGTTGAGGCCCGTCTCGCGCGCCAGGAACAGCGAGAAGCGCGCGCTGTCCAGCACCCCCGCCATGCCGACCACCTTCTCCTTGGGGAAGCCGGTGCGACGCTGGAACTCGTAGACCATCGCGTCGAGCGGGTTCGAGATCACGACCACGAAGGCGCTGGGGCAGTGCTCCTTGGCGCCGTCGGCCACGCTGCGGATGATCGGCAGGTTGGTGGCGACCAGGTCGTCGCGGCTCTGCCCCGGCTTGCGGGGGACGCCGGCGGTCACGATGATGACGTCGGAGCCCGCGCAGTCCTTCCAGTCGGAGGTGCCGGTGATCTTGACGTCGTAGCCGAGGACGGCGCCGTTCTGCTCGAGGTCGAGCGCCTTGCCCTTCGCGTACTCGGCCTTGGCCGGGATGTCGAAGAGGACGACGTCGCCCAGCTCCTTCTGCGCACAGAGGTTCGCGAGCTCTCCGCCGATGTTGCCCGCGCCGATGATCGAGATCTTCTTCCGGGTGCTCATGGGTTGGCGCGTCTAGCACCGCCGCCCGGGCGCGTCTCGGGGGGAGCCATCGGTGCCATCGGTCCCCCCGACGCCCCGGCTCCGCGCCGCGTAGCATGACGGGCATGAGCATCATCTCGCGCTGGGCCCTGGCCGGAGCCGTCCTGATCGCGGGCGGCTGTGGGGACGACACAGGCGGCGCGGGCGGGGACGGCACGGACGGCGCCGCCGGCGCGCAGGGCGCCGGCGAGCCCACGTCCTCCACCACGGCGGAGGGCGGCGGCCCCAGCGGCCCCAGCGGTCCCGCCGGCACTGGCGGCGAGGCTGCCGGCACTGGCGGCGAGGCGTCCGGCACCGGCGGCGACGCTGCCGGCACCGGGGGCGACGGCGGCGGGGGGCCCGCGCCAGGCTGTGGGGACGGCGCGGTCGACGACGGCGAGGCCTGCGACGACGGTCGGGAGACCGCAAGCTGTGACGACGACTGCACGGAGGCCGACTGCGGCGACGGGACGGTCAACTTGGCCGCGGGAGAGCCCTGCGACGACGCCGGCGAGTCCGACCTCTGCGACGCCAGCTGCACCCCCGCGGCCTGCGGGGACGGCGAGGTCAACCTGGCCGCGGGAGAGGTCTGCGACGACCGCGGCGAGTCGGAGGCCTGCGACATCGACTGCAGCCCGAGCGATTGCGGCGACGCGATCCTGAACCAGACCGCCGGTGAGGCGTGCGACGAGGGCGGCGCCACGGCCGGCTGCAACCTCGACTGCACGCTCGGGGTCTGCGGGAACGGCGCGGTCGACGAGGGTGAAGCCTGTGACCAGGCGGGCGAGAACGCCAGCTGCGACGCCGACTGCACCCTCCCCGAGTGCGGTGACGGCGTGACCAACGAGGCCGCCGGCGAGGCCTGCGACGGCATGGGCGAGACCGCCGCCTGCGACGCCGACTGCAGCCTGCGGGAGTGCGGCGACGGCACCGTGAACCAGGCCGCTGGGGAGACCTGCGACGACGGCGGGGAGACGGCGAGCTGCGACGCCGACTGCACCGCGCGCAGCTGCGGCGACGGCGTGCGCAACGCGGCGGCTGGCGAGGCCTGTGACGAGGGCGGGGAGAGCCCGGGCTGCGACGTCGACTGCTCGCTACCGACGTGCGGCGACGGCAACACCAACGCCGCCGCCGGTGAGGGCTGCGACGACGGGGACGACGACGACGGCGACGCGTGTCCCGGCACCTGCGTCGCCGCTACCTGCGGGGACGGATTCCTGCAGATGGGCGTCGAGCAGTGCGAGGACGGCAGCTCGTCGGTGGGCGACGGCTGTAACAATAGCTGTCAGTTCGACAACCAACAGTGCGCGATGGCCTACACCTCGTGGACGTCCGGCGAGCGCAACGTCGGCACGGTCAACGCCCAGGCCTACTGCGACAGCGCCCAGACGGCGACGGCGCCCGACTGGGCCGGCCCCGGGTGGTACCGCTTCACCGGAGCCGCCGGCACGAGGATGCCCACGTCGCCGCCGGTCATCTACTCCTGCGGCACGCACGCTCCGGGGTGGCTGGCCGGACCGCACCCCACGCCGCTCGAGGGCGTCGTGTCCCGCCAGGTGTGCTTCCACTGGAGTGGCAACACCTGCAACTGGTCGACGCAGATCAGCGTCGTGTCGTGCGGCGCCTTCCACCTCTACCAGATGCCGGACATCAACATCTGCCACCTGCGCTACTGCGGCACCAACTGAGCGAACCGATCAGGCGTCGCACTCGCTGATGTTCGCCGCGTAGAGGGCCTGGGTCGCCCACTCGTCCATCACGCCGTCGGCGGGGACGAAGCGGAAGAGCTCGAGCTCCTCCCAGCCGGTCCAGCGCTCCATGCGGACGGGGAAGAGTACGTCCTCCTCGTCGGTGCCCTCCGCTGCGCCGCCGGACGGCGCGAAGGTGACGAGGACGCTGCCGTCGACGTCGGAGGCGGCGCCCCAGGTGCCAGCGCCGGTGACGCGGCGGTCGATGGTCTCGCCGCCGTCGTCGGAGACCAGCCGCTCGAGCTCGTAGGTGCCGGCGCCGAAGTGCACGATGCGCGGCGGGCCGTAGGCGCCCTGGCCGGGGGCCCAGATCGTCTGCCCGGAGAGCGCCTCGGCGACCGCGTCGGCGTTCAGCGTGCCCTCGTCATCACCCTCCAGGTCCCCGGCGAGGTTCGCGACCTCCAGCGGGCCCAGGGCCGCGCGCAGATCGCCGGCCCACTGGCTGTCGGCGATCACGGTGCCGATGGCAGGGCAGAGGTCGACCGCCTCCTGCGCGAGGCGGATGGCGTCGGTCTGGAGGACCTCGCACTCCTGCTTCCCCCAAGACTTCGCGGCGGAGACCGCCTCCTTGTATTTCGCGTTGCCCGGCCCGCTCCACTGGCAGGAGCTCTCGGTCGCGTCGCTCTCTTGCTGCAGCGGCTCCGGCTCGGAGGCGTCGCAGGCGACGAAGAGGAGAGAGGTCAGCGCCAGGGCACCAGAGGCGAGGAGGCGGCTCATGACGGCGCCCACAGCATGTGGTGTGCCAGGCAACTTGCGCGCTGTTCTGGGTACCCCGGCGGGTGATGTGGGTAGTCCACTCACCACGCCGGTGATCCACCCGACCAGGTCCGTGGTAAGCCGCGGCGCGATGACGGCGCGACCGATCGACGACGCGGCGTTGCAGCAGGCCCTCCGCATCCCGCTCGACGTGACGCGGACCGAGGACCTGTTCCCGCCCGAGGTCGAGGTCCGCCGCTACGAGGGCAAGGTCCGGGACAACTACGCCACCACCGACGGTCGGCGCTTCCTGGTCACCACCGATCGCATCAGCGCGTTCGACCGGGTGCTCGGCACGCTGCCGCTCAAGGGGCAGCTCCTCACCAGCCTGGCCGCGTTCTGGTTCCGCGAGAGCGCGCACATCGCGCCCAACCACCTCCTCGGCATGCCCGATCCCAACGTGATCGAGGCCATCGAGTGCGAACCGCTGCCGGTTGAGATGGTGGTGCGCGCCTACCTGACGGGCGTGACCTCGACCAGCGTGTGGACCCACTACGCCGCGGGCGCGCGCGAGTTCTGCGGCCACCGCTTGCCCGACGGGCTGCGCAAGAACGAGCCGCTGCCGGCGCCGTTCCTCACCCCCAGCACCAAGGCGGCGAAGGGCGGGCACGACGTCTCGGCGTCGCGCGCCGAGATCCTCGCCGAGGGGCGCATCCAGCCGTCGGACTTCGACGCCGCGGCCGACATGGCGCTGGCGCTGTTCGCGTTCGGACAGAAGCACTGCGCTGGGCGCGGGCTGATGCTGGTCGATACCAAGTACGAGCTCGGCCGAACCCGGGACGGTCGCATCGTCGTCATCGACGAGATGCACACGCCGGACTCGTCGCGCTTCTGGACGGCGAGCACCTACGAGGAGCGCATGGCGCACGGGGAGGAGCCGGCCAGCTTCGACAAGGAGTACGTGCGCCGCTGGCTGGCGGATCGCGGCTTCACCGGCGACGGGCCCATCCCGCCGATGCCCGACGAGCTGCGCGTCGAGGCGTCGCGCCGCTACGCCGAGGCCTACCAGGCGATCGTCGGCGCCCCGCTCGTGGTCGACCTCGACCCCCCGCTCGCCCGCATGAAGCACAACCTGACCTCACCCGGAAAGGCAGCCACGTGAAGGCCACCGTCGTCGTCCGTCTCAAGCGCGAAGTCCTCGACCCCCAGGGGGACGCGGTGCGCAAGGCCCTCGGTCACCTCGGCTTCGATGGGGTGAAGGAGGTCCGCGTCGGCAAGGTGGTCGAGATCGAGATCGACGACGCCGCCGCGGGCGACCCGGCGGCCCTGCGCGCACGCCTCGCGGAGATGGCGGAGGCGCTCCTGGTCAACCCGGTGATCGAGGACGGGGAGATCGCTGTCGGCTGACCCCCGCTGCGGCAAGTGGTGCAGAATGGCGGGATGCGCGCTGCTCGTACCGCCCCCGCCGCCCCCTCGTCGGCCGTCGCCGCCGCCTTCGCGGTGGCTGGGTCGCTGATCGCTGCGCCGGCCACCGCGCAGCTCACCCAGCCGGACGGGACGGCGATCCCCGAGGGCGGTCTGCTCCAGACGACGTTCGACGGGCGTGGCGAGCAGATCGACGCGGTGAACGACGCCGCGACGACGCCGGAGACGTTCGTCCCCAGCTGCGCGCTCACCTTCGAGGTGCTGATCCGCAACGCGGGTTATCGCAACAGCTTCGGCTGGTACAACGTCACCGGCGCCAAGCCGGCCGACGCCGAGCTGCACGAGTTTCTCACCTGCACCGACGACGTCGGGACCAGCCGGGTGCTCGACATCCGCAGCGATCCGGGCTGGGCGGGGGGCGAGGTCGGCTTCTACCAGGCGACCGGCGCCTGCGGGACCATCGAGACCCACGAGGCGATCTTCTACAGCGAGCGCGGGTACAACCCGGACGGCGAGCAGGCCAATCCGTTCATCCACCTGCTCATCTACAACTCGACCGTCGTCCACAAGGCCTTCTACTTCGGGTGGGAGGACCTGCTCTCCGGCGGCGACAACGACTTCGACGACCTGACGACCTTCGTCACCGGCATCAGCTGCTCGGGTGGCGGCGAGCCGTGCGCGGTCGACGGGGCCACCGGCATCTGCGCGCAGGGGGTGATGCAGTGCCGCGCCGGCGAGCTGCAGTGCATCGCGACGGTGGAGCCGCAGACCGAGGAGTGCAACGGCTTCGACGACGACTGCAACGACAGCATCGACGAGGGCGATCTCTGCCAGGCCGGCTTCGTCTGCGACAAGGGCAACTGCGTGCCTCGCTGCAGCGGCGGCGAGTTCAACTGCCCGGCGGAGCTGGTGTGCGACGACGACTTCTGCATCGATCCCGCCTGCGTCGACGTGGAGTGCGAGGCGGGCGAGCGCTGCGTGGCCGGCGAGTGCAAGGGCCCCTGCGAGGAGGTGGTCTGTCCGTTCGGCGATGTGTGCCAGCTCGGGGTGTGCCTGGATCCGTGCGCGACCTCGCAGTGTGACGAAGCGCAGGTCTGCGAGGCGGGCGTGTGCGGCGATCCCTGCCAGTGCACCGGCTGCGAGGACGCCTCGACCTGCGAGGATGACGGACGCTGCGTCGCCGCCGCCTGCGCCGGGGTCGAATGCGATGCGGGCACGCACTGCGAGGCCGGCGCCTGCGTCGACGACTGCGCAGGCGCCGTCTGCCCCGATGGTCAGGTCTGCGAGGCCGGCGGCTGCGTCCCCGGCGCCACCGAGGGGACCGGAGGCAGCGCGGCGAGCGGCGCCCCCACCGTGACCATCGGCGCCGGCGGCGAGGACCAGAGCGCACCGAGCACCTCCGGCGTCTCCACCGGCGGCGAGGGCGATGGCGGTGCGTCGACCGCGTCCGGCTCCGCCGACGCGGGCGAGTCGGGGCCGGGCTGCGACTGCGCGGTGGTCGGCCACGCCGGCGGGCGCGACGGCCAGGGTCGCGCGGCCCTCGCGGCCTCCGCGTTCGCGCTGCTCGCGGCCTCCGCGATGCGCCGCCGCCGGGCGAGAGCGCGACGCGCGCCATGACCTTCGACCCCCTGGCCCGGCTCGCCTCGGCGAAGCGGCTCTCGGTCATCACCGACCTCGACGGCACGCTCACGCCGCTGCGGCCGACGCCGGAGGAGGTCAAGGTCTCCGACGACATCATCGGTCTTCTGGTCGCGCTCGCGCTGTCGAAGGGCGTCGAGGTCGTGGTCGCCAGCGGTCGCCCGCGCGAGTTCCTGGAGGAGCTGTTCGAGCACGCGCCGGCGGTGACGCTCTCCGCCGAGCACGGGGCCTGGCTCCGCGAGAACGGCGCGTGGGAGCGCACCATCGAGGCCGAGCCGGCCGAGCTGGCGCCGCTCGTC
>JBKJLX010000528.1:0-27315 GCA_046596645.1 Polyangiaceae bacterium
TCACTGCGATGGCGGCCAGCGTCGAAGAGACGACCAGCGCCATCGAAGAGATGACCTACTCGATCAAGGAGGTCGCGAAGAACGTCGACGACCTGCTGCAGTCGACCGAGGGCACCAGCGTCGCGATCCGTGAGATGGACGTCGCGATCAGCCAGGTCGAGACCAACGCCTATGAGACGGCGCGGCTGTCCGAGCAGGTGTCGAAGGACGCCGAGACGGGCGCCGAGAGCCTCCAGAAGACGCTGCAGGGCATCAACAAGATCAAGGACTCGTCGGCCACCGCCTCGCGCGTGATGGAGCAGCTCGGCAAGCGGATCCAGGAGATCGGCAACATCGTCGACGTGATCGACGACGTCGCCGAGCAGACCAACCTGCTTGCGCTGAACGCCGCCATCATCGCCGCCCAGGCCGGCGAGCACGGCAAGGGCTTCGCGGTGGTCGCCGACGAGATCAAGGATCTCGCCGAGCGCGCCGGCGGCAGCACCAAGGAGATCGCCGAGCTCATCAAGACCATCCAGGCGGAGTCGAAGAACGCGATCGCCGCCGTGGAGCGCGGCGCCCACAACGTCGATCGCGGCGTCGAGGTCTCCAACGAGGCCGAGCGCGCCCTGAAGAAGATCCTGGAGAGCTCGCAGAAGTCGACCGCCATGGTGCGCGCCATCGCCCGCGCCACCGTCGAGCAGGCCAAGGGCTCCAAGCAGGTCACCGACGCCATCGGCCGCATCGCGGAGACCGTGCAGCAGATCGCCGCCGCCACCGCGCAGCAGGCGCGCGGCTCCGAGCTCATCATGAAGAGCGCGGAGAAGATGCGGTCGATCACCCAGAACGTGGAGCGGCAGAGCCAGGAGCAGGCCCGGGGCGGCCGCCAGGTCGCAAGCTCCATCGAGAACATCTCGACCATGGTGCAGGCCCTCTCGGGCACCCAGCGCAACCACGCCCGCGGCGGCGAGCAGCTGCTCGAGGCCACCAAGCGCCTGGAGGACGCAGCCCAGCGCCAGCGCGAGATCCTGCGCGAGCTGGCCGCCGCCGCCGACCGCGTCCGCCGCGCGCTGGGCTCCTCTTGATGGCCGCCGCCTGATCGGATTCGCCCGCCCCATGGGCGCCAGCTGACGCCGCCGGGCTGCTGCGGTACCCAGGCCGCATGGCGGAGGGGCTGCTTCTCGCAATCGACCAGGGCACGACCGGCTCGACGGCGCTGGTCATGGACACCGACGGGCGAACCCTCGCGCGGGCGACGCGCGAGTTCCCCCAGCACTTCCCCAAGCCGGGCTGGGTCGAGCACGAGCCGGGCGAGATCTGGGCCTCGGTCGAGGCCAGCGTGGGCGAGGCCCTCGCGAAGGGCGCCATCGACGCGAAGCGCATCGCCGCCATCGGCATCACCAACCAGCGCGAGACCGCGGTGCTGTGGGACCGGAAGACCGGCTCCTCTGCCCACCGTGCCATCGTCTGGCAGGACCGGCGCACCGCCGAGAAGTGCGCGGCCCTCAAGGCCGCCGGCCACGAGGCGCGCGTGCGCGAGATCACCGGCCTGGTCCTCGATCCGTACTTCAGCGGCACCAAGATAGGCTGGCTCCTCGACGAGGCCGGGCTCCGCGCGCGCGCCGAGCGCGGCGAGCTCGCCTTCGGCACCATCGATGCCTTCCTCGTCCACCGCCTCACCGGCGGCGCCGAGCACGTGACCGACGTCACCAACGCCTCGCGCACCCTGCTCTTCGGCCTCCAGTCCCTCGACTGGGACGACGAGATGCTGGAGCTGCTGCGGGTGCCGCGATCGCTGCTGCCGCGCGTCGTCGGCTCGGCGGAGATCGTGGGCCGCACCCGGGGGCTCGGCTGGCTCCCCGACGGTATCCCCATCGCCGGCATCGCCGGGGACCAGCAGGCGGCCCTCTTCGGCCAGGCCTGCTTCGGCGTGGGCGACGCCAAGTGCACCTACGGGACCGGCGCCTTCGCCCTCGCCAACGTCGGCCCCAGGCCGGTCGCCAGCCGGAGCGGCCTCCTCACCACCGTCGCCTGGCGCGCCTGCGGTCAGGTCGCCTACGCGCTCGAGGGCAGCGCGTTCATCGCCGGAGCTGCCGTGCAGTGGCTGCGCGACGGACTGGGCGTCATCGGCAGCGCCGCCGAGATCGAGGCGCTGGCGCGGACCGTCCCCTCCAGCGACGGCGTGGTCTTCGTCCCCGCGCTGGCCGGCCTGGGCGCGCCGCACTGGGATCCCGACGCGCGCGGCCTGATCTCGGGCATCACGCGCGGCACCACGCGGGCCCACCTCGCGCGGGCCGTCCTGGAGGGCGTCGCCTTCGAGGTCGCCGACCTGCTGGGCGCCATGGCGTCGGACCTGGGGCGGCCGCTGGCGCGCATGCGGGTCGACGGCGGCGCGGCGGCCAACGATCTGCTCATGCAGTTCCAGGCCGACGTCGCCGGGACCACCATCGAGCGCCCCGCCGAGCTGGAGTCGACGGCGCGCGGCGCGGCCATGCTGGCCGGCGTGGGCGTCGGCCTCTTCGCGCGCATCGAGGACGCGTCCCGCATGGCGCGCGCCGAGGCGACCTTCTCTCCCTCGATGGGCGAGACCGACCGCGCCGCCCACCTCGGCCGCTGGCGGGCCGGCGTGGCCCGGGCCACCCTCCACCTGGAGACGCGCGCGTGACGCCCGCGTTCTGCGCCGTCTTCGCGGCGTTTCTCCTCATCTACATGCCGCGGTTCCTGGTGCTCCGCGCCCAGCTGAGGATGCCGGGCGGCCTCGACAACAAGAGCCCGCGCGAGCAGCAGCAGTCGATCGATCCGGCGGGGAAGCGCGCCAACGCCGCGCACCTGAACTCCTTCGAGGCGTTCGCCCCGTTCGCCGCGGCGGTCATCATCGCCAGCATCGCCTCGCCGCCGCGCGCCAGGGACACCATCGACGCGCTCGCCATCGCGCACGTGGCGCTGCGCGCGGTCTACATCGTCCTCTACGTCCGCAACGTGGATCGGGTGCGCAGCCTGGTGTGGGTGGTGGCGACGGCGCTGGTCGCCGTGATCTTCTCCGTGCCCTGGTGGGGATGACGCGGCGCGGCCCTCGGCGGAGCTGATTATTTCCTTCACCTGGCGGTGCTGGAATGCCGCACCGCCGGGGCTGGTTGCCGGGTGCATGACGACGTCGCTCCCGAAGAGCATCTCGCCCGTCCCTGACGCGGCAGAACCGCTGACCATGCGCCGCCTTCTGGTCGTCGCCGGCGGCGGTCAAGCGCCGAAAGGTGCTATGACGTCCACAGAAGCGATGGTGACGGACAACGACCAGTCGAGCACCGGACACGGCTCCGCCGCGCCCCAGGCGCCGGGATCGCAGCCGGGCGTCCCGCGCAGCGCCGCAGTTGCCGTCCAGGCTCCTGCGGGGGGAAATGGGGCCACGACGGGCGAGGGGCAGGCCTCCATGCCAACCGGCGCCATGCGCGACGTCCCCATCGACTGGGAGGCGCTCGAGGACGCGTTCGAGAACAACGCGCCCGAGGTCCACAGCTACCTGCACCTCGGCACTGGCGACGTCCTGCGCGTGGTGGACGGTGTGGCCGACCCGCAGATGCACGCGCGCATCGCCTCGGACTCGAACTATCTGCGGATCGACCCCGTCTCCTCCCGCGAGCAGTACCGATGGATGGAGCGCTACATCCCGATGGTGGAGGACTCGGATCTCCAGGGAAAGCTGACCCAGGCCATCGATGGCAAGGGCGCCTTCCGCCGCTTCAAGGACGTCCTGATGAACTACGGTCCGGAGCGGGAGCGCTGGTTCTCCTTCCGGTCCGAGCGCCTCCGTATCTTCATGGAGGCGTGGCTCACCGCGCACGCTCTCGCCCCCGTGGCGCGGCCGGTGTGGGTGCCCGACGCGGCCCCCTCGCGCGAAGGTGAGCCGGTGCCGGCCGGCGAGGCCGGACGCGACAACGAGCCGCGGGAGACGCGCCGTGGTCGCAGCGCCGAATCGCTGCGCAAGGCCGTCCGCGAGATCGCCGACGCCCTCGGCCCGCGGGACCTCGACACGCTGGTGGCGCTGGCCGAGTTCCTCAAGTCGCGGCGCGCCGCGCGCTCGTTCGCACAGCACGGCGACGCGCGTGACGCCACGCTCGACGACGAGGCGCCCGCCTCGCAGGAGCGGGCCGGTATCGAGACGCGCCCCGCGACCACGGGCTGAGGCTCAGGGCTTCTTGGCTGGCGCCGCGGGCCTGCGCGGCATCGCGATGGTGATGCGTGAGCGGGCGCGCTGGTAGAACGCGTCGAGGGCGTCCTCCACCCGCCTGGCGATAATCCAGCGGCGCACGGCGTCGGCCACGTCGCGGTACGGCTGCGCGGAGTACGGCGTCCGACCGGAGGCGTGGATCTCGCGGAGCTCGGCCTCACTGGGGTCGAACATCGGCGCCACCATGCGGTCGAGGTAGAGGCTGGCGCGCGCCGTCCTCCGCAGGAGGCCGTCGAGCTCGTCGGCGACGATCCCCTCCGCGCGCGCCGCCAAGGACAGCCCATCCTTGCCGCCCACGCGGTCCTCCAGCAGCAGCCGCGCGGCCTCGGCGCGGCGTGCCACCTCGCGCGGGTCGGGGGGCGGGCGCACCGGCAGCTGGGAAAGCAGCGTCTCGGCGACGATGCGGTCGAGGGCGCCACGCACGTGGCGCTCGCTGGGCGCGGCGTCGGGCGTGGCGCCCGACGCCAGCGCCTCCAGCCGGGCCTCGAACGCCAGCTGCCGCTCCAGGACGAACTGCGCGTTGGACGCGCCGCCCAGCTCCGGCGCCTGCCAGCGCACCACGACGCGATCGACGACCACCGGCTGGCTCGGCGCTGCGAGCCGCGGCGGGGGAGCCTCGGTGGGGGGCTGCGCGGCCGCGCTCGCCGTCATCGCCAGGAGGGCCGCGGCGACCAGCGTCGCGACGGGGCGCTTCACCACTTGACCAGGACCTCGCTCGGCGTGACCTCGACGAAGACGCCGGGCACGTCGCAGACGACCGTGGCCATGCGGCTCCCCGGCTTGCCGCGCTCGGCCTCCGGGATGTCGACGCGCGGCACGATCTGGTCCTTCTCCAGCGAGCGTGTGAGATCCATCGGGCCCTTGATCTTCACGGTGACCGTCGTCGGTTTCACCACCGCCTTGGGCAAGCCGACCACCTCCACCGTGAGGCCGGAGTAGGACACCGTCCTCTCTTCGCGCGCCACCTCCACCGCTGCCGTGACCTCCTCGATGTCGTAGAGGACGCCGTCGGGCGGGGCGTCGAGCGACAGGACGCGCTTGTGGGTCCCCTCGCCGAGACCGCTCACGTCGTAGGGCACCGTGCGGACGTACTGCATCACGTCGACCACCGAGCGCGGCCCGCGTACCAGCACCGCGTCTGGCTCGACCAGCGTGTTCTGGACGAAGTGCGCCGGCTCCAGCTCGCCGGTGCGCGTGACCTGGATCTTGATCTTGGAGTTGACCACGTCGTCCCAGCGAACCGTCACCGTCGCCGGGAACACCTGATCGACCTTCACCCCGGCCGGGATGCTGAGCGTGCTGGCGTCGAGCTCGATCTTGGTCTCGTGCCCCGTCTTGAGGTCGAGCTTGAGCGAGCCGAGGTCGGCCGCCGTCATGCGGTCGAGCGTGGTGCGCGGCCCGCGGAGGGTGATGCCGACCTCGGTGGGGAGCGGAGTGCGCAGCTGGCGATTCACCGCCTCCGCCGGCATGACCGAGACCACGCCGACGCTGAAGGTGCGCTGCACGCGCTCGGCGCCGTGGATGAAGGCGTAGATGGCGAGCGCGCTGACGATCGAGATCAGCTTGAGGCCGAGGTTGTCGAACAGGGCGCCGCGCGCCACCGCCCACAGTCGCGTGCCGAGCGTCACCGATCTTCACCGGTGGGGGTGGCGCCGTCCCGGGTCCTGGCCTCCTCGGCAGCAGAGGAGGGCACGAACGTCTCCCGGCGGCTCTCCGGCGCGCGCTCGTCGTCCGCCGCGGCGGCGGTCGCCACGCCGCTCTTGTTCGGCGACGGCGCCATGGGCGTGCCAGGCTTGCGGGCGCCGCCGGTTGGCATGGGGATGCTGAGCCGCTCACGTGCCGGCCGCGTCTCGGGCGTCGACCGGTCGCCCATCGGCGGCGGCGGCATCTCGCTGCTGTTCTCCCCCCGCTCCTTGCCGTCCTTGCTGGAGACGAGGTTCGCGTCCTTCGCGTCCTTCGCTTCCCCGGTGCGCACCGGGGTGGTGGTGGCGCTGCCGCGGACCACGCGCGCCGGCGACGGGGTGGGCGTCGCGGGGGCCGGCTGCGCCAGGCTGCCCCGCGAGCTGGGGGCCGACGAGCTGCGCGGGGCCACGGGCAGGCGCCGCACGCGGCCGCGGCCGCGATCGCCGAAGAGCCCGGCCAGCGCGTGCCTCAGCGAGGTTCCGTCGAGGTTGGGGATGATGTTGCCATCGAAGCAGACGCTCACCGTCCCCCGCTCCTCGCTCACCACGACCACGACTGCGTCCGTTTCCTCCGTGATGCCGATGGCGGCGCGATGCCGCGAGCCCAGCGCCGCGTCTCGGATCTTCACGTCGGGCATGGGAAAAAATACGCCGGCGCGCTCGATCTTCAGGTCTCGGATGATGACGGCCCCGTCGTGGAGCTTGTTGACGCTCTCCGGGTAGAACATCGTCACCAGCAGCTCGCGCGACACCTGGGCCCCGATGGGGATGCCCTCGCTCTTGGTGAACTCGAGCAGGTTGGCGTCGAGCTCGAACGCGATGAGCGCGCCGATCCGGTGGCGGGCAAGCTCCGTGGTCGCCGCGATCACCTCGTCGAGGACGCGCGTCTGCTCCTGCTTCTTTCCGCCCGCCCACCAGGTCTGCCCGCCGACGCGGACCAGCGCGCGGCGGATGTCATTCTGGAAGACGACGACCACCACCAGGATGATCGAGGAGAGGAGCCAGCTCATCAGGTTGATGAGCGTCACCAGCTCCAGCGCCTTGGCGCCGAGGTACACGAGGAAGATGACGAGCAGCCCGACGCCCATCTGCATGGCGCGGGTGCCGCGGAGCACCAGCAGCGCGCGGTAGATCACGTAGGCGACGATCAGGATGTCGAGCAGGTCGCGCAGGACCTCCGACAGCGGGCGTCGCGCAAAGATCTGGAGGATGCCCTCAAGCACGGGCCACCTCGGTCGGCGCGACGCGCCGGGGCTCGCGCCCCACCGCGCGCGCGAACGCCAGCGCCTGCCGCGTGGCGGCGACGTCGTGCACGCGCAGGCACGCCGCGCCGCGGTCGGCGCACAGGACGGCAGCGGCGAGGCTGGCGCCCAGGCGATCGCCGGGCCCCGGCTCCGCCAGCCCCTCGTCGCGCGCTGGCTGGGCGAGGAACGACTTGCGGCTGGCGCCGACCAGCACCGGGAAGCCGAGCGCGACCAGGGCGTCGAGCCGGGCGCACAGGCGCAGCGACTGCCGGGCGTTCTTCGCGAATCCGAGGCCGGGGTCGAGCACGATCGCACCGCGGTCGAGGCCCTCGGCCAGGGCGACGTCGGCCGCGTCGCGCAGCTCGCGCGCGACATCCTCCACCACGTCGCCGTACGCGTCCTCCGGGTGTTCGGAGAAGCCGGCCATGTCCTTCATGGCGCCCCTGCAGTGCATGAGCACCAGGTCGGCCTTGCCGTCGCGGGCGGCGCGTGCCGTCTCCGCCGCAGCGCCCGGGTCGACGACGTTCACGATGCGCGCGCCCTGGTCGAGCGCGGCGCGGGCGACCTCGGCGCGGGTGGTGTCGATCGAGCAGACCACCCCGTCGCGCGAGAGCCGCTCGAGCACGCGACCCAGCCGCGCGATCTGCTCCGCCGCGGGAATGGGAGCCGCGCCGGGGCGCGTCGACTCGGCGCCGACGTCGATGATGTCCGCCCCCTCCTCCACCATGCGCACGGCGCGCGCGTAGGCGGCGTCTTCCGCGACGTAGGAGCCGCCGTCAGAGAACGAGTCGGGCGTGCGGTTCAGGACGCCCATGACGAGCGGCCGACCGCGAAGAGAGATCAGTGTCCCGATCGTCCCCGACACCCATTCACCTTATCAACCGCGCCATGGGCAGGCAACGCGCGTGCCGGCCACGCCACTCCCGATTGGAGCGCCCCTCCGGTGCGGAAACGGGAAAAGGATCAGCGAATCGAGACGAGGGCGACGACGATGGCGCCGACGACGATGGCGCCGATCAGGGCACCGAGGAGCATCGCGGTCGCCACCGACAGGCCGCCCTTCTTCGGGGGGTTGGTGATGCTCTGGGCCACGGGCGCCGGGGCCACGACCTCTCGGCCGGGGGACGACTGGCCGCCCGAGAGGCCGGGGGACGAGATCTCCGAGAGCGACCCCAGAGGCTGTCGGGCCGCCGCGACCGCGGCCGCGGCCTGCATCGCGCGGTCGACCTCGGGCTGCCCGATGGGCATGGTCGCGGCCAGGCCGAGCCGATCGCCGACGGCCTGAACCTGGTTGTTCTGTCCCGGGCTGTTCTGCCCCGGGCTGTTCTGCCCCGGGCTGTTCTGTCCCGCACTGTTCTGTCCCGCACTGTTCTGTCCCGGGCTGTTCTGTCCCGGGCTGGCAGCGGGGGCCTCCCTCGCGGCCGGGGCGGTCGCCGAGCTGCGGTCGCCGATCGGCCCCACCGTGATCTCGGGGCCGTCTTCCTCCGGGCGGGCCGCCCGGCCGGCCGCGGGGAGCGGCGCCTTGGGCCTGGTGTCGACGTCCTTGATCTCGGAGGCGAGCGTCTGAGCCAGCGCGAGGCCGCCGCCAGGGCCGATCTCGACCCGCGGGCCGGGCCCGGTCTGCCCGCGCGAGGGGTGGGCGATGAGCGTCCGTGCGTCGTCGTCCTCGTCGGACGAGGGCGGCGCCGCGTCCCTCGAGGCGGCCGAGACCGCCTCGATGCGGACCGGCGACCCCTGCGACGCCAGGGTCGGCGACTTCACCCCCGACCGGACGCCTGCCTTCTCGAGGTCCTCCGGCAGGTCGATGTTGAGCGTGGGGAAGACGAGCTTCTTGTCGGCCGCCGCGGCCGCGGCCGCGGCGCCCTTGGGGGCCATCATCGCGCTGGCGTCGGGAATCATGAGGGTCGAGGGCTCGTCGTCGTCGCCCCCGGCGTCTACGGCGGGGGGCGCCGCGGGTGCGGGGGCCCGCGGCGCCGTCGCCGCGGCGGCGTTCGGCGGCGCGCCGGCAGCCGGCCGGGCGAGCGGCACTGCGGCCGTCACCGGCGCCTGGTCCCCGATCTGCACCGACGCGCTGGGGCCTTGCTGACCTGCGAGGGGTCGCTTGGTCGTCGCCAGGTCGGGCAGCGCGCCCTTGAGGGCGTGCGCCATCTCGTCCGCGCTCTGCTGGCGCTCTGCTGGCCACTTCTTCAGCGCCTTGAGGATGATCTTCTCGAAATCCGGGTGCATCTCCACCCAGTGGCTGGGCGGCAACGGCGGCTCGTTCACGTGCCGCATGACGACCTGCATCGGCGTCTCCCCACCGAAGGGGGTGCGGCCGGTGACGAGCTCGTACAGCAGGACGCCGCACGCGTAGATGTCGGTGCGGGCGTCGACCTTCTCCGCGCGGCCCTGCTCGGGCGACATGTACGCGGGGGTCCCGACGATGGTGCCGACACGCGTGAGTAGCGACGGCGCGTGCGACTGCGGCTCGGCGCGAGGGTCGGGCATCGGCCCCTCGTCCTCGTCCAGGATCTTGGCGATCCCGAAGTCGAGCACCTTGACCAGCTCGGCACCCTTCTCCTTGGGGTGCGCGGTGATCATGATGTTGTCGGGCTTCAGATCGCGGTGGATGATGCTCTGCGCGTGGGCCACCGAGAGGGCGGCGCACACCTGCATCACGATGTTGGCCGCGCGGGCCTCGGAGATGCGCCGATCGCGCTCCAGCACCATGGCGAGGTCGAGCCCCTCGATGCACTCCATCGCGAGGTAGACGGTGTCGCCGTCGACACCGAACTCGATGATCTCGACCGTGTTCGGGTGCTTCAGCATCGAGGCCGCCTTGGCCTCGCGACGGAAGCGGCGAACGAACTTCCGATCCTGCACCAGCTCGGCGTTCATCACCTTGATGGCGACGTTGCGGCCGTCGCCGTCCTGCACGCCACGGTACACGGCCGCCATGCCGCCCTCGCCGATGTACCCGGTGATCCGGAATCGGCCTGCGAGCGTCCGCCCGATGAAGGGTTCTTGTTCGGCCATTCGTCCCGCGCGGCGGGCGCTACACCCCGCCCGGAGCGTCGCGGAGGATACACGGACGCGCGAGGAGCGAACGAGAAACGACCGACCTCGCGCGGCGTTGAAGGGGGGCCGCGCAGCGGACGCCCCTCCAGCAGGTCAACCTCGGACGCTGAACTTCGCGGTCGCGTCGCGCCAGCGGCGGACCACCGCCGGCAGATCGGCCAGGGTGTCGACGATCACGTCGGGCTTGCCGGAGAGGAGCTGCGAGCGCGGGGTGAAGCCCGCCGCGACCGCCACGCAGCGCGCCCCGGCGCGCCGCGCGCACTCCACGTCCTGCAGGCCGTCGCCCACCATGACGATGTCCTTGGGGGCCATACCCAGGCGCTCGGCCACCGCAAGGAGCGGGCCGGGCGCGGGCTTGCGCTCCGGGCCGTCACCCCCGCCGTAGATGGCGGCGAAGCGGGTGCGGACGCCCAGCGCCCCCAGCACCGCCTCGGTCGTGGAGCGCGGCTTGTTGGTGCAGATCGCAAGGCGGAGCGAAGGGATCTCGGCCAGCTCCTCCAGCGCCTGCACCGCGCCGGGCGCCCAGCGCGACAGATCGACGGGGTGCTTCTCGTAGTACTCCACGAAGAGCGCCACCAGCTCCTCGACCTCGACGGACATCTCCGGCAGCTGCGAGGCGCGCGCGCAGAGGGAGCGGGCCCCGTCGCCGATGAGGCCGACGATCGCGATCGCGGGCAGCGGCTGGCGCTTCGTCGCGAGCAGGGCGTGGTTCAGCGCGGCGACGATGTCCCCCCGGCTGTCGACGAGGGTCCCGTCGAGGTCGAACACGACCGCCGCCGGCGAAACCATGAACTGACTTTAGGCATGCCTTCGCCGGGAACTCCAGCGCCGTCGGGCGCCGGCGCGCAGCCGATGGGCCCGGACCTACTTCCGCTTGCCGGTGACCTCGATGGCGCGGAGGCGGGCCTTCCAGGCGGCGTAGCGGTCCTTCATCGCCTTGAGGCGGTCCTCGTCGGTCCGCGCGAGGTTCTTGCTCTCGGTCGGGTCCGCCTCGAGGTCGAACAGATCGAAGCGCGTGTCGTTGGCCACGATCAGCTTCAGATCCCCGTGAATCAGGGCCCGGCGCGCGTCGTTGTAGGGGCCGGCCGGCATGTCGACCGCCACGTCGCGCGGCTGCGCCGGCGCGAGCCCCCGGACCTCGGCGGCCAGGGAGGTCCCGGAGAGAAAGTCGTCTCCTCGTTCAGCACCTGACGGTGCCGGATCGTCCGCCCCGGGGGGAGCCGGCTTCGGGGGAAGGTGAACATGCGCCAGCTGGAGCACCGTCGGCGCGAGGTCGATCAGGCTGCGGCGGGCCGCGATGCGCTGGGCCGGCGCGCCCGGGACGTGAACCACCAGGGGGACGCGCACCAGCGTCTCCCACACCTCGAAGCCGTGCCGGTGCATGCCGTTCTCGCCGAACGCCTCGCCGTGATCGCTGGTGACGACGATCGCGGTGCGCCCGCCCCAGGGCGCCGCGGCGATCGCGTCGAGCAGGCGACCGACCTGCTGGTCGGCGTACGCGACCTCTCCGTCGTAGCGGGCACGGGCGCTGGCGCCGAAGTCGTGTTCCTCGTGGGCCAGGTAGTCGGCGTGGGGGTCGAGGTAGTGGACCCATAGAAAAAAGCGGCCGGCGACGTTCTCCGGTCTGGCCAGCACGGCGAGGGCGGCGTCGGTGAGCTCCTTGCCGGAGGCCTTGGTGTCGACGTCCCAGGGCGCGTCCTTCGGGGGCGCGGCGGCCATGTCGAGCACGTCGAAGCCACGCTCCAGGCCCCCCCAGACGTCGAAGTAGCGGTGGGCGTGGACACCCATCGTCCGCATCCCCGACCTCTGCAGGCGCTCGGCGAGGAAGGTGTCGCGCGGGCCGAATTTGTTGAAGTGGCCCCAGTTGCGATCGGTCTCGCTACCGTACTTGCCGATGAGCATCGGGCCGACGCTCTTGCCGGTGTAGCTCGCCAGCGAGTACGCGCGCTCGTAGACGGTGCTGCGCGCGGCCAGGCGATCGATGTTGGGCGACAGCGGGCGCTCGTTGCCGGCGTAGCCGAGGTCCCAGCGCAGCGTGTCGATGGTGACGAGGACGACGTTGAGGTCGCGGGGAAGCGTGTCCTCCGCCACGGTGGGCGTCGGGGCCGGCGCGTCGGGGGCGAGCTCGGCGAGCCGCGCCGACGTCAGGTCCTCGCCCGAGCAGTCCTCGTCGACGCCGTTGTCGAGCACCTCGGTCGCGTGGGGACCGATGGCCGCGTCGCGGTCGCTGCAGTCACCTCCGCCGAACAGGCCGGCGGCGCCGTCGCCGTCTCGGTCGGCGCCCCGGCGGAGGAGGCGCACCACGACCCTCGAGAGCGGGGCGCTGCGGTCGAGCTGCAGCCCCAGGTCGGGCTCCCGCTCCAGCGCGGTGGCAGCGTGGATCGTCGCCGCGAGAGGGGCGATGGCGAGCAGGGCGGCGACGCGACCGCGCACGCTGCGCGCGCCGGAGGTGGCGAACAGCGCGGCGAGCACGATGCCGAGAGCGCAGCCTGCGGCCCGCAGGTCGAGCTCCTCGCGCTTGAAGACGCCCCAGATGCCGAGGAACCCGCCCTCGCCCGAGGGGCTCCCGGTGGCGACGCCCAGCGCGAAGAGCGCCGCGGCGAGGGCCAGGCCGAAGGTTCCGGTCGTCGCGGGGTCGACGAAGCCGGGTCGGTCCTCGCTGGCGTTGGCGAGGCGGCGACGCAGCGGCGGCACGAACGCCAGGGCGATGGTGGCGAGCGCGGCCGCGGCGGCCAGCCCGCCCGCGGCCACTGCGAGCCCGGCGAGCGGCGGCGGCACGGCGAGGCGCATCACCGCGCGCGCGAGGTAGGCGCACGACGTCGACCAGGCGAAGCCGGCGAGGACGACCAGCGGCGCGAACGCCGCCACGTCCGCCGGACGACCTGCGGCCTGCCGGCGCAGCGCCGCGAGCCACGCCGGCACGCTGGCCGGCCGCCCTGGCGAGAGGAGGCGCCACGCCGCGGCGGTCCCCAGCGATAGGACCAGCGCCAGCGGCGCGATGACGCCGAGGCAGGCCACCGCCATGTCGGGAAAGGCGACGTGCGCGGCCGCGCTGTCGGGACCGGCGGCGCGCGCGGCGCCCGACCAGCGCGCGTCGAACATCGCGATCAGCGCCGCGGCGAACGCGCCCCCCAGGGCGCCGCGGGCGAGGGCTCGTCCGGTCTCGCGCGCCGAGCCGCTCACGGTCCGCCCTCGCCGCGGCCTCCGGTGGGCGAGGCCAGCGGGTGCGCGCGGTCGTAGGCGCGGACCAGGTGCTCGATCGACACGTGGGTGTAGCGCTGCGTCGTCGAGAGGCTGGCGTGGCCGAGCATCTCCTGGATCACGCGCAGATCGGCGCCGCCGTCGAGCATGTGGGTCGCGCAGGTGTGGCGCAGCGCGTGGGGGTGGAGGTCGGCGCGGCCGGCGCCGCTCGCGCCGCGCGCCTGCACCAGGCGCTGCACCCCGCGCACGCCGAGGCGCCCGCCGCGCGGGGCCAGGAACAGCGCGTCACCCGCGGATCCGCGTGCTGCGAGCTCGGGGCGGACCTCGAGCCAGGCGCGCAGCGCCGCCGCCGCCTTGGAGCCCAGCGGCACGACTCGCTCCTTGCTCCCCTTGCCCAGCACGCGCAGCTCGCCGCCCTGGCCGTCGATCCGCACGTCGACCTGGTCGAGGCCGCACAGCTCGGAGACGCGCAGGGCCGAGCCGTAGAGCACCTCCAGCACGGCGCGGTCGCGCACCTCTCGGTGGGCGTCACCCTCCGTCTCGTCGAGGACGCGGTTGGCGTCGTCGACGTTGAGCAGCGTGGGCAAGCCGCGCCGCACCTTGGGTGACGCGAGCGCGGCCGTGGGGTCGGCCACCACGTCGCCGCGGCGGCGCGCGTGGCGGAACAGCGATCGCACGGCCGCCATCTTCCGCGCGATCGACGACGCCTGGTGAGTGCGGGCCAGCGAGCCCAGCCACGCCCGGAGGACGTACACGTCGAGGTCGCCCAGGTTCCGCGCCTTCTTCTCCGCTGCAAAATCGATCAGCTGCCGGAGATCGCGACGGTAGGCGGCGACCGTGTGGGGCGAGGCCCTGCGCTCGCCGGCGAGCGAGACCAGGTAGGCCTCCACGGCGTCGGCGAAGGACGGCCCGGCTCCGCTCGCCATGGGCCGGGGCTTATCACCCCCCGAGCCGTCCGGCCAAACCGGGCCCCCGCATTCGTGGCCGCCTCCTGGCTCACGCGCTGAAGAGGAGGGCGATCCACCCGAGCAGGCCGACGGCAAAGGCGACGAAGCCGGGGAGGGAGCGCCGGCGATCGAGGCGGCCGGTCGCGTCGACGGCGCGCGTGAGCACCCAGGTCAGGCCGCCCGTCCAGGCGAGGAAGCTGAGGCCGAGGGCTGCGGAGGCGGCGCGCGAGGGGCCGGGTCGCGCCGCCAGCGCCGTCAGCAGCTCGCGCTCGATCGCGGCGTCCGGATCGCTCGCGGTGCTCGGCGGCCGCTCGTCCTTCGAGCGGATGCGGGCGATCGCCGCCTCCGCCTCGGCGACCTCGGCCGTGTGCATCGGGACCAGCCAGCGGGTGGAGATCGCCGCCTCGCGAACGCCCTCGTAGGCGAGGAGCGCGATCGCGGGGCGCCGTCGGGCTTCGGCCTCGCGGCCCAGCGCCAGGAGCCGATCGTAGGCTACCCGGACGTGGGGCGCGCCCGGCGCGTACCAGGCGGCGGCCCGGCGGGCGCGCACCGTGGCCTCGTGCGCATCGCCCGCGATCAGCGCCTCGGTGGAAGCCGCGATCTCCCGCTCGCCCGAGTAGACGACGCGCGCCGTGGCCGCGGCCACCACGACGGCGACGACGAGCAGCGCCGAGGCGCCCCGCCACCACCAGCCGCGGGGGCGGGCCGTCACGTGAAGTCGCGCCGCCTGAAGATCACGGCGGCGGTGGCGAGCAGCAGCACCGACCACCCGGCGGCGTTGCCTGCGGCGAGCAGGATGTAGCGCACGGTGTCGGCGTCGACCGCCTCGCCGGTGAGGAGCGGCCGCGGCGGAACGTACAGCTGCAGGTTGGGAACGAAGCGCGACAGGGTGGCGAAGAGGTCGTGCAGGGACTGCCCGAAGTACTTCACCGGCAGGCGCGCCATCGCGTCGGCGCTGCGGCCGACCATGACCAGCCCCAGCGTGAGCAGGGCGGAGAGGAACGGGCTGGAGAACGAGCTGAAGAGCGTGGCGACCGCGGCGACGATCCCGATCTCGAGCAGGGCGAGCGTGGCCGACCCGAGGACGAAGCGGCGCTCGATGGGCGCCACGCTGGAGAGGCCGATGCCGAGCGCGAGGAGCGCGAAGGCGAGCGCGATCGGCCCGTAAGTGCGCGCGCCCGGCGAGCGCCAGGCCACCACCCCGAACAGGGCGAGCACGCCGAGGCCGGGGCCGATGACGATCGCCGGTTCCCTTCCCCCCAGCAGGGCGCCCAGGGAGAGGACGACCCCCGCGTACGCCGTGACGAAGACGGTGAGGACCAGCATCGTCCCCAGGTACTTGCCGACCAGGTACTCCCAGCGCGCGATGGGCCGCGCGAGGATGGGGAAGATCGTCTTTTGCTCCAGCTCGCGGTGGAGGGAGGTGGCCCCGATGATCACCGCGACCGCGATCCCGAAGATCGAGATCGACGCCGTGCCCAGGTCGCTCACCACGCGCGGCGCGCTCTGCAGCGTGTAAGCGCCGACCACCAGCGAGTAGAGCGACACCGCGAACGCGACGCCGGCGAGCCCGATCAGGATGCGGGCGCGGACCGACTCACGGTACGTATTCAGCGCGATCGCGCCGATGCGGCTTATCTTCCGGCCCATCATGCGGCCCATCATGGGGGCGGGACGGTAGCACGCAGCAACGTCAGGGCGCCGGCTGCACGTGGACGTCCAGCTGGAAGGCGCCGGTCTCCTCCGAGCGGCCGTCGACCTGGACGAAGTAGGTGCCCGCCTCGAGCTCGAGGTCGAGGAAGGCCGCGCCGGCGGACGAGGTGGTCACGGTGCAGGCGAGGGGGACCTCGATGCCAGGGCAGTCGGGCCCCTCGCGCACGTCGAGCAGGACGCGGTAGGTGGAGCCGCTGGCGTCGAGCACCACGCGCGAGCGCTCGTCGAGGTCGAGGCGCAGCAGTCTCTCGGGGGCGCCGCCGCTGGGGCCGCCGGCGTCGTCGCATCCCGCGTCGAGGTCGGCGCTGGCGCCGGCGGTGTTCCCCACGAAGTAGCCGCCGTCTCTGGGGATGCTCAGCACGTCGCCGCAGCCGTCGGCGAAGGGCACGCTGATCGCGGGGAGGGCCGGGCGCCCCAGCACGTCGAGCCGCTGCGTCCCCCCGGCGGTGCCCTCGAGGACGATCCGGTGATCGCCGGCGCCGAGCCCGCGGCGGCGCAGGCGCACCGGGGCGTTGCCGGCGGGCGAGCAGGCCACGACCGCGTCGGCGGTGCAGGCGGCGTCGGCGAGCGCGATGCCCCCGGGGTCGCCGGGCGCCGTGCGCTGCACGAGCAGGAGATCGGTCGGTCGGGCGATCTCCAGCGTGTAGGCGGCGTCGACGCTGCCGACGACGCACGGCGCGTGGTCGTCCTGGTGGACGGTCATGTCGAAGCTCACCGACGACCCCGGCTCGATCGTCGGCGCGCCCTCGCAGTCCTCGTCGGGCAGGGGAGCCGCTGGATCCGACGCCTCGACCACCAGCCGGGTGCGCGTGGGCGCCGACGCCGACAGCGCCACGTACCAGACGCCGGCGGGGACCGCGTTGCGATGGATGTGGACGTTGTCCCCGGTGCGGCAGGTCACCTCCTCCTCGGGGAGGGCGCAGGCCTCGGCGCGCAGCGACACGCTGGGGTTGCCCAGGCCGTCCAGGCTGGTCGCGTGGATGTCGAGGGCGGCGGGCTCCTCCAGCTCGAGGCGCCACACCAGCTCACCCGTGGCGCGCGCGCACGCGGTGCCCAGATCCTCGGCGGCGTCGACCAGATCGACCTCGATCGCCTCGCCGACCGCCAGGTCCGCCGCGGTGCCGCAGGTCTCGTTGGTCTCGGCGATGGTGGCCGGCCCCAGGCGGACGTCGAGGGACACCGCCTCGGCGACGGCGGTGGTGACGATCACGGTGACCTCGCCTGGCGGCACCGATCGCGCGAGGGCCCGCGCGCGCGGCGCGCCTTCCGGCCCGAACGCCGGGCCCCCGCAGGCCAGCTCGCTCGAGCGATCGCCGCAGTCCTCGGCGATGGCGATGGAGAACGGGCCCTGGCTGGCGACGCCGCGCACGTCCAGATCGCGCGCCGCCCCCGCGGGGATGGTGACGGTGGCGATGACGTCGAAGGGGGCGCCCTCGGGCGCGCACGTGGTGCCGACGTCGAGATCGGCGCCCGCGGTCGTCATCACCAGCAGCGCGTCAGGCTCGATCTCGAGCGCGTCCTCGCAGTCGTCGTGCGGGGGGGCGGTGCACCCTGTCTCGTCGACGTCGCCGTCGCAGTCGTCGTCGAGGCGGTTGGCGCAGACCTCGGTCGCCGCCGACGATCGCGTGGGGTCGAGATCGTCGCAGTCGCCGCCGCCGGTGCAGTGGCCATCGGGGTCGCCGTCGCCGTCGGCGTCGCGCAGCTGGCGCGAGCAGGTCTGCGTGTCCTCCACGCAGGTGTCGATGGTGCAGGCGTCGTCGTCGCCACAGTCGAAGGGCGAACCATCCTCGCAGCCGACGCGGGGGGTGCACACCTCTTCTCCGTTGCAGTGGACGCCGTCCTGGCACGCCGACGCGTCGGGGGTGAAGCGGCAGCGGCCGAGGTCCTGATCGCAGCGATCGCCGGTGCAGTCGGCGCCGTCGTCGCAGGTGGCGTCGTCCTCACAGGGGCCGCCGAGCGTCGGGTCGTCCTCGCCGCCGGCGCCGCCGCTGCCCACCAGGATCTCGCCGCCGCCCGCCCCGGTGGCGGTGGAGCCAACGCTGGCGCTGCCGCCCCCGCCCGAGCCGAAGGGGCTTGCCGCCTCCGAGCCGCAGCCGGCCAGGAGCGCCCCGCAGGTGACCCAGCAGCTGAGCCAGCGGCCGACCCAGCCGGTCGAGGAACAGGCGGCGAGCGCAGCGCAGGCCGACTTCCGGGCCGCTGGGCGCCTTTCCCCCGTCATTGCGCCCCAGTCTACCCTCCCATGGGCGTACTGTTAGGCTGACTCACCTTCGGAGATTCCTTCGTGACCGATCGACTGACGCGCACCGAGCTCTCGTGGCTCCTCATGCAGGAAGCACGGCACGCGGCGCAGAAGCTCCGACGTGGTGTCGGGCTGCCCACCGGTGGCCTCGCTGGCATCGGCGAGACCGAGATCCGCGAGCGGCCGAGCGAGCCGCCGCCCGGCATCGAAGGCGTGCCGGAGGAGACGGGCGGCGTCGAGACGACGCTCGACAGCCTCGACCAGGCGATGAGCATGCTCACGTCGCTCTACGGCCAGCAGGCGCAGCCTCGCGGCCGCCGCGGCCGCATCGACGTGGCCGCCCTGGTCTGGGAGATCGCGCCCGAGGCGCGCGTCCAGATCGAGATGGGCAAGGGCCTCACCGTCAATTTCTACGAGCAGGAGCTGCGTCGCATGCTCCACGTGCTCATGAGCGAGTCGGCCGACCCGGGCGGGGAGCGCGCGGCCGAGGTCTCGGTGAAGCGCCACGGCGAAGAGGTGCGCATCGCCGTGCAGCTCGGCCCCGATCGCTCCAGCCTCGACGGTACCGAGCTGCGCTGGCTGGCGCGCATGGCCGGCCGCCACGGCGGACGCCTCTCGCTGGAGGGTAACGATCGCATCCTCTCCCTCCCGGCGGACGACGAGACCAACGAGATCGAGACGCTCCGCAAGGAGCTCGCGATCGCCCAGGCCCAGGGCGAGAAGTACGCGCGCGAGCTGGCGAAGTCGCGCAGCTCCCAGAGCGAGCCGCCTCCCTCGCTCGGCTTCTCCACCGCCCCCACGTCGGACAGCCTGGGCTGCCTGGTAGCCGCCGCGCGCGGCATGACCTCCAGCGTGCGGGGCATCCTGGCGTCGATCGGCCGCGACGTGACGCCACTGCGCGACGAGGCGGGCGAGGCCGGCGAGATTGCCGCCAGCGTGTCGCGTCACCTCCTGGCGGCGAGCGAGCTCATCGCCGACCTCGGCCGCGTCGCCTCCTGCCCGGTCGCCGAGCAGCCAGCCCCCGGCAACGTCCTCGAGATCCTCCGCGAGGTGGTCCACGATCAGTCGGTGCGCGCTGCGCGCCACGACGTGAAGATCGCACTCGACGTGCCCGAGGGCGGCGGCGCCGGGGAGGAGGCGATCTGCTCGCAGACGGTGGCGGCGCTCTTCCACCAGCTGCTCGGCTGGGCCGTCTCGTCCTCGCCGCCGAGCTCGACGGTGAAGGTCTCGTATGCCGAGACCGACGCGCGCCTGCTGGTCGGGTTGGAGGACGCGGGCCCCGCGCTCCCCCTCCGTGGTGGTTCCGGCGGTGCGCCCGGCACCCGCATCGACTTCGACGCCCTGCCCATGACGCGGCCGATGCATGTCGCGCTCGTCGCGGCGCAGGCGATCGCCGGGTCGCTCGACCTCCCGCTCCACGTCGACACCGGGCTGCTCACCAACGGTGGCGGCTCGCGCATCGTCGTGTCGTTCCCCCGCGCGACGTAGTGTCCGCTCGCCGGGGAGGCGCGCTGCGAGCCGCCGCGCTCGCCCTCCTGGCGTGGGCGCTCGCCGGCGCCTGGCTCGCCGCCGTCGACGCGGTGCTGGGCCCGGCGCTCTCGCCGCCGCCGACGGCGTCGCTCCTCGCGCGCCGCACGCTGGCCGGCGTGGGGACGCTGCTGGCGCTGGGTCTCGGCCTCGGCGCCCCGGTGGCGCTCGTCGCGGCCCTCTTCGCCCGGGTGCGTGCGCCGCTCGCCGCGCAGCTGACCGCCTACGTCGTCGCCGGCGCCGGGCTCACCTACCTGGTGATGGCGCGCGTCCTCTGGCGGCAGGCCGACTCCGCCTTCGACGGCACGGCGGCGACGCCGCTCTTCGTCCTCTTCGTGATCCTGCTCGGCACGAGCCCGGCGGTGGTTCACTCCATCGGCGCCATCGCCGCGCCGGGGCCGCGCCTCCGCACCGCGGCGCTGGTGCTGGCGCTGGGCGGCGCGGTGGGCAACCACCTGCTCTTCCGCGACGATTACGCCGAGATCCACGCGGTGGTCGGCGCCCTGGCCGGCCTGCTCGCCGGGAGCGCGCTCGCCCCGTGGCTCCTCGACCGCCTGATCGCGCGGCCGACCGTCGCCCGCGCGGCGGCGGTCGGCGTCACGCTGCTGGCGGTGGTGCCGGTGTTCGGCGGTGTCGACAACGCGACCCGCAAGCAGCTCTTCCGGTCGCCGGGCTCTGCCGGTGCCTGGGCGCTGGCGATGACGCGCTGGGAGATCGACGGCCTCCCCCCGCCGCAGGTGCCGGAGCGCGGCGCGCGCTTCTTCCGCGCGACCGCACCTGGCGACCCGCCGACCCCGCCCTCGTCGCCGCCGCTCGCCGAGGTCGGCCCGCCGGTGGTGGTGTTCGTCACCGTCGACGCGGTGCGCGCCGATGCCATCACCGACAGGTCGCGGGACCAGAGCTGGCCGACCCTGGCCAGGCTGCGCGACAGCTCGGCGCACTTCCTCGTCGCGCGATCGCCGGGCAGCCAGACCGCCGTCTCCCTCACCGCGACCTTCGCAGGGCGCACCTTCTCCGAGCTGTTCTGGGCGAAGTACGGCCAGGGCAACGCGCGCTTCGAGTACGCCGCCGGCGACCCCACGCCGCGCTTCCCGTCGCTGCTCGGGGCGGCCGGCGTGGACACGCTCAAGGTCGTGGGCACCAACTTCCTCGCCGAGGAGTACGGCACCGCCTCCGGCTTCGCAGGCCAGGTGCTCGCCTCCACCGGACGTCGCCACGCTCGCGCGCGCGAGATCGAGGGGCCGCTCCTCGGCGCGCTGAGCCGCGTGGACGACGGCCCGGCGTTCTTCTACGCGCACTTCATGGAGCCGCACGCGCCCTACGATCGCGGCACCGTGCGCGACGGCAGCAAGAAGGAGCGGTATCTCTCCGAAATCGCCGCCCTCGACGCGACGTTCTCGCGCCTGCTCGCGGTCCTCGACGGGCCGCGCCTGCGCGGGCGCTCGTTCCTGATCGTCTCCAGCGATCACGGCGAGGCGTTCGGCGAGCACGAGACCTGGGAGCACACCAAGACCCTCTACGAGGAGATGATCCGCGTGCCGCTGCTGGTGCGCGGGCCGGGCGTCATGCCGCGCGCCGTCTCCGAGCCGGTGACGCTGCTCGACGTCGGACCCACCGTCCTCGATCTCTTCGGGCAGCCGACCCCCCCTGGCTGGGTGGGTGAGTCGCTGGTGCCCCTCCTCCACCCGGCGCCGGCGCAGCCCACCGCGGGCAGGCCGATGGCGGCGACGGTCCTGGAGCGGCCTCTCCTGGCAGAAGGTCGGATGCGTCGCGCCCACATCGCTGCCGACGGGAGCAAGGTGATCCTCGATCTCCGGCGAAAGACGGTGGAGGCGTACGATCTCTCCGCCGACCCCGGCGAGCTGGAGGACGTGTGGGATCGGGCGCCCGGCGACCCCGCCCGCGAGCGCGCCCGCCTCGCCGCCGCCGCGCTCGTCGCCTACTACGCCGCGCGCGAGGCCCGTGCGCCGGGCTACGCGCCGGTGTACAAGCCCTGATTTGCGGCGCCGCGTGTGCGGGCGCCCGATGAGGGAGCCAAGAGATGAGCTACGGGCAAGACATGGGTCAGCAGATGGTGCCGGCAGGCGGGATGGGGCTGCAGGCGCCGCCCTTCTCGCACTCGCACTACAAGGTGACGCGGCCCTGGCTGTCGTTCCTCGGGCGGAAGTTCTTCGTCTACTCGCCGGACGGCGCGCTCGCCGCCTACGTGAAGAAGCCGGTCTTCAAGCTGAAGCAGGAGTTCACGATCTACGCCGACGAGGGGGAGACGCGCCCGATGCTCACGGTGCGCCAGCGCCAGCTGATCGGGCTCAACATCGCGCACGACGTGTTCGACAGCGCGAGCGGTCAGAAGGTCGGCACCATCCGCCACAAGGGCCTGAAGTCGATCATCCGCGACGAGTGGGAGCTGCTCGACGCAGGCGACCAGGTCGTCGGCATGATGCAGGAGGACGGCGCCGCCCTCCTCCGCCGCTTCTTCCCCATCCTCACCGGGAAGTGGCACGTCGAGCTCGGCGGCTCGTCCGTCGCGAAGGTGACCCAGGCGTTCAAGTTCTTCGCCAAGGAGTTCCACCTCGACATGTCGGAGGCGCAGGGCCGCATCGACCCCCGCTTCTGCATCGCGTGCGCGCTCTTCGCCCTCTTCGCCGAGGCCGGGCGCGAAGATAAGAACTGATCCTGTATCCTGCGACCTGGGCGCAGCCGTGCGGCGCCCTCGTCGCCGATGCCTCCGCCGCCTCCGCCTCGCCGCTCTCTCGACGGTGCCCCACGGCCGGGTGACCTGGTGGCGGGCAAGTACCGGCTGCTGCGCGTGATCGGGACCGGGGGGATGGGCGTCGTGTGCTCGGCGGAGCACCTGGAGCTCCGCCAGCAGGTCGCCATCAAGTTCCTCCACGGGGAGATGGCGAAGAAGCCGGAGATCGTGCGGCGCTTTCTGCGCGAGGGCCAGGCGGCGGCGCGGCTCCGCAGCGAGCACGTCGCGCGCGTGATCGACGCGTCGCGCACCGACGACGGGCAGCCGTTCCTGGTCATGGAGCTGCTGGAAGGGATCGATCTCGGCCAGAAGCTGCGGCGCGACGGGCCGATGCCGGTCGCCGAGGCCGCTGGGTACGTCATCCAGACCTGCGCGGCGATCGGCGAGGCGCACGGGCTCGGCATCGTCCATCGCGATCTGAAGCCGGCGAACCTGTTCCTCACCCGCCGACCGGACGGGTCGCCCCTGGTGAAGGTGGTCGACTTCGGCATCTCCAAGATCGTCGAGATGGAGGGCATGTCTGGCGAGTCGACGCTCACCACCGGCGACGACGTGCTGGGATCGCCGCTCTACATGGCCCCGGAGCAGATCCGCTCGCCGCACGGGGTCGATGGTCGCGCCGACCTGTGGTCGCTGGGGGCCATCCTTCACCGGCTGGTCAGCAACAAGAGCGCCTTCGCGGCGCCTCACCATGAGGGATACCCGCCCCCGAGCGCCGCCGCGGTGCTCGCCGCGATCATCGCGGATGAGCCGACGCCGCTGCGCGAGCACGCGCCCGGCGCGTCCGTCGAGCTGGAGGCGATCGTCGCGCGCTGCCTCACCCGCGATCTGAACCTTCGCTGGCAGACCGCTGCCCAGCTCGCCGACGCGCTGCGGCCGCTGGCCCCGGGCGCGCACGGCATCCACGTCCCGGGGACGGTCGCGGCCGACGCGCAGTCCGAGGTGTCGAGGCCCGGGCCGGTCGCCGGCCCGTTCCTCGACCCGGGCGCGAGCCCCGTCGCGGTCTACGGCGCGACGCCAGCCAACGGGCCCAGCGAGCCCACCACCATCGCCGGCGGCAGCGTCTCCACCGTCGAGCACGCGCCGGGGCGTCGGCTGCCCTTGCCGGTCGCGATCGGCGGCGCGATAGCGCTCATCGCCACCGGCGTCGGGCTCTCCTGGGTGGTGCGCGGCGTCGGCGGCGGCGACGCGCCTCGCCCCGCCGCCGCGAGCTCGCGCGTCGAAGGTGAGCGCGGCCTCGAGCCGAGCCGCACGCGCCCCGCCGACACCGAGCCGGTGCGCGCGCAACTAGACGACCCCGGCGGGCCGCCACCGGCGCCGTCCGCCTCCTCTGCTCCGAGCGCACCTGCCGCCTCGGCGAGCGCGCCGCCACGCGGCGTCGCGCCTCGAGCCCGACCGCCGAGCGGCGGCCCCTCCCGGCCCGGCCCCGATCCTCTCGATGATCGACAGTGACGTGGGACGAGCCGTCCTGGCGCTCGCGCTCGTTGCATCGTCGCTCGCCGGCAGCATGACTGCCGCCGCGCAGACGCCGTCGGAGCGCGCGCTGGCGGAGTCGCTGTTCCGCGAGGGCAAGCAGCTGCTGGCCAGGGGCGACTACGCCAGCGCATGCCGCAAGCTGGAGGAGAGCCAGCGCCTCGACCCGGTCGGCGGGACCCTGCTCAATCTGGCAACCTGCCATGAGAAGGAAGGCAAGCTGGCGACGGCGTGGGCCGAGTACCAGAGCGCGCTCGAGCTCGCCAAGCGCGCCAACCGCCGCGACCGGGTGACGCTCGCGCAGCGCAAGGTCGACGAGCTCGCGCCGCGCGTGCCTTACCTCACCATCACGCTCGACGGCGAGGCGCCGCCCGGCCTGCGCGTCGAGCTCGATGGCGTGGTGATGGGCTCGGCCAGCCTGGGCACCCGCCTGGCTGTCGATCCCGGCAACCACGAGCTGGTGGCCACGGCGGAGGATCGCGTCCCCTGGAAGACGTCGGTCACCCTCGCGGAGGGCGACAAGAAGACCGCGGTCATCGCGGAGCTGGCGCTCGCGCAGAAGCCCGCGGCGCCGCCCCCGCCGCCCCCGGCCGAGACGCCGCCCGGCACCTGGATGAAGCCGACCTCCTACGTGCTCGGCGGCGTCGCCGCGCTCGGGCTCGTCATCGGCAGCGGGTTCGGCATCGCCGCCTTGTCCGACGGGTCGACGGTGGAGGAGCGCTGCCCCAGCAACGTGTGCGACGCGGAGGGGCTCGCCGCTCACGAGGACGGACGCAGCGCTGCCACCGTCGCCAACGTCGGCCTGGTGCTGGGTGTGCTCGCCGGGGCAGGAGCAGTGACGCTGTTTCTCCTCGCGCCCGACGAGGCCGAGGCCGACGCGCCCTCGGTCGCCCTGACGCCCGTCGTCGGTCCCGGTGCCGCGGGGAGCTGGGTCCGCGTACGCTTCTGACCGCCGGATGAGGGTCCCCGAGCTCGTCGCCGTCCTGCGCGTGGCGCTGGCCCTCTCCGCGTGCGCGATGTGCACGGCCAGCTGCGAGTGCGTGGCCGGTCTCGACGAGGACGTCGCGCTGGGGGCAGGCGGCGGCTCGTCGAGCACCACGGTCTCCAGCACCGGCGCCGGTGGCGAGGGCGCGTCCTCCCCCGCCAGCGCCGGCAGTGGCGGCGCGGGGCAGGCGGGCGGCGCGGGCGGCAGCGTGGACTGCTCGTCGCTCGACGTGCCCGGCTACCCCGGCGTCGACGACGCCGGCGGCGACGTCACTGTCGTCGTGGCCGTCCGCGCGATCGACCTGAACGACGACGACGGTCCGACCGCAGGCCTCAACCTCGACGGGGTCTGCACCTGCCCCGGGGCGTCGTCCTGCATCCCCCACCCTGATACCGACGAGGACAACCTCTGCGACTCCGAGCGCGGGATCGACGCGCAGTCGCAGACGCTCTTCGGCCAGCTGAGCCTGCTCACCAACGGCGCCTTCGCCTCCCAGCAGCTCTCCCAGGACGCCGACGCCGGCGAGTGGACGCTGCTTCTCCGCATCGAGGGGTGGACCGGCGAGCCCACCGACTCGAAGGTGCGCTTCAGCCTCTTCACCAGCCAGGCGTTCGGCGGGGGGGTCACGCCCCAGTGGAACGGCACTGACGCCTGGCAGGTCGACCGGGAGAGCGTAGGCAGCGCCGGCACCGTCGACGACCCGCGCTTCTTCGACGACAACGCCTACATCGCGGACGGTGTCCTGGTGGCGTCCCTCCCGGCCTCGGGCATCGTCGTGGTGTCGGAGGACGCGCGCCTGAAGCTCGCGTTCGTGGCCGGCTTTCTCAAGGCGCGCCTGGTGGAGGCGCCCACCGGATGGGCGCTCCGCGAGGGCGTGCTGTCGGCGCGGCTCCCCACGTCGGCCATCTTCGACTCGCTCGACGACTTTCGCGACGGCAACGGCGACCCGCTCTGCACCGACAACGCGATCTTCGGGATCGCGCGCGACACCGTGTGCGAGTCGGCCGACATCTTCTCCGGCACGGGTACGCCCACGTCGCCCTGCGACTCGATCTCGCTGGGCGTCGGCTTCGACGCCGACCCGGCGATGCTCGGGCAGGTGGTCGACCTTTCCGGGCAGACGCCGGGCTGCCCCGAGGGCACCGAGCCCTCGCGCTGCGACTGCTCCTCCAGCGACTGCTGAGCTCGCTCCGCGGTCAGCGGCTCGCCTGGCGGGCCTGGGGCGAGGTGCCGCCCGGCGCGCGCCGCAGGGAGGCGCTCATGGTCGCGCGGTCGCAGCCGAACTTCGCCTCGACGGCCTGGTCCATGGTCACGACGCGCACGTCGGGGCTTGCGGCGATGGTGGCGAGGCTCTTCGCGAGCGCGTCGGCGCGGATGTAGTCGTGGATGAGGAGGACGCCACCCTTCTTCGCGGTGCGGTCCATGTTGCCGGTGAGGAAGCCGAAGTCGGCGCGCTGGGCGGGGTCGGTGTCGCCCGAGGCGCCGTGCCACAGCACGTTCATCATCGAGAGCTCGCCGAGCGCCCCGTCGTGGATGGCCATGCCGGCCGCGCCGTCGTGCTCGACATAGGGGCCGCCACCCGGGGGGCGCGAGTAGAGGACGTCGTAGGCGCGGGTGCCGACGGCGAAGCCGCGCCTGGCGAGGAGCGCCTCGTGACGCACGGAGTAGCTGGCGTGCTGCTTGCGGATGGTGCGCGCGGTCAGCCAGGTCGCGGGCTGGCTCTGGAAGACCTCGACGAACATCGCGTCGAAGTCGTCCGCCGAGATCGCAAGCAGCGCCATGTCGATGAGGATGGCGGTCGCGCGGTGCTGGCTGACGATGTCGTCGCGCGAGACCTCCGCGGCGGCCACGTTGGTCATGTGCACGTCGTGGCTGTACGAGTGCGAGCCCACGCTGTGCCCCTCGGCGACCATCCGCTGCACCAGCGAGTAGGTGTCGCGCGAGATGTTGCGGCCGACGAGGAAGAAGGTCGCCGGCATGTCGTGCTTTCTCAGCAGCTCGAGCACGCGCGGGGTCGCGGTCGGGTGCGGCCCGTCGTCGAAGGTGAGGACGACCTCGCCGTCGGCCCACGCGTCGTTCGCGTAGAAGCCGGTGAAACCCTTCGCACTCTCCGCGCGGCAGGCCGCGGCAGGCGCAGCGGCAGGGGCCAGGGCGAGGGGCGCGAGAGCCAGGGGACCCAGCGCGGGGAGGGAGTTGGCGGCCGGCGCGTCGGCGGCGGTCGCGAGCTCCCTCCCCGCGCTGGGTCCCCTGGCTCTCGCGCCCCTCGCCCTGGCCCCTGCCGCTGCGCCTGC